>DAITPL010000089.1:0-10125 GCA_036833615.1 Rhodanobacter sp.
TGGTGGGACTCGCGCCAGCAGCAGATGACCGAGCCGTATCCCGCACCGCAGATCGCGGCGTTGCGGGCGTTGCTCGCGCATTTGCGCGCCGCCTTTCCGCATTTGCAACACATCGCCGGCCACGAAGATCTGGACACGGCGCTGGTGACCGCCAGCGACAATCCGGCGCTGACCGTCAGGCGCAAGCTCGACCCCGGATGCCAGTTTCCGTGGGCGGAAGTGCTGGCCGACAGCGGCCTGGCTCGACTCGCCGTGCCTTAGCACAAGGGCGCAGCACCGCGGTCGCGGCGACCGGCCACGCGGCGGGCAACCGACCGCGGCGCCTTATAATTCCGGATTGACCTTCACTACGGGTACGTTTCATGCCGCACAACCACGTCGCCGAACTGATCGATCTGCTGGAGCTTGAGCAACTGGAAGACAACCTGTTCCGTGGCCAGAGTCGTGACATTGGTACCCGTTTCGTATTTGGCGGCCAGGTGCTGGGGCAGGCCCTGGCTGCCGCCCAGCACACCGTGGACAGCGCGCGCGAGGCGCATTCGCTGCACGCGTATTTCCTGCGCGCCGGCGATATCGACGCGCCCATTGTCTACAGCGTCGAACGCGCGCGCGATGGCGGTTCGTTTTCCTCGCGGCGGGTGGTGGCGATCCAGCACGGGCAACCGATCCTGACCGGCTCCGTGTCGTTCCAGCGCCCCGAAATCGGCGTCGAACACCAGACCTCGATGCCGGAAGTACCGGCGCCGGAGGACATCGAACCACGGTCACCGTTGCCCGCCGCGGAATTGAACCGCTTGCCGGTCAAGCTGCAGCGCTGGATGGGTATCGACGGTCCGTTCGAGTTTCGCCAGGTATGGCCCAGCGACGAGCGACATCCGGCCAAGCGCCCGCCGATCCAGCACATCTGGTTCAAGCTCATCTCGCCCATCAGCGACGCGGCGACCCTGCATCGCGTGCTGCTGGCCTACGCCTCGGATTTCCACTTGATCGGAACCGCCACGCTGCCGCACGGCATCTCCTACCTGACCGACCATGTGCAGATGGCCAGCCTGGACCACGCACTGTGGTTCCATCGGCCATTTCGGGTCGACGATTGGTTGTTGTACTCGTTCGACAGCCCGACCGCCCAAGGCGGACGCGGGCTGGCACGCGGGCAGATCTTCAGCCGCGACGGTCGGCTGGTGGCGTCCAGCGCACAGGAAGGCCTGATTCGCATACATCAACCCTGACGCAGGCGGTGATATCGACGCAACCAGTTAAACTGTCTGCATGCGCCAGCTTTACACCTCTCCCCGCAGCGAAAACATCGATCGCCTGGTCGCGTTGCTGGCCGCACAAGGCATCGCCACGCGCGTGCTCAATCGTTCGCGTTACGACCATTCGACGTGGAAGCGCGCCAGCTACTTGCAACGGAGCGAACGCCGTGACGAGTGGGCGCAGGTCTGGATCACCCATCCGGACGACTACACCCGGGCGCGCGTCGTGCTCACCGAGCTGGGCATCGAGCCATTCACCGTGCACGGTGACGAACTGGCGGCAGCCCGCAACAACTCGCCATATGCACGTCGCCAGCAGGTGGCGGCGCGCGCGCGGCGTATCGCTCTGCTGGTGGTGCTGGCAGCAAGCGTCATGCTGATGCTGCGTTACCTGCACTACATCTGACCACGCCGCGTCGCGCGATCGCCGCTCACGGCAGTGGCCGGACCCAACCGAGATACGTGTGTGTCCCGACGCCGGCGCCACCGGTGTCAGCGTGCCCCAAACGGCGACCAAAACGGCACGCCTTGTCCACTTGGTTTCCTGCATCCGAGTTCCTAGAATCGCGCCATGCGCTCTGACCGCGTCCGGCTGTTCCAGACCTTGCCACACACTTGCGGCTACTTCCCCGAGCGCACGGCGCAAAACCTTGTCCTGGACCCGACCGCGCCAGACTTGCGACAGTTGTACGGCCCGGCACTCGCGCGTGGCTTCCGCCGCGCGGGCGGACATCTGTACCTGCCACAGTGCACCCACTGTCATGCGTGCACGCCCTGCCGCATCGACGTCAGCCGGTTTCAGCCGGACCGTACGCAAAAACGCTGTCTGCGCCGCAACGCCGACCTCAACGTACACGAGCTGGCACCGGGCTTCACCGCCGAACGGCATCAACTGTATGCGCGGTATCTGCGTGCGCGCCACGCCGGTGGTGGCATGGATGACGCGCGACCCGACGATTTCAACCGCTTCCTCGCCGCGCCGTGGAGTCCCACGCTGTTTCTGGAAGTGCGCCGCGATGAACAATTGCTGGCCGTCGCCGTCACCGATATCTGTCCCAACAGCGTTTCCGCGGTTTACACGTTCTTCGATCCGGGCGCGGAGACACGCAGCCTGGGCACGTTCGCCATCCTGCAACAGGTGGAGCTGGCCCGCCGCCGCGGCCTGCCATGGCTATACCTCGGTTTCTGGATCGACGGTCACCCCAAGATGGACTACAAGCGTCGCTTCAAGCCGTTGCAGATCCGTACCGCAACAGGCTGGGCGGTGCTGACGGCTGGTCACTCACGAGTCGATACCTGGTAATTGAGCCAGCGATCGGCGCGCTGACCGGGCGCTCAGCCCACTGTTTCCGCATACGGGAACAGGCTTTCCAGCGGCACCGACAAGCCGTCATCGCCAACCCACGGCAATACCCGCGGTTGAGCTGGCGCGGTTCGGTGACACCGCAACTGTGCGCAATGATGCCGACTTCGTGCATCACGTTTTTCGCGCAGATCGCTCAGGCTCATGCAAAAGCCCAGTGACGCTGAATCCACCATGGCGCTGAACCGCGAGGGGGCGTCAGACTGGGAATTGGTGAGCGCCGTGTGCGGCGGTGGAGCGCACCGATGACGTTCCATTTCCAGCGCCCAAGCCGAGTTCAGGCTCGCGAACCGGAGATGCCGGGAGACGGGATCGGCTCCAGCGTTGGCTGTCACCCTTCCGCAAATTGAAAAAGCCGCCCGCTGGCGGCTCTCAATGCATCCCTCGGATTTGCACCGCCCGGTTTCAGCCGTTGTCGGCCGCCGCGACAATGCCGGAGGGGCGCTTGGCACCAGCAAAATGCCTGGCCCAATACGACTCGCTCAGACTGGAAACCTGCACCGTCTTGCCGGTGGCCGGCGAGTGGATGAAGCGGCCATTGGAAAGGTAGATGCCCACATGCGAGATGTGATGCTTGCGACCCGTCTGGAAAAACACCAGGTCGCCCGGCTTCATGTCCGCGCGGTCAACCTTGAGCCCGGCAAGGAACTGTGACGCGGAATTGGTCGGCAGCTTCATGCCGATGGCATGTGCAAACACGTAGCGGACAAAGCCACTGCAATCAAAACCGGTGGACGGATCGCGACCACCACGCACATAGCGGGTATCGCGCAAATTCATCGCCAGGCCAATCAGTGCCTTGCGCAGGTCAGTGACCTTCGCGGCGTTGTCAGCGGCCGGGTCTGCAGTGGCGCCACCGACCTGCCCCGCTGTTTCCGTGGTGCCAGCCGAAGCCGGGGACAACACCGACGGGCCGACGTGGAAGGTCAACTCCCCGCTCGATGGTGCGGCCAGCGTTGCCGGCTGCGCGTCAGCACTGGCCGGTGCACTGTCGGCTGGCGACCGGGCCACGCCGCTGGCGCGCGTGGCAGGGTGACTCTTGTGCGGCCTGGTATGCGCCTTGGCGACTGCATGCGCCTTGCGCGTCCCACGAGTCCTGGCCACGGCGTGCGCCGTGGCCGTGGTGTGCGTGGCCGGGGTGTCGGCCTTGGCGACCGCCGGAATACTGGCCGGAGCCGGTGTCTTCGCGGTAACGGCGACTTGCGCCTGGAGTGAACCCGCAGCCAGCAGCAGCGAAACAAGCGCGGCAGCAACAGTCAATCGCTTGATCGGCATGCGGTAAGAGTCCTCGGGCGAGACACGAACACCGGCCGAAAAACTGGCCAGTGACGTGAGCAAGGGGTGAACTTACCAAGAAGAATCAAGGCGGGTGTTCAATTGAAGTTAACTAAACCGCATCGTTTCGGGCGACCGCACTGCTTCCCCGATTTCCCATCTTGTTGATAGTTCAGACCTTTCAACCATCGAGCGCGAAGCGCGTCACAAAGTTTACTGAACCAATCGGATCATCCGGGCCAATAATAAGAATCCGGATAGGGTCGCTGGCCGAAGATTGCGGTACCGATCCGCACCTCGGTCGCGCCCTCGGCGATGGCCAGGGGGAAATCGCCACTCATGCCCATCGACAAGCGGGGCAAGTCATGCCCACGCGCCGCTGCCTGATCGCGCAGCTCGCGCAGCAGGCGGAAACAGCCACGGACGGCCTCGGGCGTGGGCGAGTTGATGGCCAGCGTCATCAGTCCACGCACACGCATGCTGTCGTACGCGCGCAGGGTGTCCAGAAACCCGGGTAGCGCCTCGGGCGGCAAACCATACTTGCTTGGCTCAGACGAGGTCTTCACCTGCACCAGCACGTCGATGACGCGGCCTTCCTGTTGCAGCCGGCGATCCAGCGCGGCGGCCAGTTCAGGCCGGTCCAGCGACTGCACCTCGCTGGCCAGGCGCGCGACCTCCCTGGCCTTGTTGGTCTGCAGGTGGCCGATCATCACCCAGTCAATGCCGCAATCAGCCAGCGGCACCGACTTGTCACGAATTTCCTGCACCTTGTTCTCGCCGAAACGGTGCAACCCCAGCGCGACGGCCGCCCGGATCACAGCCGGCCCGAAGGTCTTGCTGACCGGCAGGATATTGACCTCGCCCGGATCGCGCCCGGCGGCACGGCAGGCATCGGCAACGCGGCGGCTGATCTGTGCCCAGCTCGCAGCCAGCCAGGTCGAGTCGGTGGCGGCGTCCCGCTCCACCATCAGTTACCCGCGCCCTGCCCGTGTGCATGATGTCGCGCCACCACGTCAGCCACGATCATGCTGACCTTCTTGCCGGTGGGAATGTGCAGAAATTCGTTCGGACCGTGGGCGTTTGAATGCGGGCCAAGCACGCCGGTTATCAGGAACTGGGCCGCGGGAAATTTTTCCCCCAGCATGCCCATGAACGGAATGCTGCCGCCCTCACCCATGAACGTTGCCGGCGCGCCAAAGTACTGCCGCGAGGCATCGTCCACGGCTTTCGCCAGCCACGGCGACAGTGCCGGGGCATTCCAGCCGCTGCCGTCCTTTTCCAGCTCAAACGTCACCTTGGCCCCGTACGGCGGATCTTTTTCCAGCAAATGCTTGAGGAACGCCCCCGCCTGCGCGCCGTTGAGCGTTGGCGGCACGCGCAAGCTCAGCTTGGCCGAGGTCAGCGGACGCAAGACATTGCCGGCGCTTTCCAACGGCGGAATGCCGTCCATGCCGGTGATCGCCAACTGTGGCCGCCAAGTGCGATTGAGCACCAGTTCGGTCAGATCCAGCGTCACCGGCTGCATGCCCTTGACCCATGGAAACTTGTCGTAGATATCCGCGCCCAGCACCTTGGCCGAAAGCGCGGCCTGTTCCACCCGCTCGGCCGGGATTTCCACGTACAGCTCTTTGGGCTTGATCTCGCCCGTAGCCGAGTCCTCCAGACGCGACAGCAGGTTGCGCAGAATGCGGAAGCTGTCCGGCACCACGCCCGAGGCGTCACCCGAATGCACACCTTCATCCAGCACCTGCACGGTGAGATTGCCGCCGGTCATACCGCGCAACGAGGTGGTCAACCACAGCTGGTCATAATTGCCGCAACCCGAATCCAGGCACACCACCAGCGTCGGGCTGCCGATCCGCGTCGCGAGGAGATTCACGTAATACGGCAAGTCCAGGCTGCCGGACTCTTCGCAAGCTTCGATCAGCACCACGCAACGCGCGTGCGGCACACCCTGCTCGTGCAACGCGAGCAGCGCCGATACCGCACCAAAAATCGCGTAGCCATCATCGGCGCCGCCACGACCGTACAGGCGATCATCCTTGAGCACCGGCGTCCACGGCCCCAGGCCTTCGCTCCAGCCGGTCATCTCCGGCTGCTTGTCCATGTGGCCGTACAACATCACCGTATCGTCACCGACACCCGGCACTTCGATGTAGATGAGCGGGGTGCGACCTTCCGCCTCCAGCACCTCCAGCGTGGCACCCGGCAGCGCCGTGAGCTTGGAGCGCGCCCAGGTTTCCATCAGCTTCAACGCGGCATCCATGTGCCCGTGCTGTTTCCACTTGGCGTCAAACATCGGCGACTTGTTGGGAATGCGGATGTATTCGACCAGTTGCGGTACGACCTCTTTGTCCCACAGGTCACTGACGAAGCGGGAAAGGCGGGCGGTATCCATGAAAGCTCCAGCGCGGGCAGAAGCGCCATTGTACTGCGTGCGATCCAACCGCTGCCGGTCGCCCGGCGCCGATTTGGCAGTTCGCCGCGCTGCGTGCGCTACACTCGCGCGCCTCTGCAGCCAGTCTGTCGCGTCCCATGATCCTGCCGCGTTACCACATTGCCGCGTCGGCCATCGCCGGTGCCGGCCAGGGGCTGTTTGTCGATGAAACGGTCGCCGCCGGCCGGATCATCACTGCACCCGACGCGATCGACCAGACGTTTGCGCTGGCCGAGATTCTCGCGTCGCCCGAGCTCAAGGCACAGTTTGCCGCCAGCGCCCGCTGGTTCGAGGATCGCTACACACTCTCACCGGAATGGCCGGACGAGTGCTTCATCAACCACAGCTTCGCACCCACCGGCTTGTGGCATCTCGGCTTCATCTTCGCGTTGGCGGACTTGCCAGCCGGCAGCGAGATCACGGTGGATTACCAGCACCTGCTGCCACCCGGTCAGGCCGAGGACTTTGTCGATTCGTGTACCGGGAGGATAATCAGCGGCCTCTCATGGCACGACAGCCTCACCAGCAGCACCCGTGCGCTGGCCGAACTGCTGGCCGCATCACCGTAGACGACGATGCCCGAAATACCCACGATTGAAACCGCGCGCCTGCGCCTGACGGCGCTGACCGAGGCACACTTCAACGACTATGCCGCGATGCTGGCCGACCCGGACAGCACGCAGTGGGTTGGTGATGGACAGCCGCTGGATCGCACCAACGCGTGGCGCTCGCTGGCCATGTTGCTTGGTCATTGGCAGCTGCGCGGCTGCGGCATGTGGGCGCTGGAACTCAAGAGCAGCGGCGATTTCATCGGGCGCGCCGGGCTGATGTTCCCCGAAGGCTGGCCGGATCTGGAACTGGGCTGGATGCTCAAGCCCGAGTATCGCCACCACGGTTACGCCACCGAGGCTGGCGCGGCGGCACTCGAATTCGCCTGGCAGCATTTGCAGGCCAAGCGCGTGATCAGCCTGGTGCGCATTGGCAACGAAGTATCGGACCGCCTCGCCGAACGCCTCGGCGGCGAGCACATCGAAGACATGGATTTCTACGGCAGCAATCGCCACGTGTTCGCGTACTACCCACCACACGTGGCCCATCAACGCGCGTACGCGTAAGTCAGTGCAACAATGCGGCATGTGCAGCGTGGGACCAGCACAGGTCGAAGATCCACGCACAACCACCCACGTCCGGATCCACACCCGCGATTGACGACAGGCGCAGATCGCCGCAGTAGCTCAGTACACGTCGCGCCGATAGCGTCCTGCAGCCCGCAACTGCTCCACTTGCGCCGTACCCAGCACGTCACGCAACACCGCGTCCACTGCCGGCGCCATGCCGGCGAGACTGCCGCAGACATAAATCGCGGCGCCGGCATCCACCCAATGGCGCACGTCGTCAGCGGCCTCGCGCAAGCGTTGCTGCACGTAGACCCGTTCTGGCTGATCGCGCGACCACGCAAAATCCGCGCGCTCCAGCTGACCATTCGCCAGCCATTGCTCGATCTGCTCGCGATAATAGAAATCGCAGGCGACCTGGCGCTCGCCAAACAGCAACCAGTTGCGTGGCCGGCGCGCCGCGATGCGTGCGGCCAGCAACGCGTGCAACGCCGCCATGCCGGTACCGTTGCCAATCAGGAGCAACGGGCGCGCATCCGTCGGCACATGGAAATTGGGGTTGCCGCGCACCCGCAGCGCAACCTCTGCACCCACCGCGACATGCTCAGTCAGCCAACTCGAACCCAGGCCGGAAGCACCACCGGGCCCGCGCATTTGCCGCACCAGCAGATGCAGTGCACCATCGCCAGGCAGCGACGCGATGGAATATTCCCGATGCGGCAACCGCTGGGTGAGTGCCGCCACCGCGTCGGCATCCAGCCCCGCCACCGCGTCGGCGGACGGCAGGCGCGAACGCGCGAGCAGCGCTGCCAGTGACAACCGCTCCCGCGCCACCGTTACCATCGAAGTACCGTCCAGGCCCTGCGCAGCCAACCAGGCAATGACCGTCGACGGCGCATGACAGGGGCCAATCTCCACCAGATCACCCGCCTCCCAGCTCATTCGGCCTTGCACCGGCCGCAACGCGACATGAAAACACGGCTCACCGACGCTGCCGGGATTGAGCACGTGCCGCTCGACCAGCTGCCAGCGCTGATAGCGCGGCGTCTGCCAGTCGGGTAGCTCGCTGCCGCCGGTCACCAGCGCCAGGCGGCGCTGCCAATGGCGTAGCGCGGACTCGTCCTCGCTGTCCACTTCCACCGGATCGAACAATGCTTGGGCACCACTGGCTTGCAACCAGTGCTGCAGCTTGTGGCCGAAACCGCAAAAATCGTCGTAGTCGGAATCGCCAAGCGCCAGCAAGCCGTAGTGCAGCGCCGACAAATCGGCCGGTTGAACCATGCAGCGCTCAAAAAATGTCGCCGCCGCATCGGGTGGATCGCCATCGCCGGTGGTGCTCACCACGAACAACGCACGGCGGGTTGCCTGCAAATCGGCCACACCGAGCGTGCCCAGCTCATCCAGGCGCATCGCCAGACCCGCGTCGTGCAGTGACTGCCCGGTCTGCCGCGCGAGCTGCTCGGCAAAGCCGGTCTGGCTGGCGAACACCACGCGCACCTCGGCTTGCGCGTGCGTCGTGGTTTCCTCACGCTCGACGCACGCCGGCGCGGTCGCCGCAGGGCCCGCGCCGGGATGATCGGCCACCAGTTCCGCCGCGCGTAGCTGCAAGCGCTGCGGGTGCCGGCGCCACCACGCGACCATCCCCAGCCACGCCAGGGCAACGGCAAACGAGACGATACCGGCGACCTGCCAATGCAGCGCCGGTTGCCACACCAGTGGCAGACCAAGCATGCCCAGGCCGACGCTGACCCCATACCACCCGCGCAACGGCATCGTCGCGACAGCATGGTGAAACTCCGGGCCGGGCATCGACGATGACGGTGATTGCATGTTTATCCACAGACCGCCAGCGCGCGATCAAACACGCCCGGCGGACACTCTATCGGGGTCGACGCGCGCGGCAAGCCGGGCAGCGTCATCGGTGCCATTAAACCGCAAACGAGAATCGATCTCAACAAAGGCCGCACTTGCGCCGGTTCTGCCCCGGCGCTGCGCGTACCCTCGCGCCCGACTGACCGCAACGGGGAACCGTACGCTGACAGCCAGACTATTGGCAACGCGGCTATGGACGACCGTTGGCCCCCTTGTGCGACAGCGCGACCAGGCAGCCCACGAGGATGGCTACGGGAATCAGCGCGCCAAGCAGCGGGAACAGCAGCACGGGTTCGCGCACGACCATCGGTATGAGTTGCGTGGCGCCGGCAAACGCGATCACGGCAAGGCGCCACGCGCGATGGTTGCGTGCCAACCAGAAAGCACCCACCACCAGCACCAGGGCCATTGCGCTGAGCACGAAGTCCAGCTTTGGCACGCTCCACACGCCGGAGAAACCCAGGCGCATGCCAAGGACACCAAGCAGCACGCACAACAGAAAATAGCTGGCGCTCTTTTCCACCTTGTCCCACGCGTGCGGCGGCGTGACCGCCGGTGTGGGCGCGGGTGTGTTCACGCGATGCGGTCCAGCCCGGCCATGTAGGGACGCAGCACCGCCGGAACGTTGATCGAGCCGTCGGCGTTCTGGCAGTTTTCCATCACCGCAATCAGCGTGCGACCAACGGCCAGGCCGGAGCCGTTCAAGGTATGCACGAGTTCGGGTTTGCCGGTGTCGGCATTGCGCACCCGGGCCTGCAGGCGGCGGGCCTGGAAATCCTCGCAG
This sequence comes from Rhodanobacter sp., assembly GCA_036833615.1. Taxonomy (GTDB): domain Bacteria; phylum Pseudomonadota; class Gammaproteobacteria; order Xanthomonadales; family Rhodanobacteraceae; genus Rhodanobacter. Next base: position 10,103 of record DAITPL010000089.1, read on the forward strand.
TTGGAGCAGCTGGAGATTTCGCG
>DAITPL010000090.1:0-10068 GCA_036833615.1 Rhodanobacter sp.
GTAGGGCGGGCACTGCCCGCCGCCGGATCACCGCGAGAGCTGGGCCAGTGCCCGCTTGCAGGGGCAAGTCGGTGAGGCCGTGCCGGCTGCTCTACCCGGCGTCGCCTGGCTTGCTGACGCGCAAGGCCAGTTCCCCGTCGGCGAGTCGCGCGCGCAATGGTGTGCCGATGGCAACGTGCTGGGCCGAACGCAGCACCTGGCCCGTTGCTTCAAACAGGATCGCGTAACCGCGCTCCAGCGTGGCCAGCGGACTGACCGCGTGCAGCGCGTGACCGAGGTGACGCAGACGGGTTTCATCACGTTCGCGTCGCTGCTCGATGGCGCGCCGCAAACGCTGCTGCTGCTCGTTCAGCCGCTGCATCAACAGCGGTAACCGGGTACGTGGATGGAGCGCCAGCAAGCGGCTGTACGCCCGCTCCAGCGACGTCCGGTGTTGCTGCGTCTGGGCATGGAGCGTGGTCGTCAATCGGTGCTGCAGATGCAGGAGACGCTCGCGGTCGCGGGCGAGCCGCGCCTGCGGGCGCTGGTTGTGCAGGCGGGCCAGCAGCAGATCCACGCGCTGCGTGTGGCTTTGCACGCGTGCTTGCTGCACATCTGCCAGGCGCTGGCGCAGTTGCCGCAGTTGCCGGCCAATGGCCACCGCGTCGGGTACCAGCAGTTCAGCCGCGGCGGAAGGCGTGGGCGCGCGCAGGTCGGCGACAAAATCGGCGATGCTGAAATCGATTTCGTGTCCCACGGCCGACATCACGGGAACCGCGCTGGCGTGGATCGCACGCGCCACGGCTTCCTCGTTGAACGCCCACAGGTCTTCCAGCGAGCCACCGCCGCGGGTGAGCAGCAACACGTCGTAGCGTCCACAGGCCGAAGCCTTGCGCAACATGTTGACGATCGCCGGCGGCGCTTCGCGGCCCTGCACCGGGACGGCCAGCACCTCGACCTCGACCAGCGGCCAGCGGCGCGCCAGCACGCTGAGCACATCGCGCACCGCCGCGCCGGTGCCGGACGTGATCACGCCGATGCGTCGGGCGAAACGTGGCAGCGGACGTTTGCGCTCAGGAGCAAACAAACCTTCCGCGCTGAGCCGCGCCTTGAGTTCCTCGAACGCGCGCTGCAAGGCGCCTTCACCAGCCGGCTCCATGTACTCGGCGACCAGCTGGAATTCGCCGCGCGGTTCGTACAGTCCGACGCGTGCGCGCAACAATACCTGCATGCCGTCGAGCGGACGAAAGCGCAGCGTCGAGCAGCTTTGCTTGAACATCGCGCAGCGCACCTGTGCCGTGCGGTCCTTCAAGGTGAAATACAGATGCCCGGACGCCGGCTTGGCCACGTTCGACAGCTCGCCTTCAATCCATACTTGTGGCAGTGCGTCGCCCAGCAGTTCGCGCACCAGCCGGTTGAGCGAACTGGGGGTGAGGATGTGGCGTTGGCGGTCGGGGTCGAGCACGGACATGGGAGGGGAAGCCTAACATGCACGCGCCAGCTTGCCGTGCGGAAACATCGGCTTGGGCAAGCTTTCGCAGGTGGTTGCTCACCTTTTATGCCGGGATGACGAGGGGATATGCCAATGGGCCAGTCGGGTATGACTAGCCGGATGCCTTGTGGGTTGGCTTGTCCGCCAATGCGGCGCGGCGGCGCCGATAAGTGCGCCAAGTGGCGATGCCGAGGTTGAGCGCAAACCACGCCGCCAGCACGCCGAGCGGCCAGCCGATCCATGCCGGCCACAGCATGGCGACGAGCGCAAACAGCGCCAGGAGCGCGGTGGCGCTGAAGAGCGGCCCGCTGGACGTGGCGTTGAGCACGCGCTGGTTGCCCAGCACCGCGGTGACGCTGTTGGCCATGCGCAAGGCACCGACTGCGGCACGGCTGGAACTGCCGCCGCCGTGGCGTACGCGGGATGGTCGCGCGCGACTGCTGCGCACTTGTTCGCTGGTGCTGTGCAGGTGTCGATGGCGGCGGGGCGCCAGGACGATTTCGGTGGCGTTGTCCAGGTCGCGGATATATTGCGCGGCGAGTTGGCCGGCGAAGCCGGCATCTTCGACGGCGACGTCAATCTCGCGGTTGCTCAGCCAACTGGCAATGTTGAGGTTGGACGAACCCACGCGCGCCCACTGGCCATCCGCCACCGCGGTCTTGGCATGCAGCATCGAACCGTTCCACTCGAAGACGCGGATGCCAGCTTGCAGCAGCAACCGGTAACCGGAGCGTGACATCCCGGCCACGACCGCAATGTCGCTGTTGCCCGGGACCAGCAGGCGTACATCCACGCCGTCGCGGGCGGCTGCCACCAGCGCCTGCACGTAAGGTGCGAGCCCCACAAAGTAGGCGTCGGTGAGCCACAAGGTCTTGCGCGCCATGGCGGCAATCAACTGATCGAGCCGATACATGCCGGCCGTCGCCGGCTGGGTGGCGATGACGCGCAACGCCACCACGCCGGCTGGTTCGGCGGCGCCGGGCAGCGGCGGGAAATCCGCCATGGCCTCGCCGATACTGACCCAGCTTTGCGCAAATGCCGCCTCGATCTCCGCCACTGCCGGCCCGCGCAGTGCCACACCGGTATCGCGCCAGGGTGGAATGCCGCGCTTGGCATTGCCCAGCCATTTCTCGCTGATGCATACACCGGACAGAAAACCGTGCGTGCCATCGACCACCAGCACCTTGCGATGATCGCGGCTGATCCAGCCCAGCGGCTGGCCGAGCTGCGGTGGATTGAAGATGCGTACCTGGCCACCGGCGGCACGCAGTGGCGCCCAGAATCTGCTGCGCGATTGGCCAAGGCAGCCGACCCAGTCCACCAGCACGTGGACCAGCACGCCCGCTTGGGCACGCTCGACCAACGCGTCGAGAAACGCGTGCCCGACCGCGTCATTGCGCACGATATAGTTTTCCAGCAGCACGCGGTGTTGTGCGCCGCGGATGGCCGCCAGCCACGCGGAATAATGCGCCTCGGCGTCAATCAGCAGCTCCACGGCATTGCCGCCGAGCAACGGCGCGCCGGCCGCGCGACTCAATGCCCGCTCGGCCAGCAAGCGGTTCGGAGTGGCGGGAATGAGCGACGCCTCAAGCATGCCCGGCAGTGTAGGTCATGCCCTGCATGGACGTTGTGCAGCTCACGCTTCTGGCATGATCCGGCGCATGTCGAGCGCGCGCCACTTCACCACTATCCGCGATTGTGTCGAACACATCGTTACCCGGCTCGGGGTGGATCTGCGAGTCGTGGCACCGCTGGGTCTGGGCAAACCGCACGGGTTGCTCAACGCGCTGTATCAACTTGTCCGCGAGGACAGCGCGCGATCGATGCGGCTGTACACCGCGCTGTCACTGCTGCGGCCTCGGGCCAAACCGGGGCTCGAAGCGCGTTTCCTGGCGCCCTTCATCGAGCGGCATTTCGGCGTCGATTATGTCGACCCGCAATACGCGCTGGACCAGGCCGATGATGTGCTGCCAGCCAACGTCGCCGTGCACGAGTTTTATCTGCAATCCGGCGCCATGCTGCATTCGGGCAATGCCCAGCGCAGTTACATCAGCCAGAACTACACCCACGTGGCGCGCGACCTGCTCACGCAGGACATCAATCTGCTCGTGCAGCTGGTGGCGCGCCGGGAAGGTCCGGATGGGGTGCACTACAGCCTGTCGTGCAATCCGGACCTGACGCTGGATTTTTTGCGCATGACCCGCGCAGCCGGACAGCCACGTCCCCTGTGTGTAGCCGTGGTGCATCCGGAGCTGCCGTACCTTGGCGGTGCGGCCGAGGTGCCGGAAAACTACTTTGACGTGGAGCTGGCGCCGCCGGTCAGTCCGCCGCTGTTTGCGCTGCCGCGGGCGTCGGTCAGCCTGCCGGAGTACGCGCTTGGCATGCATGCGAGCGCGCTGATTGCCGATGGTGGTTGCCTGCAGATCGGCATCGGCTCGTTGTCCGACGCACTGGTGAAAGGTTTGCTGTTGCGCCAGCAGGACAACACCGTGTGGCGGCGCACGTTGCTGGCGCTGGACCGCGCTGGCGACACGCATGCGCTGGCGCGCTGGTTCGGTGGGCTGGCGCCGTTCAAGGTCGGGCTGTTCGGGGCCAGCGAGATGGTGATGGACGGCTTCATGCATCTGCAGCGGGCGGGCATTCTGAAGCGTCGCAGCTGGGACAATCTGGCGCTGGAGCGGGCCGCGGCCGACGGGCGGCTGGCAGACGATGTGCCCGGTGGGCACTACCTGCACGGCGCGTTTTTCCTCGGTACCCGCGAACTGTATCAATGGCTGGCGGCAACCGAAGCCGCCGATCCGGATGCGATCGAGATGGGCCCGGTGTCCGCCGTCAATGAAATCCATGGCGTGCATCAGAACCTGGCCATTTTGCAGCGCCGCGGCGCGCGCTTTTTCAATACCTGCATGCTGGCCACTGTGCTTGGCGCGGCAAACTCCGACACGCTGGAAGATGGCGCCGTGGTGAGCGGCGTGGGCGGTCAGTACAACTTTGTGGCGATGGCCCACGAGTTGCCGGACGGGCGCTCGATATTGTTGTTGCGGGCAGTGCGCGAAGGCGCGCATGGACTGGAAAGCAACATCCGCTGGAACTACGGGCAAGCCACGCTGCCGCGGCATTTGCGCGACATCTTTGTCACGGAATACGGCGTGGCCGACCTGCGCGGCAAGAGCGACAGTGAGTGTGTCGAGGCCATGCTGTCGATCTGCGACGCGCGCTTTGTCGATGCGCTGTGCGCGCAAGCGAAGGCCCACGGCAAACTTGCGCCGGAATTCCAGGTTCCGGAGGCGTGGCGGCACCACCATCCACGCTACCTGCGCGAAGCACTGCGACCGTTGCAGCAGAAGGGCTTGCTGCCAGCATTCCCGTTTGGCAGCGATTTCACCGAGGTCGAACAGCGCTTGCTGCCGGCGCTGCGTTGGTTGCAGGCGGGCGGGCATACCTGGCGGGGCAAGTGGCGCTTGCTGCGTGCAGCCTGCTGGCCTGGTGCGGCGGCTGCCGGGGAAGTCGATGCGTTGCTGCGCATGGGCCTGGGCGCGCCGCGTACGCTGGCCGAGCGGGTGCAGCAACGCTTGCTGCAAGCGGCGCTGCGGCGGGAATCCCGCCAGCCTCACGATTGAGTCGCGCGTCGGCTTGCCGGATACCCGACACTTCGACTAGGGATCCCGGGTTGCGTCTGCGGGTGGTGGCGGAGTTGCTGATGCAACCGGCGTGGCCTGGGTCGCATTGGCGGGCGCATCGGCTGGTGGTGGGTCGTCCATCAGCGGCAATACGCCCGGACTGTCCAGATCGTCGAACTGCTGATGGTTCACGGCCCAGAAAAACAACGCCACGGCAATCACGATTACCAGCACGGTCACCGGGATCAACACCAGCAAAATGTTCATGCGTGCAGCTCCGGGGGCGCACCCGTCACGTTGCGTCCCACGCGCAGGGTGTTGAGCACCACCGCCAGCGAGCTCAGGGACATGCCGATGCCGGCCAGCCATGGCGACACCAGACCGAATGCCGCAAACGGTACCGCGCACAGGTTGTACACCAGTGCCCAGCGCCGGCTTTGTGCACTGATGTCCAGTACCTGGCGGGCGATCGCGCGCGCATGGAGCAAACTGCCCAGCCGTCCATCCTGCAACAGCAGGTCGGCGTGCGCCTGGGCCAGGGACGTGCCGCTGGCGAGGGCGACGGAGACGTCAGCGGCAGCGAGCAGGGCGGCGTCGTTGCTGCCGTCGCCGACCGCGAGCGTGGTCGCCCCACGCTGGCGCGCGGCCTGCAGCAGCGCGAGTTTGTCGCCCGCCGTTTGTGCGGCGTACCACTCACTGACGTGCAGTTGCGCGGCACATGCAGCTACCCGTAGTGGCGCATCACCGCTGGCGATCGCGCACGCCACCCCGGCTGCGCGCAGGCTGTGCAGCGTATGTGCGGCATCCTCCCGGGCCTGTTCGTGCCGATGGAACGCGGCGATCGCGCCGGTGGCATCAGCCAATACCAGCGCATCGCGCAGGTTGTCGGGGACACGGGCGCCACTTGGCAGCAACGCGAACGCGGCGTTGCCCAGTCGCAATGGGCGGTTCTCCAGCGTGCCACTGATCCCGCCGCTGGCGGTCACCTGGATATCCGTGGCGTGCGGCGGCGGAGCGTGCTGGCCGGCAGTCGCGCTCAGTGCGCGGGCCAGTGGATGTGAACTTGCGTGCGCCAGCGCCGCGGCCCATTGCAGCACCTGTTCACGTCCGTCGCCGCGCAGCGGCTCGATGTCGGTGCGGGCAAACTGCGGTGTGGTCAGCGTACCGGTCTTGTCGAACCAGGCCTGGTCGACGTGGGCCAGTGCCGTCAACGCGGCACTGTTGGTGACCAGCACGCCGTGCCGTGCCAACGCACCCAGCGCCCGGGTCAGCGTGGCCGGCATGGTCAATGCAAACGCGCAGGGACATGCCACGACAAGTACCGCCACGGCGGCGGCGAATGCACGGGACGGATCGACCAGCAGCCAGCCCAGCGCCGTGAGTGCGGTCAACACCAGGATGCGGCTGACAAAGCGCGCGACGTCGCGTTCCTGGTCCGCACTGATGGGTGTGCGTGCGTTGCGGATGCGGGTGGCCAGTGCGCCTAGGCGCGCACTGGCCGTGGTACTGCCGGCGTGTTCGACCTGTATGTCCGCTGGCCCGGTCAACACCACCGTGCCCGCCAGCAGCGGCTCACCACGCTGGCGCCAGACCGGGCGTGCTTCACCGGACAGCAGCGCTTCGTCCACACATATCGCGGCGCTTTCCAGCGTGCCGTCGGCGGGAACGGTTTCGCCCTCGGCAATGTGCACGCGGTCACCCGCCACCAGCTCGATCGCGGCCACCGTTTCCAGTTGGTCGTCGGCGCGGCGCCGTTGCGCCAGCCACGGTGTGGCGTCGAGCACGGCGTCGCCCAGCGCACCGCTGCGATGGCGCGAGCGTAGTTCCAGGTAGCGCCCGCCGAGCAGCAGGAACACGAACATGCTGACCGAGTCGAAATAAATCTCGCCGCTGCCGGCCACCGTGCTGAAGGTGCTTGCCGCGAACACCAGGGCGACGGCCAGGGCCACCGGCAGGTTGATGCCGAGGCGGCGCTGGCGCAGTTCGTCGCGCGCGCCGCGGAAAAATGGTTGCGCGGAATAGAACACGATTGGCACCGTGCTCAGCAGGCTCAGCCAGCGAAACAGTCCGCGCGTGGTGAAGTCGATGAAGTCGACCGCACCGATGTACAGCACCAGGGCGTAGGACATCACCTGCATCGCGCACATGCCGGCGACCAGCAGGCGTTTGAGCGCCGTGTGCATTTCCGCCGCGCGGGTGTCCTCGATGCTGTCATGCCGCAGCGGTTGCGCGTTGCACTGGCCGGCGGCGAAGGCGTCGAGCAGCTGCGGCAACGAGGTGTGTTGGCGATCCCACACTACGCGCACGCGCCGTGCCGGCGCGTCGATGGTGACCCGCTGCACGCCGGGCAGGGCACCAATGCGCTGCTCCAGTTGCAGGACGTGGCGGGCGTCGGTCAGGGGAGCGATGCGCAGCGCGATTTCACTGCAACCGGCAGCACGGGGACGCAACACCTGCGCGGCCAGTTGCGGGTGGGCCCATGCCGCGTACGCGCTCATTGCGGCTTGGCGGAGGTGGCCGGCTGCGGTGCGCGCTGTGGCGAGGCCGGTACGCCGAAGACACTGGCCCGCGAGGTCGCCACGGGCGTGTCGGCATGCCGCATGCCGGCAGTGATGATCCATATGCAACCGGCGATGGAGGCAGCAAACACCAACGCACCCAGCCATACCACCGGTTGCCGATACCACGCGGTGGGCCGCTGCCGCAGCGCGGGGTCAGCGTGCGGCGGCATCGCCCTGGTGCGCCAGGTGGTAGACGTAGGCCGCGAGCACCCGCGTGTCGTCATCGCTCAAGCGCTTGCTCCACGCGGGCATGTTGCCTTGGCGGCCACCCCCGATGCTGCGCTCGATGTCTGCCAGCGTGCCGCCATGCAGCCAGATGTGATCGGTGAGGTTGGGCGCGCCGAGTGCCGGATTGCCCTTGCCCTCGGCGCCATGACACGCCGCGCAAGTGCTGAACAGGGGTGCGCCGGCTGCCGCCTTCGCCGCATCGTGCGGCGAGTTGGAAAGGCTCAGCACATATTGCGCCAGGTTTTTCACGTTGTCCTCGCCAAGACTGGCCCACGGCGGCATCATGCCGCTGCGGCCATCGTGGATGCTGGCCAGTATGTCCTGGCCACTGCCGCCATACAGCCAGTCGTCATCGATCAGGCTGGGCGCGCCCAGCTGGACGTTGCCGTAACCGCCACGGCCATGGCAGGCGGCGCAGTTGTCCACGAACAGGCGGCCGCCAAGTTGCAACGCCGCCGGGTCGCCGGCCAGTTGCTCGGGCGTGTAGTGGCGGAAGCGCTTTTGCAGATCGCCGAGCAGGCGCTCGTTGCGCGCCACGTCCCGCGCCAGCTCGCCGTGCGATGTCCAGCCCAGCGCGCCGGGATGGTGCCCATAGCCCGGATACAACATCAGGTAGATCCAGGCCAGCACGAACATGCTGGCCGAAAACCATACCCACCACCCGGGCAAACGGCGGACGCCTTCGCGGAGCACGCCATGCGCCCACACATGTCCGCTGGTCTGGTCCGGCTGGGTCGGGATCTTCGCGCGCGGTGCCCACAGGAACAACAGGAACGTGATGCCCATGTTGAGCGTCACCAGTCCCATCACCCACAGCGACCAACCCCAGCTCATGACTTGTCCTCCTGGTGCAGGTCAACTTTGGTCGACGGGGGTATGGGGCGCACCGGTCCCTCCGGTGGATCTTCCATGGGAATTTCCGACATCCGCTTGAATACCTGCCGGTGACGTTTGCGCCACGCCCAGATCCAGATGCCGATGAACACCGCCATCGTGATCACGGTGATCACGCCGACGAGGTTGCCCCATGCCAGGTCGCTCATGGGGCGCCTCCGTGACCGGCCGGCACCGGGACGGTAGCCACCGGTTCGTTCTGGATACCGAGACCCTGCAGGTATGCCACCAGTGCATCCAGCTCGGTTTTCCCAGCGACGGCGGCGGGTGCGCCGGCAATGTCGGCAGCGGTGTACGGATCGCCAAGTTTGCGCAGGGTGCGCATGCGTGCCTGCACATCGGCGGCATCCAGCTTGGCATGCTCCAGCCACGGGTAGCCTGGCATGTTGGATTCCGGCACCAACTGGCGCGGGGCCAGCAAGTGCATGCGCTGCCATTCATCGGAATACTTGCCGCCAACGCGTGCCAGATCGGGCCCGGTGCGCTTGGAACCCCACTGGAACGGCCGGTCATACACGGATTCTTCCGCGGTGGAAAAATGCCCGTACCGCTGGGTCTCGGCACGCAATGCACGAATCATCTGCGAGTGGCACAGATAGCAGCCTTCGCGCACGTAGATGTCCTTGCCGAGCAGACGCAATGCGTCATATGGCTTGACGCCGGCCGGTGCCTTCACCGCGTGCGCCTGCATGAACAGCGGAGTGATTTCGGCCAGCCCGCCGATCGAAACCATGATGGCGATCAGCACCCCGAGCAGGCCGGCGTTCTTTTCGATCAGTTCAAAATGTTTGTAGGCCATGTCCAGAGCTCTAGCTAAACAGTGCGGCCATGGATGGCCGCTTTTGGGCTGTCAATCTGGATCGATGTTGCCGATCCGGGAGGCTGGCTGAAGCGGCGATCAAGGACGATCGCATCAATATGTCGCGGGCAGCGGAGCGGGTACCTGATGCGCGTCCGGCTGCGGGATCGGCACCGGGATCGGCTTGATCAGGTGCGCACGTGCGTCGGCCGCCGAGTGCCACAGATTCCACGCCATCACGCACATCCCGCTGAGAATGGATACGCCGCCGAGCCAGCGGATCCAGTACATCGGCTTGATCGCCAGCAAGCTGTCAATGAACGCGTAGGTCAGCGAGCCGTCCGGCTCGGTGGCGCGCCACATCACGCCCTCGGTGACGCCGGCTACCCACATGGAGCCGATGTACAACAGCGTGCCCACCATGTGCAGCCAGAAGTGCAGCTCCATGCCGCGGTGCGAGTACATCTTTTCCTGGCCCAGCGCGCGTGGCGCCAT
>DAITPL010000091.1:0-9914 GCA_036833615.1 Rhodanobacter sp.
GCCTTGCGCGCGTCGTCGTAGAACAGCTCGTAGAAATCGCCCATGCGGAAGAACAGCAGCACATCCGGGTGCTCCGCCTTGGCGGCAAGATACTGGCGTATGAACGGCGTGTGCGAGGTACTTTTTTCGGCGTGTACAGATGGTCCAGTCATTGCCCGGGATTCTCGATTTTCACGTACTCGCGTGCCGCGTCTGAACAGCAGAGGGCTGCCTTGTCCGACCGAGCCGGTGGCCGTGCGGACGTTTTCAACGGCATGGTACGGACCTGCCGAGGCTACGTGACTTGTCGATGAAGTCAATCTTTCCCCGTGCCATGAGCGCGCGTGGCACGATGGTGACGACCGCCGAAGCCGGTACACGCCCGCGCCTGAAATGTCGGCACGGCCGGCAAAAAAGTTACCCTGCTGTCATCGCCCGCCGAACGTGCGCATACCGTCGCGCTTGGCCAGAGCGCACTCAATCAAAGCCGGCATCACCTGCGTTCGTTCGGGCGATGCCTGCCCGTCCGGCGGCGAGCCGTGGGCACATGGGCGGCAATCTGGATCGGCACCAGCGGATCACGAACTTCGTGCGCCTCCATCGCCGCAAGCCTGGCCCGAGAATGCTGCATTGTTGAGTGCCGACAACGGCGCGCGCAAGGTGTCGGTTATCGACCGCGCACGGGCTGTTGGCGCAGATACAATGCTACGCCGGCGAGGCTGGCAGGAATTTGCTGTCACGGCGTGGCAGCTTGAGCCGGTCGGCATCGCATGGCGCGGATGGCGGGACCGAGCGGTGAAAATCAAAGTTCGCTCCGCCGCCGCGCTTGACGCGATACATCGCTGCATCGGCCTGCTCGATCAAGGTCTGTGCGTCATCACCGTCTTGTGGGTAAATCGCAATGCCGAGACTGGCGGATACTTGCAACCGATGTCCGCCCACGACGCTTGGGGCGGTCAGTGCGAACAGCATTTTTTCGGCGATCAACGCAGCGTCGGCTGGTTGCGAAACTTCGCTGAGCAAGACCAGAAATTCATCCCCGCCGTAGCGGCTGACGACGTCCGAGTCGCGCACTACTGCCTGCAGACGTCGGGCCACGAGTTGCAGCACCTGATCACCGCTGGCGTGCCCCAGCAAGTCGTTGATGGGCTTGAAATGGTCCAGATCGAGGAAGGCCACGGCGATGTGCGTGCCATGTCGGCGTGCCAGCGCGATGGCGTTGTCCAGCCGATCGAGGATCAATGCGCGATTGGGTGTCCCGGTCACGACGTCGCGCTGGCTGCTCTGCACCAACTGGTCCAACTGGTGCACGGCAGACGCGGCGAGCATGTCTGCCTGGGCCACGGCGAGCACCAGTTTCTCGTTGGCGTCCTTGAGTTGGCTGGCGTGGTTGGAGCTGAAATCGCGTTGTACGTTGGCCAGACTTCGACGCAACGTGGCCAGGCGTGTGCGCAGCTCCTTGGCTTGCTGGTTGAGCAACGTCAGCGTCATGTTCGCCGTCGCCGTTGCGGGGTCTGCGCGCAGCTTGCTGGTCATGGCAGGATCCGGGTGGGCAGCTCGCTCGCCGCCGCATTCAGTGGCGTTGTCGGCACACGCAATGCTCCGGATCGGTCGCTCCACCGGCAATCCGGCGCAGCCGCGGAGCGTGGCATTCGTGCCGGGTTTGCATCTTCCGACGCAGGCTGCGCAAACGACGCACGAACAATTGGTGTGGCGGACAGATGCATTGGGCGGCGCCTTTTGCGATGCGTTGGCTCGCATTTTTAACTGGTGCATTGCGTTCATTTGGTGAAGACGGGTGCGGCCGACCAGCGTTCAGGTTGCCCAAACTGAACGTGCGGCGGCGTGAATGGCGAAGGTGCATACCGCCGGGCCAGCTGTCGCATGCGGCGACATGGGCTGCAGCCCTTGGCGCGACGGCGGGAACCGGGTAGAACGGTGCTCCCGCCTGGCGCAACTCTCCCCGTTTTCGGGAAATCCATGCCTTTGTCCGCTGTCCCCGATGATGCCGAATTGCTGGAACTGGCGAAGACCGTTGCCCGCGAGGTGCAGCAGTGCCGGCTGATGCTGGTGACAGCTGAATCGTGCACCGGCGGCTGGATCGCCAAGGCGTTGACCGATCTGCCGGGCAGCTCGGCGTGGTTTCACGCCGGATTGGTGACCTACAGTTATGAGGCGAAAGAGGCGTTGCTGGGAGTCAACCCGCGCACGCTGGAACACGCCGGTGCGGTCAGCGAGGCAACTGCGCTGGAGATGGTCTCCGGCGCGCTTGCACGTCTGGGCGCTGGCGTGGCGGTGGCGGTTACCGGCATTGCCGGGCCGACCGGCGGCACGCCGGACAAGCCGGTGGGTACGGTATGGATCAGCTGGAAGCGTCGCGGCGGCTATGCCCATGCGCGGCTGTTCCGGTTTTCCGGCGATCGCGAAGCTGTACGCCGACAGACCGTGGCGGCGGCGCTCAACGGGTTGTGCAAAACCCTGACAGCTTGATGCGCCAGGCGCTGCCAGAGCCGCTTGACCGGTATGGGATAATGCCTGCATTCGCGCGAACCGCCGCTGATCGCAGCCCGTGAGATCGAAGCAGCGGATCATGCTCCCTATTCATGGCTCACCTGGAACCCAAGACGATGGATGACAACAAGCGCAAAGCGCTCACTTCCGCGCTAAGTCAGATCGAGAAGCAGTTTGGCAAGGGCGCGATCATGCGCATGGGCGACCGGGTCAACGAAGCGATTGACGTGATTTCCACCGGCTCGCTTGGGCTGGATATTGCCCTCGGCGTTGGTGGCTTGCCGCGTGGTCGCGTGGTCGAGATTTACGGCCCGGAATCGTCCGGCAAGACCACCATGACCTTGCAAGTGATTGCCGCTTGCCAGCGTGCCGGCGGCACGGCAGCGTTCATTGACGCCGAGCATGCCCTGGATCCCACGTATGCCGAGAAACTCGGCGTCAAGGTGGACGACCTGCTGGTGTCGCAACCTGACACCGGTGAACAGGCGCTGGAAATCGTCGACATGCTGGTGCGCTCGGGTGCGGTGGACATGGTGGTCGTCGATTCGGTGGCCGCGCTGACCCCGAAGGCGGAAATCGAGGGCGAGATGGGCGATTCCCATGTCGGCCTGCATGCGCGGCTGATGAGCCAAGCGTTGCGCAAGCTGACCGCCAATATCAAGAAGGCCGGCACCCTGGTGGTGTTCATCAACCAGATCCGCATGAAGATCGGCGTGATGTTCGGCAGCCCGGAAACCACCACTGGCGGCAACGCATTGAAATTCTATGCATCGGTGCGCCTGGACATCCGGCGCATTGGCGCGGTGAAGCGCGGCGAGGAAGTCATTGGTTCGGAGACCCGGGTCAAGGTGGTCAAGAACAAGGTGGCGCCGCCGTTTCGCAAGTGCGAGTTTGAAATTCTGTATGGTGAGGGCACTTCACGCGAAGGTGAGATCATCGAGCTGGGCGTGGCGGAAAACCTGATAGACAAATCCGGTGCGTGGTACAGCTACAAGGGCGATCGCATTGGCCAAGGCAAGGACAACGTGCGCCAGTTCCTGCGCGAGCATCCGGAAATCACCAACGAGATTGATCAGGAATTGCGCAATCGCTTGCTGGTGCCGGTAGGCAAGCCGGTGGTGGCTGGCGCGGAAGAGGCCACCGCAGAGGTGTGAGTGTGGTTGCTGTTTCGCCCACAACAAACGCATGGCCCGGCCCGTCCGGGCCATGCGCGTTGTGGCCGGCATGGCTCGCGGTCGTCCCGTGCATCGAGTCGCGCTGGTTGATCCGGGCCGGTTGCGCTGCAGCGCCGGCGACGCTTGCCCGGTGGCACGCCGTTGCGCCGACCTCGACGGTGCGCTAATGGGCTTCAAACGCCGCCCCGGGCCGAACGACCCAGCAGTGCCCGGGCGCAGCGCTTACGACAAGGCGCTGGGCATGCTGGCACGCCGCGAGCATTCGCGCCGCGAGTTGAAAACCAAGCTGGGGCAGAGCGGTTATGCCGGCGACGAGGCGGATGCCGCCATCGCCCGCCTCGGCGAGCAGCACTATCAGGATGACGAGCGTTTTGCCGAAGTATTGCTGCGCAGTCGCATCGCCCGTGGTTACGGTCCGTTGCGCTTGCGCGTCGAGCTGAAAACTCACGGCTTCGCCGACGCGCGCATCCGCGAATTGCTGGATGCGGCCGACGTTGATTGGACCGCCTGTGCCGCGGACCAGCTGCGTCGACACTATGGCAGCGTCGGCAGCGCTGATCGCGCCGAACGCATGCGTCGCGCGCAATTTCTCTTGCGCCGCGGCTTTGCCGCCGCCACAGTACGCAGTGTCACCCAAGCCGAAGTGGACGAAACTGCCGATCCGGACAACTGATCGCGCGGCCTGCCTGCGGCGTTGGCGTTTATCACCAGCCATCCTGATCCGCATGAAAACCTCAGAAATCCGCAGCACTTTCCTCGATTACTTTCGCACCAGGGGCCATACCATCGTGCCCTCCAGTTCGCTGGTGCCCGCGAGTGACCCGACCTTGTTGTTCACCAATTCCGGCATGGTGCAATTCAAGAACGTCTTCCTCGGCAGCGAAAAGCCCGGTTACAAGCGTGCCGCCGATGTGCAGCGCTGCCTGCGCGCCGGTGGCAAACACAACGATCTGGATGTGGTGGGCTACACCGCCCGGCATCACACGTTTTTCGAGATGCTTGGCAACTGGTCGTTTGGTGATTACTTCAAGCATGACGCGATTGCCTACGCGTGGGAGTTGCTCACCGGTGTGTTCAAGTTGCCGGCGGACAAGCTGTGGGTCACTGTCTACCAGAGCGATGACGAGGCCTACGGCATCTGGCACGACGACATTGGCATCCCCGCCGAGCGCATCGTGCGCATCGGCGACAACAAGGGTGCGCCGTACGCGTCGGACAATTTCTGGCAGATGGCCGATACCGGCCCGTGTGGTCCGTGCACCGAAATTTTCTATGACCACGGCGCGGATATTGCCGGCGGCCCACCCGGTTCGGCGGATGAGGATGGCGACCGTTACGTCGAGATCTGGAATTTGGTGTTCATGCAATTTGACCGTGCGCCGGATGGCACGCTGAGCCCGTTGCCGGCGCCGTGCGTGGACACCGGCATGGGGCTGGAACGGCTGGCCGCCGTGTTGCAACACGTGCATTCCAATTACGAGATCGATCTGTTTGCGCACCTGATCCGTGCTGCCGGCGAGTTCACCGCCACTACCGATCTGGGCAACAAGTCGCTGCGGGTCATTGCCGATCACATCCGGGCGTGCGCGTTCCTGATTGTCGACGGCGTGTTGCCGTCCAACGAAGGCCGCGGCTATGTGCTGCGACGGATCATCCGGCGCGCGTTGCGGCACGGCTGGATGCTCGGGGTGCGCGGCGATTTCTTCTGGAAGATGGTGCAACCGCTGGTGGCCGAAATGGGCGTGGCCTATCCGGAGTTGGCGGCCAAACAGGGCTTTGTCGAAGAAGCTTTGCGCGCCGAAGAACGCCGCTTTGGCGAAACGCTGGAACACGGCATGCGCGTGTTTGACGAGGTCACGCAAAAATCCGGCAAGACGATTGCCGGCGCCGATGCGTTTCGGCTGTACGACACGTATGGTTTTCCCGTGGATCTCACCGCCGATATCGCGCGCGAACGCGGGCTGGCGGTGGACATGGTTGGCTTCGAGCGTGCGATGAGTGAGCAGCGCGCGCGCGCGCGTGCCGCCGGCCGTTTTACCGCCAAGGGCTTGATGCCGGCCGAGCTGGCCAGCCAGTTGCAGCCGACCGTCTTCCTTGGTTATGAAACCTTGCGCAGCTCGTCGAGCAAGGTGCTCGGCCTGGTGCGCGACGGGCGCCAGGTGGACCAGCTGGCGGACGGTGAACAAGGTTTGTTGATCGTCGATCGCACGCCGTTCTACGCCGAGTCCGGCGGTCAGGTCGGCGATACCGGCGAGCTGTCCAATCCCGCCGGTCGGTTCGAGGTCGGCGATACGCTGAAGATGGGTGGTGTGTTCTTCGGCCACGCCGGCGTATGGCATGGCGATCAACCGCTGCGCACTGGCGATCTGCTGGATGCGCAGGTGGACGAGGCGCGCCGGCAGGCAATTGTGCTCAATCACTCGGCGACGCATTTGCTGCATGCGGCGTTGCGCAAGGTGCTGGGCATGCATGTCACGCAAAAAGGGTCGCTGGTGGCGCCGGAGCGCCTGCGTTTTGACTTTGCGCATTTCCAGCCGATGAGCCGTGACGAGCTGGCGGAGGTCGAAGCCATGGTCAATCTTCAGGTACGCCGCAATGCCCGTGCACGGATAGACCAGATGGCCTATGACGACGCCATTGGCACCGGAGCCATGGCCTTGTTTGGCGAAAAGTATGGGGATGTGGTGCGCGTGTTGCGGATGGGAGATTTTTCCACCGAGTTGTGCGGCGGCACGCATGTGCAGCACACCGGCGATATAGGCTTGTTCAAGATCGTCAGCGAGGCTGGCGTGGCTTCCGGCGTGCGGCGCATCGAGGCGGTTACTGGTGACGGCGCGCTGGCTTATGTCGACGCCGAAGAACGCCGTCTCGGCGAACTGTCGCACCTGCTGTCCAGCAGTGGCGACGAGGTCGTGGAAAAATTGCAGCAGTTGCTGGAGCGCCAGAAAAAGCTTGAACGCGAACTCGATTCGCTGCGCAGCAAGGCCGCCGGATCGGCAACTGCCGAGCTCGCTGCCCAAGCCAGCGATGTGGCTGGCATCAAGGTCGTGGCAGCGCGTCTGGAGGGACTGGATGCAAAGTCGCTGCGCGACAGCGTCGATCAGCTGAAACAACAGCTCGGCGATTGCGTGATCCTGCTTGCAGGTGCCGCAGACGGGCGCGTGGCTTTGGTTGCTGGCGTGCATGGAAGTGCGCTGGAGCGGGTCAAGGCGGGTGACGTCGTGGCGCATGTCGCCAGGCAGATTGAGGGTAAAGGCGGTGGTCGCGCGGACATGGCGCAGGGCGGCGGGTTGGATGCACCGCAATTGCCTGCATTGCTGGCTGGATTACCGGCCTGGGTTGGGCTTCAGCGCACCTGATTTTTCGTGTACGGAAGTGTAATGGTGGAAGTCAATTGCGTGCAGCAATCGCGCTCGGTTAGTATCATGCCGACGTCGGTGTGGTCAGAGCGTCGCATCGTCAGTCAGGACGCTTGTGGAGGGTTTTGGCTGTGAGCCGACCAGGCCGTGAGGCTTTTGTCGGATCGTTACAAACTTGTATGAATGAGGCTCAGGGGTGACGTCTCATTCAATGACAAGCCTGTGACCAACAGCATTATGGAGTAACAGTCATGTTGATTCTGACGCGCAGGGTCGGTGAAACCCTGATGATCGGCGACGAGGTGACCGTCACCGTTCTGGGCGTAAAGGGCAACCAGGTGCGCATCGGCATCAATGCACCGAAAACCGTCGCGGTGCACCGCGAGGAGATTTACTTGCGGATCAAGGCCGAGCAGGAAGGGGGAGCATTGCCTGACCAGCCAATTCCACCTGCCACTGTCGGCGAATCAACCGACGAGTGATCGTGCACCAACGCTTTACCTCAACCACGCCGGCCGGTATCCTTGGCGGCTCCGCTGCAATGCGGAGACAACAACCCGGAGAGATGCCCGAGTGGCTGAAGGGGCTCCCCTGCTAAGGGAGTATAGGGTTTAAAGCCTTATCGAGGGTTCGAATCCCTCTCTCTCCGCCAATACGCGGACGAGTCCGTCATTTTCCGATGGTTCTTTGTTCGCTCGTTGCACTTCGCACTTCGATACCGGCCATGATGGCCTGCGCTCCGGATTGCGTGTTCCCTGGGTAGTACGTGCGCCAACCGATCTGGACAGCGCCACGGGCGGTGTTTCGCTGTGTCGGCTTCCACCTCACCCAGCGGCCGCATCGGTCAGCACCGTCACCGAACTGGCAATCCAGTGCCGGCGTCATGGCTGGCCGGGGGCATTCGATCCGTGCGCCGTGACGACAGCCGAGCGGGCCGTTGTGGAGTTCTCGCAGTGCGGTCGTGTTGTCTGCCGGTGGGCCGAATGTGCCAAGGCTTGCTTGCGACCGGTTTGCCGCTTACCTTCCGTTATTGCTCATGGTGAGGGAAACAAGCGATGAAATCTTTGATTGCCGCGCTGCTGCTGGCCTTGGTGACTATGCCGGTGCTGGCGGCGGATGGTGTGGATACCACGTTTGTCAAAGCCTCCGGCGTGCACGCGTTCGATGTGCGCGATCTGGTGATGATGGATCGGGTCAGCGATCCGCAGTTGTCGTCGGATGGGCGTCATGTCGCGTTTGGCGTGCGCAGTACCGATTACGCGGCAAACAAGGGCGTCAACGCCATCTATGTGCTGGATTTGTCGGCCAGCGATGGCGCGCCGGTGAAGGTGGTCGATCGCGGTTCGTCCGCGCGCTGGTCGGCCAGTGGTCACAGTCTGTATTTCGTGGCACCAGCCAAGGGTGTGGCGCAGTTGTGGCGGGTGGATCTGGGCGACAAGGCCGGGTTGAACCTGACCAGGCCCGCGGCGGCGGTGCAGGTGAGCCACGCGGCGCTCGACCTCGGCAACTACAAGCTGTCGCCCGATGGCAAGCGCGTGTTGCTGACGTATGAAGTATTCGCTGATTGCGCCACGCTGGCGTGCACCCACCAGCGTGTGGAGGCGCGCGCCAAGGACCGGGCCAGCGGTACGCTGTACAACAAATTGTTTGTGCGGCACTGGGATACGTGGGCGAATGGGCGCCGTAACCAGTTGTTCGTTGCCAGCTTCGATGCCAGGGGGCAGTTGCCGACAGAGCCGAAGTTGTTGACGCGCGGCGTCGATGGCGACGTGCCGAGCAAGCCGTTTGGGGACGAGAGCGAGTTTGCGTTTGCGCCCGATAGCGCCAGCGTGTACTTCGACGTGCGCATAGCTGGCACCACCGAACCATGGTCAACGAATTTCGACGTGTATCACGTCGGCGTTGACGGTGCGGCTGCGCCGAAGAACCTGACCGCCGAAAACCAGGCGTGGGATGCGTATCCGGTGCCGTCACCTGATGGCAAGACACTGTATTACCTGGCGATGAAAACGCCGGGGTTTGAAGCCGATCGCTTTGCGATCATGGCGCTGGATATCGCCACCGGCGCACGGCGTGAAGTGGCTCCCGCATGGGATCGCTCACCCGGCAGCCTTTCCATTTCCGCGGACGGCAAGACGCTGTACGCCACCGCCGATGACGAAGGCCAGCACCCGCTGTTTGCCATTGACACGGCCAGCGGCAAGGTCACGTCGCTGGTGGGTGAGGGCACGGTAGGCGGCTACTCGTTGGGTACGGACAAGTTGGTGCTGACACGCGATGACCTCAAGCGCCCTGCCGATGTCTACGTGGCGCACACGGACGGCGGCGACCTGCGACAAGTGACGCATTTCAACGCCGCGGAGCTGAAAAACGCCAAGGTCGGCGACTTCGAGTTCTTCAATTTCAAGGGTTGGCACGACGCAACCGTGCAGGGTTACGTGGTCAAGCCGGTGGACTATCAACCAGGCCAGACCTATCCGGTCGCGTTCATCATCCACGGTGGCCCGCAAGGCGCGATGAACAACGGCTGGAGCTATCGCTGGAACCCGCAAACGTATGCCGGCCAAGGCTTTGCCGTGGTGACGGTGAACTTCCACGGTTCCACCGGTTACGGTCAGGCGTTCACCGATTCCATCTCCGGCGACTGGGGTGGCAAGCCGCTGGAGGACCTGAAGCTCGGCTGGAAGGCTGCGCTGGACAAATACGGCTTCCTCGACGGTGATCGTGCCTGCGCAACCGGCGCCAGCTATGGCGGCTACATGGTGTACTGGATCGCTGGCGTGTGGAACCAGCCGTGGAAGTGCCTGATCGATCACGATGGCGTGTTCGATACGCGCGCGATGTACTACGACACCGAAGAGCTGTGGTTCGAGGAACACGAGAACGGCGG
>DAITPL010000092.1:0-9565 GCA_036833615.1 Rhodanobacter sp.
TACGACTGGAACTCCGGCATGTTTCTGTTCAAGGCCGCACGCTACCTGGAAGAAATGGCGCAGCACGCGCCGGCCATGCTGTCGGCAGTACGCGCGGCGCATGCCAGCGCCAGCATCGACCTCGACTTCGTGCGCATCGACCGCGATACGTTTGCCCAGGTACCCGCCGACTCCATCGACTATGCGGTGATGGAAAAAACCCGGCGCGCGGCCGTGGTGCCGGTGAGCTGCGCGTGGAGTGACATCGGGTCGTGGTCCGCGCTGTGGCTGACCGGCGACAAGGACGCCCACGGCAACCTGTGCGAGGGCGACACGCTGGCTATCGACACCCGCAATTGCCTGTTGCGTTCGCATGAGCGCCATCTACTGGCGACGGTTGGCCTGGACGACGTGATCGTGGTCAGCACGCCCGACGCCACGCTGGTCGCGCACCGTGACGCGGCACAGGACGTCAAGCAAATTGTGGAACGGCTCAAGGCCGCCGGGCGCAGCGAATATGCCCTGCACCGCGTGGTGCACCGACCATGGGGTACCTACGACTCGCTGGAAGCCGGCGAGCGGTTCCAGGTCAAGCGCATCGTGGTCAAACCCGGGGCGACGCTCAGCCTGCAGAAACATCACCACCGTGCCGAACACTGGATCGTGGTGTCCGGTACCGCCGAAGCCACCTGTGACGAAAAGGTGTTCCTGCTTACCGAAAACCAGAGCACCTACATCCCGCTCGGCAGCACGCACCGCCTGCGCAATCCCGGCAAGCTGCCACTGGAGCTGATAGAAGTGCAATCGGGCAGCTATCTGGGCGAAGACGATATCGTGCGTTTTGACGATGTGTACGGTCGCGCCTGACCTCACGGCGTGAAACGATTCACCCTCAATCTTTGAAGGCGTTGTAGGGCGGGCACTGCCCGCCGACCTTCCGCCGGGGAATATCCAAAGCCGGCGGGCAGTGCCCGCCCTGCCAAACCCACTGTCCGGCCAGGCGCCTACCAAGGCGAAGTTGCCACCGCACACGTTTCCCACTCATACCGCCTTGCCACCTGTCACGGCGGCGCACGCCGACTTCGTGGCGCAAGGCTGGACCGGATCTCATGAGTTCCGGGTACGCTTCACTACGGGTGACACGTCCAAAGCCAGCGCTTCACGGACTGGCGATGGAGTGACTCATACAGTGCGGAGCACATGCCAATGGCTCGCCACTTCAGGCCGGGTCGTTCCTGACTGAAGGACGCGCTCCCATGCGTCGCAAGAAAACCTTGAAGCTGGCCACGTTCAACGTCAACGGAATCCGCAGCCGCCTGCCCAACTTGCTTGCATGGCTGGCCAGGGAGCAGCCGGACATCGTGGCTCTCCAGGAACTGAAGTCAACAAATCAGGCATTCCCGACGGAAACCCTTGAGGGTGCGGGTTACGGATCCATCTGGCATGGCCAGCAGTCATGGAACGGAGTGGCCTTGCTGAGTCGGGGCAACGTACCGGTCGAACGCCGACGCGGGTTACCCGGCGATCCGGAAGACCGGCAGAGCCGATACCTGGAGGCGACCATCGACGGCATCGTTGTCGCCAGTTTGTACGCGCCCAATGGCAACCCGCAGCCTGGACCCAAATTCGACTACAAACTGAAGTGGCTGGAGCGTCTGGCACGTCACGCCGCATCCCTGGTGGACCTGCCACACCCGGTAGTCCTGATGGGGGACTTCAACGTCATCCCCACCGACGAGGACGTCTACGATCCAAAATCATTTCGCAACGATGCTCTGCTTCAGCCCGAATCGAGGCAGGCATACGCACGCCTGCTGGATCAGGGCTGGACTGATGCGTTGCGGCAGGTGTGGGGCGAGGAGCGGATTTATACGTTTTGGGACTACTTCCGGCAGCATGCCGAAAGAGATCGCGGACTGCGGATCGATCATCTGCTGCTCAATCGCGTCTTGGCGAAAAACCTTGCCAAGGCGGGTGTGGACCGCTGGGTTCGGCTGCAAGAGAAAGCCAGCGATCACGCGCCTGCGTGGATTCAGGTGACCGCACCGTGATTGTCATTCACGGACGGATGACGACTGCTTCGCGCAATGCCATCCGTCCGCCCGGAGCGCCAAGCGAGGTGTCAGGTTGGCACTTCGATCAGGTCGTGCCGGCAAGGCGGTGCTGAATCATTCCACCGTCACCGATTTGGCCAGGTTGCGCGGTTGGTCGACATCGGTGCCGCGCTGCACGGCAACGTGGTAAGCCAGCAATTGCAGCGGCACGGTGAACACCGCCGGGGCAATGAACGCGCCGCCGGAACCCACCCGCAGCATCACGCCGTGGTCGGCCATTTCATCCATGCTGGCCTCGCCATCGGCAAACACGATCAGCCGGCCGCCGCGCGCGCGCACTTCCTGCAAGTTGGACTTGAGCTTGTCCAGCAGCCAGCCATTGGGCGCCACGGCCACCACTGGCATGTTCTCGTCCACCAGCGCCAGCGGGCCATGCTTGAGCTCACCCGCTGGATATGCCTCGGCATGAATGTAGGAAATTTCCTTGAGCTTGAGCGCGCCTTCCAGCGCCACGGGGTACTGCGCGCCGCGGCCCAGGAACAGCGCGTGTTGGCGCGTGATGAACTCGCCCGCCAGCTCGATGATCGCCGGCTCCAGCTTGAGCGCCTCCGCGATCGCCCGTGGCAGGCGTTGCAACTCGGCGCACAACTCGGTGTAACGCTGCGGATCGATGCCGTTGCGCCGGGCCAGCTCCAGGGCCAACAAGCCAAGCGCGGCAAGCTGGGTGGTGAACGCCTTGGTCGAGGCCACGCCGATTTCCGGACCGGCGCGCGTCATCAACTGCAGATTGGCCTCGCGGACCAGCGAAGACTCCGGTGAATTGCAGATCACCAGCGTGCCGATGTAGCCGCGTTGCCGCGACTCGCGCATGGCAGCCAGCGTATCGGCGGTTTCGCCGGACTGCGAGATGGCGACAAACAACGTGTCCGCCGGCACCACGGCCTGGCGATAGCGGTACTCGCTGGCCACTTCCACACTGACCGGCAGCCTGGCGAACGCCTCGATCCAGTACTTTGCGACCAGGCCGGCGTTGTAGCTGGTACCGCAGGCAACAATGTGCAACCCGCGCGTACGCGCCAGCAGCGCATCGCTGTCGATGCCGAAAATATTGGGCAACACGCCATGCGGGCCAATCCGCGATTCCAGCGTGTCGGCCACCGCGCGTGGTTGCTCGAAGATTTCCTTCTGCATGTAGTGTCGGTATTGCCCGCGCTCCACCGCATCGGTGGAAAGTTCACTTTCATGTACCTCGCGCTCCACCGGCGTGCCGTCCGGCGCAAATACCTGCACCGCGTCACGGGTGATTTCCACCACGTCACCCTCGTCCAGGTACAGCATTCGGTTGGTTACCTGGATCAAGGCCTGGGCGTCGGAGCCAAGAAAGTTCTCGCCAATGCCGAGGCCCACCAGCAGCGGCGCGCCGCGGCGCGCCCCAACCACGCGATCGGGTTCATCGCGACTGATCACGGCGATGGCATACGCACCATCCAGCCCGTTTACCGTGGTCAATACCGCTTCGCGCAGGGTCATCCCCGCGCTGATGTGCTCGTCGATCAGCACGGCCATCACTTCGGTATCGGTTTCCGAGGTGAACACGTGGCCACGCGCCTGCAACTCCGTGCGCAGCGCCACGTGGTTTTCGATGATGCCGTTGTGCACGATCGCGACCCGGCCGGCGACGTGCGGATGCGCATTGGCCTTGTTCGGTACGCCATGCGTGGCCCAACGCGTATGCGCGATACCGGTGCTGCCGGGAAACGGATCGGCCAGGTACAACGCTTCCATTTCGCGCACCTTGCCCTTGGCGCGCACGCGACGCAGTTCACCCGCGTGCAACACGGCAAGGCCGGCGGAGTCGTAACCGCGATACTCGAGCGCCTTGAGGCCAACGATCAGCAGGGGTGCCACATTGCGTTGGGCTACCGCAGCAACTATTCCACACATGGATCAAGCTCCTTGTCGACGGGCGCGGAGCCGATGCTCCGCATCCGGATCATGCTCACAAAGTTGCATTACCGCAGGCTTTCGCCGGACCAGTCACCCTTTGCGGGTAACTTGCCAGCCTGCCTTGGCGCCGGTCAACCAAACCTCGATCGACACCAGGCCGCCGACACCACTCAATTCACCTTGCGTCGCAAATAGTTCAGCAGATCGATGCGCGTGATCAAGCCGAGGAAGCGCTCCCCGTCCATCACGATCGCGACGTGTCCACGCTCAAACACCGGCAGCAGCGCTTCAATGGTCTCGGTCATCTGCAACTTGTGCATCTCGCCAATCATCGCGGTTGATACCTTGTCGTTGAAACGCGTTTCGTCGGCATGCACATGCATCAACACGTCCGACTCGTCAACGATGCCAACCAGATGTTCGCCGTCGACCACCGGCAACTGCGACACGTCATAAAGTTTCATGCGTGTATACGCGGTGATCAGCAGTTCATCGGGACCCACCACCACGGTATCGCGCTGGGCAAAGGGCCGCAGCAGCAGATCGCGCAAATCGCCATGCTGCTCGTGCTCGATGAAGCCGTTGTCGAGCATCCAGTAGTCGTTGTACAGCTTGGACAGGTATTTGTTGCCGGTGTCGCACACCAGCGTCACCACGCGCTTGGGCGTGGTTTGCTCACGGCAGTACTTCAGCGCCGCGGCCACCAGCGTGCCGGTGGATGAGCCGCCCAGCACGCCTTCCTTGGCCAGCAACTCGCGGGCGGTGAGGAAGCTCTCCTTGTCGGAGATCGCATAAGCCTTCTTTACCCGGGTAAAGTCGCTGATCGGCGGCAGAAAGTCCTCACCGATACCTTCCACCATCCAGCTGGCCGACTTGGTCGACATCGTCCCCTGGTTGATGTACTGCGCAAGGATCGAGCCCACCGGGTCGGCCAGGATGATTTCCGTTGCCGGCGACTGCCTGGCAAAAAACTGCGACAACCCGGTGAGCGTGCCGGACGAACCGCAGCCGACGACTATCGCGTCGACCTTGCCCTCCATCTGCTCCAGGATTTCCGGACCGGTGGTGGCAATGTGCGCAGCCGGGTTGTCCGGATTGCCAAACTGGTTGACGAAATACGCGCCGGGTGTTTCCCGCGCAATCCGCGCCGCCATGTCCTGGTAATACTCGGGATGGCCCTTGGCCACGTCCGAGCGCGTCAGCACCACCTCGGCCCCCATCGCCTTGAGGTTGAAGATCTTCTCGCGGCTCATCTTGTCTGGCACCACCAGGATCAGGCGGTAGCCTTTCTGCTGCGCCACCAGCGCCAGGCCGATACCGGTATTGCCGGCCGTGCCTTCCACCAGCGTGTCGCCGGGCTTGATCTTGCCTGCCTGCTCCGCGCCCTCGATCATGGAGATGCCGATGCGATCCTTGATGGACCCGCCGGGATTTGCGCTCTCCAACTTCAGAAACAATGTGCAGGGCCCGGTATCGAGGCGTTGCGCGCGCACCATGGGGGTGTGCCCGATAAGTTCGAGAACGCTTTGGTGAACCGTCATGGGTGCTCCGTGGCAAGGCCGTCCGCGCGACACGACGCGACGCGCGCGGCAAGACCGGCATGATAGCCGACGGCCAGGGACCGCACACGGCGGCGGCGCGGAAAATCCATAACGCGCTCGGGGGAAAGGGCCGGTCGAAAACGTGATTTCGTGTGTCGCAGGCGCCCCCTCTCCCCTGGCTCTGCCGGGGGAGAGGGCTTGGCGGCAGCGTGGTTTCGCGTGTCGCGGGCGCTCCCTCTCCCCTGGCTCCGCCGGGGGAGAGGGTTGGGGTGAGGGGGAAGCTTCTGGCCTTGGGGCAGGCACACAGCCGGAGCGCCCCGCTCCACCAAGCTGCGCCCGGGGGAGGGATTGTCGGCAGCGTGGTTTCACGCATTCCGGCGGCGGACACGGCGAAATGCCGGCGCCAGCGACAACGCCTCGACGACCAGCGGTCGTGCTGGAACACTGTCTGCTGCAGTAGCTTTGCCCGGGCGCGAGCCGGCGCCTGCCGGCCGGCAGGCCATCCAAGCACGCACGCCGCGTGGAACGACGCATGGCGCTGGATCACACAGTCTCAGCGCCAAAGCGCGAGACTGTCACCTTGACTGCTGTCAGTGCGGGACACCACAGCAGCCGATGACGTTGCCGCGCCAGGCAACGTCCCCGCCCGCGATCAGCGTACGAACAGAATCAGCTTTGACCGTGGCGCCGACGCGGTCGGCGCTTTCCATCAGCGTCCGTGCGGGTCAGTTGACCCGACGCAAGCGGTCAGCCCACATCCGTTCGAGATGAGCCTTGGCCACCAGTTTTTCCTTTTTCATGCCGGCCAGCGTCACGCTGTCGATGGGCAGTACGCCGGTGTCGGCGTCGTGCACCTTGCTGTCCAGCTCCCGATGGTGTTGATACAACCGGCGAAACTCGGCATCGGTCTTCAGCAATGCTTCGACATCCTCACGCTGATGGTTTTCAAACATGGTTCCGACCTCCTCGCAAGTGGGTCCGCGCACGTCTGGGCAACAACGCATGCAGACGAAAGAACACATGCGCACACCCACGATCCACGCCGGATTTCCGGAACGCAGATCGGCAAGTAAACGAGGGCAAGGCGCATGGTTCAGGTCAGTAGCCTGCCAGGCAGAAATACCTGCAGGTGACTTGACCCTACTCCGCATTTTCAACCGTCGCAAGCGAGCGAACGGCCTCCCCCGGATGGGCAAAAAACGCGCCAAACCATTATTTTACATACATTTAACCGACAATCCGCAAAACCGCATCACAGTGTCCAGCGTGCCCACACGGCCGCCCGCGCGAACTGTCGCGAGCACCGGGAAATGGAGGCGGTTCAAGGCCCGTCGCGATGTTTTGCCGCGGACTTTTTCGGCGCAGAAGGCGCCGGTGCATTCGCGTCGTCACCTTGCAATTGCGAACGCATGGCCTTGGCTGCCTGCGCGGCCAGCGCCGCTTCACGCCGCGCGGATCTGGCCACCCGACTTTGCGCCGCGGCAAGTTTTTTTGCCTGCTCCGCTTCCGCGCGCGCCTGTTCGGCTGCCGCGGAATAAGCCTGGCCCTGCTCCTGCAGGCGCGCCGTCTCTTCCTGCGACAACTGATATTGCAAACGTTGACGCTCCAGTTCGCGACGGGCGTTTTCAACGTCGCGACGACTGTTGTCGAGCAGGATCTGGTCGTGCTCGCGATCCAGCTGGGTCAGCTTGATTTGTGCGTCCTGCAGTTGCGCGGCGGCTTTGGCCAGATCCACGCGCCGTTCGGCCAGATACAACGCATGCGGCTGGTCGCGAGACTTGGCCTGCGCCAGCCGATTGATCGCATCGCGCGCGCGCGCCTGCTCGGCCTGGGCGTAGCTGCCCATGCCCGGATCATTGGCAAGTTGATCGAGGCTGGTATTCAGCCGGGCCACATCAATGGTGTCTTGCCTGGCTTGCACGGCGGCGCTGGCGGCCAGCCCCAGCAGGAGTGTGGCAAGAATGCCGGTAACGCGTTTCATGGTTGCCCTCCGTCGGATTGAGCCGAGGCCGGATACCCATTATCGGTCGGCGGCGCCTGTGCGGGCACCGGCTGGAAGCCGCCAGCAGCCGGTGGCGTCGGCTCGGGAACGGTCTGGAAACCATCGGTGGCAGGTGGCGCGGACAGTTGGGACGCTGCCGGTGCCGGCATGTCCTGTGGCTGCTCGGGCAGTACGCCCTGGTCGCCGTCCGCGGCCGGCGGCGATGGCGCCGGGGGCAACGAGTCGGGGGGTGATGCCTGTTCGCCCTGCTGCCGCAAGCGGGTGTTCTCCGCCAGCTTGCCTTGTATTTGTTCGCGCGCTGCGGCCAGCCGCGCCTTGGCGCGCGCCAGCTCGGCGTCTGCGCGCGACTCTTCAGCCCATTTGGCGGCATCGGCGTAGCGCCGCTGGGCCATGGCCGCCTGCGCCTGCTGGAACTTGTCCTGCGCGAATCCCAGATCAACCGGTGCATAATCAGCAGCTTGCGCATCGCTGGCGGCTTGCAACTGACCCTGGGCCAGGTTCATTGCGTTGTCCGGCGGGGGCACCGAGGCACACCCACCGATGACCAGCCCGGCAGCAACGAGCAAGCCTGAGACCATCCGGCCGACCGGCACTTCATGCCCGGCGAGCGGAGAAAAGATGTGCACCATCACATTCCTCATCGAGATTGGCAGCGTATTGTGTGCGGGCATAATCCATCATTGCAACGCGCATAGAAACAGGGGATCAAAGTGGACATTGGGTACTTCCTCAAGCTCATGGTAGACAAGGGCGCGTCGGACATGTTCCTGACCACCGGCGCCCCTGTGAACATCAAGGTGGAAGGCAAGTTGTATCCGCTGGGCAACACCGGACTCCCCAGTGGCATGGTCAAGAAGATTGCCTACTCGCTGATGGACGAGGGCCAGGTGCCGCAATTCGAGCGCGCGCTCGAGCTGAACATGGCGTTGGCGGTGAAGGAGGCCGGCCGCTTCCGCATCAACGTGTTCAAGCAGCGCGGTGAAGTGGGCATGGTCATTCGCGCCATCAAGAGCGAAATCCCGAGCATCGAGCAATTGCAACTGCCCAGTATCTTCAGCAAGTTGATCATGGAGCCGCGTGGGTTGATTCTGGTGGTGGGTGCCACCGGCTCGGGCAAGTCCACCACCTTGGCGGCAATGATCGACCAGCGCAACCAGCAATCGCCGGGCCACATCCTCACCATTGAAGACCCGATTGAATACCTGCACCGGCACAAGCGCTCCATCGTCAACCAGCGCGAAGTGGGCCTGGACACCCACAGCTACAGCGAGGCGCTGAAGAACGCCATGCGCGAGGCACCGGACGTGATCATGATCGGCGAAATCCGCGACACCGACACCATGGAGGCGGCGATTTCGTTCTCCGAAACCGGGCATCTGTGCCTGGCCACGCTGCATTCCAACAACGCGGACCAGACGCTGGAGCGCATCCTCAATTTCTTCCCCGAATCGGCGCACAAGAACGTGCTGATGAACCTGGCGCTGAACCTGCGCGCGGTGATCAGCCAGCGCTTGGTCATGGGCAAGGACGGTCGTCGCGTACCGGCGGCCGAGGTCCTGTTGAACACGCCGCTGATCCGCGACATGATCCGCCGCGGACAAATCCACGAGATCAAGGAAGCGATGGATCACAGCCTGCAGGAGGGCATGCAGACCTTCGATCAATCCCTGTACCGGTTGTACAAGGATGGCCGCGTGGAGCTCGAAGAGGTGCTGAGCAAGTCCGATTCACGCGACGGCCTGGCCCTGAAAATCCGCCTGGCCGAGGGTGGCAGCGACACCGAAACGCTGGTCAGCAATGATCCGTACGGCATGGGAATTTAGCCCGCACATGCGCAGGGCGGGCACGGCCCAACACAACAGCAAAAGCCATCATCGGGACGGCGCCGCGCTCCGTAGGCGGGCACTGCCCGCCGCTGCGTTGCTCGCAGCTGTACACCGTGAAAAGCTGGCGGGCAGTGCCCGCCCTACAACAGCAGAAACCATCACGGATCGACGCTGCGCTCTGTAGGGCGGGCACTGCCCGCCGCTGCTTCGTCCGCA
>DAITPL010000093.1:0-9545 GCA_036833615.1 Rhodanobacter sp.
AGCCACGCGTTGGCCATGATCTCCTGCTCCAGTTGCCCCGCGTCCCAACCGGCGTAGCCAAGTACCATGACTGCCTCGCGCGGACCTTCGCCCGCAGCCATGGCGACCAGAATGTCGCGCGAGGTGGTTACCGACCACATGTCGTTGACGCGATAGCTCGATTCCCACGCCCCCGGCTCACGGTGCAGCACAAAGCCGCGCTGCTGTTGCACCGGGCCGCCAATCAATACTGGTGCGTCGGCCAACTCCTCATCCGCGCAGGACAGTTTCATCTGCGCCAGCACGTCGCCAAAACGGTAGTTGGACAGTTGATTCACCAGCAGGCCGATCGCGCCTTCTTCGTCATGCTGACACAACAATGCGACGCCACGCGAGAACGGTGGCTCGGCCTGCTGCGGCATGGCAATCAGGAAGTGTCCGGTGAGCGTGTGTGGCGTTGCACTGTTCATGGGTTGGCATTGTAAGCCAGTGGGCGGTGTGCGCAGCGTTACGTGCGGGCGCCGGACATCATTTGTTGCGCAATACGTCGCCGGGCAGGAATTGCCAGGTGCGCGTGATGTACAGCTCGTCCACGCTGGCATCGGGGGGCAGGGCCGGAAATGGGCCGGACAGGCGCACGATGCGCTCGGCGGCGGCGTCCAGCACGGGTTGCCCGGAACCCTTGATCACAGTGATGCTGTGGATACTGCCGTCGCGGCGCAGGCCCACGGTCAGCAGCAGATCGCCGTACAACTTGTCCTGGCGGGCTTGTTCCGGATAGTTCAGGTTCCCCACGCGCTGCACGCGGTCGGACCAGCTGCGCATGTAGCTGGCGTATACGTATTCCTTCGTGTTGGCGGAGATGAATTTCTTCTTCGGACGCTTGGCCAGCGCGGCGTTCTGTGCGCGCAACTCGGCAGCGAGCTGGGCAACCGCTTGCTGCCGCAGCAGTTGTTCGGCATCGGGTGTGCGTTCTGCATCGGCCCGGGTTTGCGCCGTGTCGCGGGTGACACTGAAGTCACCGGTGCTGGTGGTGGTGACCAGCCGCGTTGGCGTGGCCTCCTGCGCGGGGGGCGTGCTGTCCCTGACCACCTGGGCGGCAATGCCCGGGTCTGGCCGAGGCAGGGCGCCGGAGAACATTTGCGAGGGCCGCGCAACATGCTCACTCTGGCCGCCACCGCTGTTGTTGGCCTGCGCCAGAAAATCCGCCTTGTCCGGTGCTTCCTGGTTGGCCACGTTGACCAGGGTGACATCCAGCGTCGGCAGCCCGGGTTCCGCTTGCGCAAAGTGGAAAGTGACACCGAGCAGCAGCACCGCGTGCAGCAGCAGCGAAAACAGCGCAGTGGCGCCGATCGGATTGGCGGGAGTGGGCGGATTCATGCGCAGGTCGCAGCAGGGTGGCGTTGTTCGATGACGGCAAACAACTGCGCACTGATGTTCAGCCCGAATTGGGTGTCCAGCTCGCGCATGCAAGTCGGGGAGGTGACGTTTATTTCCGTCAGGTAGTCACCAATCACATCCAGTCCGACGAACAGCAGCCCGCGGCGGCGCAACTCGGGCGCCACCTGCTCGACGATCCAGTGATCCCGGGCCGAAAGTGGCACGCCTTCACCGCGACCGCCGGCAGCGAGATTGCCACGAAATTCGTTGCCTTGCGGAATGCGGGCGAGGGCCCAGGGCACGGGCTCGCCGTCGACGACCAGGATGCGCTTGTCGCCCGCACTGATTTGCGGGATGTATTTCTGGGCAATGGTCAACTGGGCGCCGATGCCGTGGCTGTCGCCGCCAAGCAGGGTTTCCAGCATCGAATTGAGATTGCTGTCACCGTGCCTGACGCGAAAGATGCCCCGCCCGCCCATGCCGTCCAGCGGCTTCAGCACGATGTCGCCGTGCTCGGCCGTGAAGCGCCGGAGTTCGTCGGCGTCACGACTGACCAGTGTCGGCACGATGCACTGCGTGAATTGCAGTGCGAACAATTTTTCGTTGCAGTCGCGCAGCGCACGCGGGTCGTTCACCATCATGACGCCGCTGCGTTGCGCAACCTCCAGTACCAGCGTGTCGTAGATGAACTGCGCGTCGACCGGCGGGTCCTTGCGCAGCAGTACCACGTCCATCTCGCGCAGATCACGCCATTGTGGCTGGCCCAGCGTGTACCACTGCCGGGCGTCCTCTTTCACCGCGAGCGGGGCCAGGCGCGCCCACGGCGTGCCATCGCGCAGGGCCAGGTCCTGTTGTTCCAGGTAAAACAGGGTGTGACCGCGCCGCTGTGCTTCCAGCAACATGGCAAAAGTCGTGTCCTTGGCCAGCTTGATGGAGCCGATGGGATCCATCAATACGGCAACCGACAACGTCATCGTGATTCCTCGCCGTGCAATCTGCGTCGGCCGGATACCGACGCTCACGATCGCACATGGTAGGGCCGATGGTCGCCGACATGGCGGATTGGCGGCAAGTGGCCGCAGCCAAAACTGCCGCGTCCGGCACGATGGTGCCGCTGCGCGGCAGCCCCGCATGACCAGCGCTGGTCAGCCGGTGATTATTGCTTGACAGTCCCGACGCGCAGGCAGTACACAACAAGCCTGATATATCCCGCCACAGAGCGGGCTTGAGCGGATTCGTCCTTGTTGTCTTTTTCATGCTCGCCGTCCGGCACGGCTGTTGCATGTTACAAAACCAGTCTCGAACTTGGGACAGGTCGTTGGGGGAGCCAAGTGGATTCAAACGCAAGCGTTAACGATCTGGCTGGCCTCAAG
The DNA here is from genome assembly GCA_036833615.1 of Rhodanobacter sp. Classification (GTDB taxonomy): domain Bacteria; phylum Pseudomonadota; class Gammaproteobacteria; order Xanthomonadales; family Rhodanobacteraceae; genus Rhodanobacter. The sequence goes on from DAITPL010000093.1 coordinate 2,733, forward strand.
GTCATGGTGGTAGATGACTCCAAGACCATTCGGCGTACGGCGGAAACCCTGTTGAAGAAAGAGGGTTGCGAGGTGTTGACTGCGGTCGACGGGTTCGAGGCACTGGCCAAGATTTCCGACCAGAAACCGGCCATCATCTTTGTCGACATCATGATGCCGCGCCTGGATGGGTATCAGACCTGTGCGCTGGTCAAGAACAACCCCCAGTTCCGCAACACGCCGGTCATCATGTTGAGTTCGAAGGACGGGCTGTTCGACAAGGCTCGCGGCCGCATCGTGGGCGCCGAGCAGTATTTGACCAAACCGTTCACGCGGGACGAGCTGTTGAATGCCATCCGTCGTCACGTGAGCGCGTAGCCCGCGCGCTGATTGAAGGTTCCGAGGAAGCTTAGTGGCCAATATTCTCATCATCGACGATTCGCCCACGGACGTGCAGGTGTTCACCACGCTGCTGGAGCGCGCCGGACATCGGGTAACTGCGGTAAACAGTGCCGAGGATGGCATTGAGCAGGCCCGCGCCACGCCTCCCGAGGCCATCATCATGGACGTGATCATGCCCGGCATGAACGGCTTTCAGGCAACGCGCATGCTCACGCGCGACCCGATCACCGCGCACGTGCCGATCATCATGATCACCACCAAGTCGATGGAGACCGACCGCGTCTGGGGTCTGCGCCAGGGCGCACGTGCGTTCATCACCAAGCCGGTCCACGAAACCGAGTTGCTGGCCTGTATCAATGATTTGTTGACGAGCGCGACATGACGGATCTGGTCAATCAGACGCCGTATGAAATTCTTGCCCGCTACGAACGGCAGTCGCTGGCCCATGCCTCCGAGGTGCAGGATGAGCTGGATGCGCCCGGGCTGTGGCGTGGCATTGGTTTTCGCGTTGGTGCGCGGTTGCTGGTGACGGGGATCGACGAAGTCAACGAACTGCTGGCAGTGCCGCCGCTTACACCAGTGCCGGGCACCCAGCCATGGCTGTTGGGCGTGGCCAATGTGCGCGGCAATCTGGTACCAGTGATCGATTTCGCGCGCTTCCTGTTCGGCGAGCGCACGCAACACTCTGATCGCTCGCGTCTGTTGATCGTGCGCCAGGGTAGCGGCAACGTCGCATTGCTGGTGGACGAGGTGTTTGGCCAGCGCACCGTCGACGAAGAGCAACGTCGCGAAGCCGTGGCGGAAGATGATCCGCGCCTCGTGCGTTTTGTGGATAGTCGCGTAGGCGAGCAACAGCTGGCCATTTTCAGCATGAGCCGACTGGTGCGGGCGCCGGATTTTCGTCATGCCGCTGCGTGAATGGGTGGTGTTGGATTGGTGAGGGACCGGCCGTGTGGTGCGGCGGGAAACGAGAGTCAATCATTCAGGGCGGGTACGCGCGCGGCGGCCCCGGCCACGATGTAGACGGACGAGGTGAACATGAGCACTACAGGGGGCGTCAGCAAAGAGCAGGGTTACACCGCACTCATTGTCCTGCTGCTGGTCGCGATCGGTTTTGCGGCACTGGACTTCTTTCTGCTCAACCAGAAGAACGGCGAGGACCGGCAGGCGATCGCATTGACCACGCAAATCCAGGTGCTGTCGCAGCAGACGGCCAAGTTTGCCCTGGAGTCGGCCGCCGGCAACGTCGATGCGTTCAAGGAACTGGAGGGCACGCGCAACGCCATTGACTCGGCGGTCCAACGCTTGAAGCGCGGTGACCCGCAAAGCGGCATGCATGCCTATGCGGACAACGACACCACCGCCAGTGGCCGGGCGGTGACTGCGCTGGATACGGCGTGGCGCCAGCTGGATGCGGACATCGGCAAGATTCTTTCGAACAAGGGGGTAGTGCTCGATTCCGGGCAGCGGGCGAACGCCTTGTCGCAGCAAATGCCGCTGCTCAACTCGAGCATGGAGCAGGTAGTCAATATTCTGCAACAGCGCAACGGCAGCGCTGACCAGATGCTCGGCACGTCCCGCCAGATGTTGTCCGCTGACCGCATCATCCGCCGTGTGCAGGAAGTGGTGCAGGGTGGCGCGAACTCGCTGCCAGCTGCTGATGGCCTGTCGCGTGACGCGCAATTGTATGGCGACGTCCTGAAAGGCCTGCTGGTTGGAAGCGCCGACAGTGGCGTGCGCCCAATCGCCGACGCCAATGCCCACAAGATCCTCACCGAAATCCAGACCGGATGGGAGAAGCTGGCCGATCCGGTGGCGAAGCTGGTCGCTGCCGCGGGCAACATCAGTGACGTGAAGGGTGCCGCCAACCAGGCGTCACTCGACTCACAGACGGTGTTGTTGCGCGCCAACGATCTGTCGGAGCAGGTCGGCAAGTTGTCCCTGCGCCGGTTGTTCCCGAATGTGTGGTGGGGTCTGCTTGGCGCCATCGCGGCGGTCGTGTTTGCGCTGTTGCTGGTGATCACGCTGGTGGGCGACCAACGGCGCCGGTTTGCCAACAGTAGTGAATTGAATCAACGCAACCAGGAGGCGATCATGCGCCTGCTGGATGAAATGGGTTCGCTCGCCGAAGGTGATCTGACGGTCAAGACCACCGTATCCGAAGACATCACCGGCGCGATTGCCGACTCGGTGAACTACGCCATCGACGAGTTGCGCTCCCTGGTGACGACGATCAACGAGACCTCGGAGCAGGTTTCGTCGTCGGCGCAGGAGAGTCAGACCACGGCGCGCAACCTGGCCGACGCGGCACAACAGCAGGCGCGACAGATCAGCTCGGCCACTTCGGCGATCAACCAGATCGTGACCTCCATGGACACGGTGTCCAAAGATTCCGCCGAGTCGGCTGACGTGGCGGAACGCTCGGTGAAAATTGCCTCGCGCGGTGCCGAGGTGGTGCGCGAAACGATTTCCGGCATGGACTCGATTCGCGACCAGATTCAGGAGACCTCCAAGCGCATCAAGCGCCTGGGCGAGTCCTCGCAGGAAATCGGCTCGATCGTGGAGCTGATCAATGACATTGCCGAGCAAACCAATATTCTGGCGTTGAACGCTGCCATTCAGGCCGCGTCCGCTGGTGAGGCGGGCCGCGGTTTTGCCGTGGTTGCCGACGAAGTGCAGCGTCTCGCTGAGCGTTCGACGGGGGCCACCAAACGCATTGAGACGCTGGTGCAGGCGATTCAGTCCGACACCAATGAAGCGATCAATTCGATGGAACAGACCACCACCGAGGTGGTCGCCGGTGCGCGCCTGGCTGAGGATGCCGGTAGTGCGCTGGGCGACATCGAGCGCGTTTCGCACGATTTGTCCGCACTGATTCAAACCATCTCCGCCGCCGCGCGCGAACAGTCGGCGGCCGCTACCGATATCTCGGTTTCGATGAACGCGATCCAGGAAATCACTTCGCAGACGTCGCAAGGTGCAAGCCAGACTGCCGATTCCATCGGAACATTGGCGCAGTTGGCGAGTGAGTTGCGGCGGTCCGTGGCGCATTTCAAGCTGCCGGGCTGAGTGTTGCCGGTGGCCATACGCATTTTTATGGGGGGCAATCTCGTTGTTGCATGACACATTTGCCGCGCAACGCCGAGAGACGCGCATGAGACTTCAAGATCACATCGATTTCACCACGCTGCAATGGGTCAAGCCGGAGCTGGACGAGACGCTGTCAGCTGCGCGCGAAGCCCTGGAAGCCTATGTCGAGCAGCCCGAAAACGCAGGCGCCATGCGTTCGTGCGCGGAGCATTTGCATCAGGCGCATGGCACGTTGCAGATATTGGAGTTGTATGGCGCGGCCATGGTTGCAGCGGAGATGGGGGCGCTGGCAGGCGAGTTGATCGCCGGTGGCATCGCCCAGCGTGAGGAAGCCTACACGGTCATGATGCGCGGGCTGATGCAACTGCCCGACTATCTGGAGCGGTTGTCCGGTGGTCATCGCGACGTACCGGTGGTGCTGCTGCCGCTGTTGAATGATCTGCGCGCCAGTCGGCACCTGCCACCCCTGCCGGAGTCGGCGCTGTTTCACCCGAATCTGGACGCGTTCCTGCCCGAGCAGGCACCCGCTGCGTTGAGTGATCTGCAGGCGCAAGCCTATCGCGACGAGCTGGTGGACTTGCGTCTGCATTTCCAGCAGCAATTGCTTGGCTGGTTTCGCGAGCAGGATGTTCCGCAGCGATTGCGCAACATGCGCAAGACGCTGTTGGCGATCACTGCGCGCTGCTATCACGTTCACGGCCGCCGCCTGTGGTGGATTGCCGCCGGCGTGCTCGAAGGGCTTGAGCAGGGCATGCTCAAGAGCGAAGCCACCGAGATACAGCGGCTCATGGCACGGGTCGATCGCCATGTCCGGCAGCTGGTTGAATCGGGCGAGGACAGTCTGCGTGGCGGTGACGCCGATGAGGTGGCGTGCAAGTTGCTGTACATCGTGGCCCAGGCCACGCAATCCAGCCCGCACATGGCATTGCTGCGCGAAACCTATGCACTGGGCAGCCTGGTGCCGGCTCCCGGCGAGCTGGCGCACGCACAAGGTTCGATGGCGGGACACAACCGCGCACTGCTGGATTCCGTGTCGCGTGCGTTGAAAGATGACTTGCTGCGGGTGAAAGAGGCACTGGACCTGTTCCTGCGGCAACCCGATGCCGATCCGGCGCAGCTGGCCGTCCAGGGCGAGGTGCTTGAGCGCGTCGGCGACACGCTCGGCATGTTGGCGCTGGCCGCGCCGCGCCGCGTGGTGGGAGAACAGCGCCGGGTGCTCGACGACCTGGCCAACCGCTTGCGCGCGGCCGATGAAGAAACCCTGCTGGATGTGGCGGGTGCATTGCTGTATGTCGAGGCGTCGCTCGACGATCATATCGAGCGGCTCGGCTCCGGCGATGAAGCGGATGCGCCATCGGGCGCGGAAGCAAGCGGGCAGAACCTGCCGCGTGCAGAGGCGTTTGGCGTGATATCCGCGCTGATGTCCGAAGCCATCAGCAATACCGACAAGGTCAAGGAAGCGGTCGTTGCCTTCATTGAATCCGGTTGGCAGCACGCCCGCCTCGTCGGCGCGCCCGCCCTGATGGATGAAGTGGCCGGCGCGATTCGCATGTTGGTGGCGCCGCGCCCGGCTGATCTGGCCCAGTGCGTGGGGCGCTTCATCGACTACGAACTGTTGACCGATCGCCGCGTGCCCAATGGCGCACAGATGGATTGTCTGGCTGACGCACTGGCGGCGCTGGAGTATTACCTGGAGGCTGCGCGTGATCACCGTGGCGGCCTTGACCATATTCTGGATGTTGCCGAGCACAGCCTCGGTTTGCTTGGCTATTGGCCACTGCCGGCCGGGCGCGAGCTGCCGGCAGAACGCGTGCATGCCGATGCCCTGACGAACGGCAACGATATCGTCGCCACGCCGGTGGAATTGTCCGAGAGCGTCAGTGTGGTGTCCGGCGACGACCTTGGACAGCTTTTTGTCGGTGCCAGTGGCGCGCCGGACGAGCGTGTGCAGAACCTCGACGGACTGAATCTGGCAGTCACCGAACCGACGGCGCCACCAGCGCCCGAGGCACCTGTCGATGATGGCGGCTGGGACGAGATCGAGGAAGAGGTGTTTGAAGAGGTGCCGGTACGCGACGCGCTCGCTGCCGACACGCAGTTCCGGATGGATGCCGAGGGTATCGACGACGATATCCGCGAAATCTTTCTGGAAGAAATGCAGGAGGAGATTGACAACCTGCGCGCGGCGGAGGTCACCTGGCTGGCCGATCCGGGCCAGGTCGCGGTGTTGACCGGCATTCGCCGCTCGTTCCACACGCTCAAGGGTTCCGGGCGCCTGGTCGGCGCGGGCGTGCTCGGCGAGTTTGCGTGGAAAGTGGAGAACATGCTCAACCGCGTGCTGGACAACACCATCGAGCCGCACGCGGACGTGCAGGCACTGGTGCACCATGCGATCAATGCACTGCCCGAGCTGCTGGTTGCGCTCAAGGGCGGCGGCATGCCGGACGCGCCACTCAGCGCGATCATGCGTACCGCCGACCAGTTGGCCGCCGGGCAGTCAGCGCGGCTGGAAGACCAGATCCCTGCCGGCACGGAAATGGTGCGTCGGGTGACGCGCCGGCGGGTGCCGCGGGTCGATGCCACGGACATACCGCAGGCCGGCCTGACCGATGCCGACGCGGTTTCGGCGGACGCATCGCCCGAGCCGCAATCCGTCATCAGCCTGCCAGTCATGCCACCGGTGGATCCGGTGCTGCTGGAGATCCTGCGCAGCGAGGTTGCGCAATATGTGCAATCGCTGCGCGCGGCCATCCAACCAGGTGGCCGCGAGTTGCCGATCAGCGAAGAGCTGCTGCGCGCGGTGCATACCTTGCACGGCGCCATCGCCATGGTCGATATCCCGCTGTTGACGCAGCTGCTGGCACCGCTGGAAGTGTTGTTCAAGCGTTTGCGTGCATCGGCGGAGGCGCTGTCCGCCGAGGGTGTGCAGTCGTTGGCACAGACAGTCGATGTGGTCGATTGCGTCATGAGCCAATTCGACGCAGCGCAGCCACAATTGCCAAACGTGGATGCACTGACTGCGCAATTGATCGCGTTGCGTGACCGGTATCCCGAGTCGCAGGTGGCACACGTGCTGTTTGAGCCGCGCCCGGATGATGACGTACCGGCATCCGTGACGGGTACGCCGGTGGATGAAACCGATGCGGTACATCGCGATATGGACGCCGCGATAGCAGCATATCTGGACAGGCAAACAGACGGCACGGATGGTGGCGAAGTCGTCGGCGCTCCGACGGCAGGCGATGGTGCCGAGACTGAAGACCTGGCCGCGGACGCACATCACGACCGGTTCGCCGACCAGCTGGTCGCGGCGTTGGACGCCTTTGAGCCGGAAGAGGCTGC
>DAITPL010000094.1:0-9370 GCA_036833615.1 Rhodanobacter sp.
GCAGCGCATCGACCGATTCCTGCAGCATGCGCTTCTCGTTGCGCACGATGATGTCGGGCGCGTTGAGTTCGAGCAGCCGCTTCAGGCGGTTGTTGCGGTTGATCACCCGGCGGTACAAATCGTTCAAATCGGACGTCGCAAAGCGGCCGCCATCCAGCGGCACCAGCGGCCGCAGATCCGGTGGCAGCACCGGCAACACCGTCAGCACCATCCACTCGGGCTTGTTGCCCGACTCGATGAACGCCTCGACCAGCTTGATACGCTTGGTCAGGCGCTTGAGCTTGGTTTCCGACTTGGTGGAGCCAATTTCTTCCGTCAGGCGAATGACTTCGGCCGGCAGATCCAGCGACTTCAACAGCTCGCGCACCGCTTCGGCACCCATGCGCGCATCGAACTCGTCGCCGTGTTCTTCGGTCGCTTCCAGATACTGCTCTTCACTCAGCAGCTGACCACGCTCCAGCGTCGTCATGCCCGGGTCAATCACCACGAACGCCTCGAAATACAGGATGCGTTCGATGTCACGCAGCGTCATGTCCAGCATCAGGCCGATGCGTGACGGCAGCGACTTGAGGAACCAGATATGCGCGGTGGGACTGGCCAGCTCGATGTGGCCCATGCGCTCGCGGCGCACCTTGGCCAGGGTGACTTCGGTGCCGCACTTCTCGCACACCACACCACGGTGCTTCATGCGCTTGTACTTGCCGCACAGGCACTCGTAGTCCTTCACCGGGCCGAAAATGGCAGCGCAGAACAGACCGTCGCGCTCGGGCTTGAATGTGCGGTAGTTGATGGTCTCCGGCTTTTTCACTTCGCCGTAGGACCACGAGCGGATCAGTTCCGGCGATGCCAACGCGATCTTGATGGCGTCGAAATCCGGCATGACACGCTGCTGGTTGAACAGATTGAGCAGATCTTTCATTGCATGGCTCCTGTGACTGCGCGGATCACTTGATCTCTTCCAGATCGATGTCGATGCAGAGCGAACGGATTTCCTTCACCAATACATTGAAGGACTCCGGCATGCCTGCGGACATCTCGTGGTTGCCGTCGACAATGTTCTTGTACATCTGGTTGCGGCCCTGCACGTCGTCGGACTTCACCGTCAACATTTCCTGCAGGGTGTAAGCCGCGCCGTAGGCTTCCAGCGCCCACACTTCCATCTCGCCGAAGCGCTGGCCGCCGAACTGCGCCTTGCCGCCCAGCGGCTGCTGGGTCACCAGCGAGTACGGGCCGGTGGAGCGCGCATGCATCTTGTCGTCAACCAGATGGTTGAGTTTCAGGTAATGCATGTAGCCGACGGTGACCGGGCGATCAAACGCTTCGCCCGTACGCCCGTCGTACAGCACCGTCTGCCCGGATTCAGGCAGATCGGCCAGCCGCAGCATGGCCTTGATCTCCGTCTCTTCGGCACCGTCGAATACCGGCGTGGCCATCGGCACGCCTTCCTGCAGATTCGTCGCCAAGGCAAAGATTTCCTTGTCCGTAAGCGACTTCAAGTCCACATGCTGCACGGCGCCGGCCACGTGGTTGTTGTAAATCTGATCGAGGAACTCGCGCACCTTCGCGACTTTCTCACGCGCCTCGAGCATCTTCTGGATTTTCTTGCCCAGCCCCTTGGCGGCCCAGCCCAGATGCATTTCCAGCACCTGCCCAATGTTCATGCGTGATGGCACGCCGAGCGGATTCAGCACGATGTCCATCGGCGTGCCGTCGGCCGAATACGGCATGTCCTCCACCGGTACCACATTGGAAACCACACCCTTGTTGCCGTGCCGGCCCGCCATCTTGTCGCCCGGCTGAATGCGTCGCTTCACGGCCAGGAACACCTTGACCATCTTCAGCACGCCCGGCGCCAGGTCATCACCCTGGGTGATCTTCGTCTGCTTTTCCTTGAAGCGCTTGTCGAACTCCTCACGATGCCGCTTGATCTGTTCTCCAGCGCGCTCGAGGAACTCGGAAACTTCCTCCTCCTTGACGTTGATCTTGAACCAGTCGTCCTTCTTCAAGCCGTCCAGGTACGCGTCGGTAATGACCGCACCGCGCTTCAGGCCGCCCGGACCGCTGGTGGCGGACTTGCCCACCAACTGGGTACGCATGCGACTGTAGATGGCGCTCTCAAGGATGCGGAACTGGTCGTCCAGATCCTTGCGTACGCGCTTTACCTCGGTCTCCTCGATCTGCCTGGCGCGCTTGTCCTTCTCGATGCCATCGCGGGTGAACACCTGCACATCGATGACCGTGCCATCCATGCCTGGCGACACGCGCAAGGACGAGTCCTTCACGTCGGACGCCTTCTCGCCGAAGATCGCGCGCAGCAGCTTCTCCTCCGGGGTCAGCTGGCTCTCGCCCTTCGGCGTTACCTTGCCGACCAGGATGTCGCCAGCGTTCACCTCGGCACCGATGTAGACAATGCCCGACTCATCGAGTCGTGCCAGCGCCTGCTCACCCACGTTCGGGATGTCGGCGGTGATCTCCTCGGCACCCAGCTTCGTATCGCGCGCAATGCACGACAGCTCTTCGATGTGGATCGAGGTGAAGCGGTCTTCCTGCGCCACCCGCTCGGACAGCAGCACGGCGTCTTCGAAGTTGTAACCAAGCCAGGGCATGAACGCGATCAACATGTTCTGCCCGAGCGCCAGCTCGCCAAGGTCGGTCGACGAGCCATCCGCCAGCGTGTCGCCTTTCGCCACCACATCGCCAACGTTGACCAGCGGGCGCTGGTTGAGGTTGGTGTTCTGGTTGGACCGGGTGTACTTGGTCAGGGTGTAAATATCGACACCGGCATCGTTGTCGCCCACTTCAGCTTCGGCCACGCGCACCACGATGCGCGCCGCGTCGACCTGCTCAATGACACCACCACGCCGGGCCGTCACGATGACGCCTGAGTCGCGCGCCACGGCGCGCTCAATGCCGGTACCCACCAGCGGCGCCTGCGAACGCAACACCGGCACCGCCTGACGCTGCATGTTCGCACCCATCAGGGCGCGGTTTGCATCGTCGTGCTCAAGGAACGGCACCAGTGCGGCTGCAACCGACACCGTCTGCATGGGCGAAACGTCCATGTAGTCGACTTCGGACGCCGGACGCAGTTCGGATTCCCCACGGAAGCGGCAGGACACGAAGTCTTCGATGAAGCCACCATGCTTGTCGAGCGGCGAGTTCGCCTGCGCGATCACGTGATCGCCTTCCTCGATGGCGGACAGATAGTCGACCTTGTCGGTCACCTTGTTGTCCGCCACTTCGCGGTACGGCGTTTCCAGGAAGCCGTACATGTTGGTTCGCGCATACACGGCCAATGAATTGATCAAGCCGATGTTCGGACCTTCCGGCGTCTCGATGGTGCACACGCGACCGTAGTGCGTCGGATGCACGTCGCGCACTTCGAAGCCGGCACGCTCACGCGTCAGGCCGCCCGGCCCGAGCGCCGACACGCGACGCTTGTGCGTGACTTCCGACAGCGGATTGTTCTGGTCCATGAACTGGGACAGCTGCGAGGAGCCAAAGAACTCCTTTACCGCCGCCGCCACCGGTTTGGCATTGATCAGGTCCTGCGGAGTCAGGCCGTCGGCCTCGGCCAATGACAAACGCTCGCGTACGGCGCGCTCGACGCGGACCAGGCCGATGCGGAACGTGTTCTCGGCCATCTCGCCAACCGAACGCACGCGGCGGTTGCTGAGGTTGTCAATGTCGTCCACGGTGCCGTGGCCGTTCTTGATTTCGATCAGCACCTTGAGCACTTCCAGCAGATCGGAGCGCTCGCCCTGCTCCTTCACCAGCCGCTGGGATTCTTCTTCCTTGCGTCCGCTGAAATAGCGATGGTCATACAACACGCCCGGACCGACGATTTCCTTGCGGCCGACACGGCGGTTGAACTTCATGCGGCCAACCGCCGACAAGTCGTAACGGTCAAACGTGAAGAACAGATTGAAGAACAGGTTCTGCGCGGCATCCTTGGTCGGCGGCTCGCCGGGACGCATCATGCGGTAGATTTCCACCAGCGCTTCGAGCTGCGTCTTGGTGTTGTCGATGCGCAGCGTGTGCGAGATGTAGGCGCCCCGGTCCAGGTCGTTGACGTACAACGTCGGCAGGGTTTCGATGCCGGCCTTGCGAAACGCCTCCAGATGCTCGAGTGTGATCTCGTCGTTTGCCGACGCCAACAACTCGCCGGTCTTCGGCTCGATGATATCCACGGCCAGGATGCGACCGATGGCATAGTCATCAGGCACTTCCAGATGCGTGATGTCCTCGGTCGCCAGCTGGCGCACATGACGCGCAGTGATGCGCTTGCCGGCTTCCACCAGCACCTTGCCACCAATGGCCAGATCAAAGCTCAGCGTTTCACCGCGCAGCCGTTCAGCCACCAGCTCCAGCGTCAGTCCGGTCTTCTTGCCCAGGTGGAACACGTTGTGCTCGAAGAAGATGGCCAGCATCTCCTCGTTGCTGTAGCCGAGCGCGCGCAGCAGCACCGTCACCGGCAGCTTGCGGCGGCGGTCGATGCGGGTGAACAGCGCGTCCTTCGGGTCGAACTCGAAGTCCAGCCACGAGCCGCGGTAGGGGATCACGCGGGCCGAGAACAGCAACTTGCCCGAGCTGTGCGTCTTGCCGCGATCGTGGTCGAAGAACACACCCGGCGAACGATGCAGCTGCGAGACGATCACGCGCTCGGTGCCGTTGATGATGAAGGTGCCGGTGTCGGTCATGAGCGGAATCTCGCCCATGTAGACTTCCTGCTCCTTGATGTACTTGACCACCTTCTTGGAAGCCGGGCTTTCCTTGTCGTAAATGACCAGGCGTACCGTGGTGCGCAGCGGCGCGCCATAGCTCATGCCACGGTTGCGACACTCGCGCTCGTCGAACGCCGGTTCGCCAAGGCGATAATCCACATATTCCAGCGCGGCATTGCCCGAATAGCTGGAAATCGGGAACACCGATTTCAACGCCGCGTGCAAGCCCTTGTCAGCGCGTTGTTTGGATGCGACATGCTCCTGTAGAAACTCCCGGTAGGAATCGGTCTGGATCGTCAGCAGGTTCGGCACCCCCAATACGGGGGGGCGCTTGCCAAAATCCTTGCGGATACGTTTCTTCTCGGTAAACGAGTAGGCCATGATCGGTAGCGCCTCGGTTCGCAGTGACGCCAGTGGTGCACACACCGGCTGATGAAAAATCGGAAATTCAATACGCGTGTAGTTGAGAATCGAGTATCAGGAATCAGCCCACACCACATCGCACCTGCGGCAATTCCGGATACTCCATTCCCCTTCCCGGGATGGAGCAGGCAAAGCCCGGGAGCTTTCGCCCCCAGGCTCGCCTGACATCAACTCGAAGTGGCGGCGCGCAAACGCCGATTACTTCAATTCGACTTTGGCACCGGCAGCTTCCAGGTCCTTCTTGAACTTGTCGGCGTCCGCCTTGCTTACCGCTTCCTTGACTACCTGCGGTGCGCCTTCAACCAGGTCCTTGGCTTCCTTCAAGCCAAGGCCCGTGATCGAACGGACCACCTTGATCACTTCCACTTTCTTCTCACCCATCGCGGCCAGCACGACGTTGAACTCGGTCTGCTCCTCGGCGGCAGCAGCGGCGACGGCCGGACCGGCGGCGGCAGCCACCGGTGCAGCAGCGGAAACGCCAAACTTTTCTTCCATCGCGTGGACCAGCTCCATCACCTCAATGAGGGATTTGCTGCCAATCGCTTCGATGATTTCTTCTGTGGTAAGGGACATGTGACAACTCCTGAAAATTCAACTTGAAATGTTTTTACCCATTGCCGAAACGAAAGGCCGTTACGCCGCCTTCTTCTGCTCGCCGACCTGACCCAACGCGCGTGCCAACTGCGACGCGGGTTCGGCCATGACGCGCACAAGCATGGTGGCGGGCTGGATCATGCAGCTGAGCAACTGACCCAACGCCTGTTCGCGGGTGGGCAGCGAGGCCAGCACGTCGACATGCGACGCCGGATACACCTTGCCGCCGATAGCCACGAGCTTGGCCTTCAGCTTGTCGTTGCCTTTGGCAAAATCCTTCACCAGTCGACCGGCAGCACCTGGGTCTTCCTTCGAAAAGGCAAACAGCAGCGGGCCGACCAATTGATCGACTGCGTCACTGTAATCAGTGCCTTCCACGGCGCGACGAACCAACGTGTTCTTCGCAACCTTCAGGAAAACGCCTGATTCACGTGCCTTCTTGCGCAGCTCGGTGAGCTGCGCCACGGTGAGACCTGCGTACTCGGCGGCGACCAGCGAATGTGCCGTGGCAGCCACTTTCGCCAGTTCGGCAACGACCTCTTTCTTTTGCGCAAGATTGAGCGCCATCGCTTTTCTCCGAACTCGGACCGTGCTGCATCCGCCAGCGCGACCCGAAAGCGTTACCGGACGAACATCCCGTTCATCCGTCGACACCCGAAGGTGTCGCCTTGGTGGCCGTTCCAGGAGTGAAACCTGTTCGGGCAGCACCATCTGCGCAGGCCATGATTTCCCAAATAGCGGAATCATGATTAAAGGAAACAAGCTTCCGACCTGCGGTCTTTGACGGCCATCCCCGGCTTGCTGAATACGAAAACCGGGGCTGCCCTCAAAAACTGCCTGCGCGGCGTGCGGCCACGCAGGGCTTGAAATCACGCCTTGGCGGCAATCGCCAGTGATGACGTATCGATACCCACACCAACGCCCATCGTGCTGGACACCGCCACCTTCTGCAAAAATTGACCCTTCGCGGTGGACGGCTTGGCCTTGAGCAGGTCGGCGATCAGCGCATTGAGGTTGTCTGCCAATTGCGCAGCCTCAAAGTTCGCCTTGCCAATCGTGGCGTGCACGATACCCGCCTTGTCGTTGCGGAACTTGACCTGACCAGCCTTCGCATTCTTCACCGCGGTGGCGACATCAACTGCCACCGAGCCATCTTTCGGATTCGGCATCAGGCCACGCGGCCCCAGCAACTGACCAAGCTTGCCGACGACGCGCATCGCATCCGGGCTGGCAATGACCCGATCGAAATCGAGTTCACCGCCATGCATGCGTTCGGCCAGGTCATCCATGCCCACGACGTCAGCGCCAGCAGCCTTCGCCGCCTCGGCCTTCTCGCCGGGGGGGCAGAACACGGCAACCTTGACCGTCTTGCCCGTGCCGTGCGGCAGCAGCGAGGAACCGCGTACACCTTGATCGGACTTCTTCGCATCAATGCCCAGGCGCACCGCGACGTCCACCGATTCGGCAAACTTGGCGGTCGCGTTGTCCTTGACGATCTGCAGCGCCGCGCCCAGCGCGTACAACTTGCCCGGCTGCACTGCAGCGCGGGCAGGCTTCATGCGTTTCGTGATCTTTGCCATGTCTCAGCCCTCCACCGTCAAGCCCATGCTGCGTGCGCTACCGGCAATGGTGCGTACGGCAGCGTCCAGATCAGCAGCCGTGAGATCCGGCTCCTTCTGCTTGGCAACGTCTTCGAGCTGTTTGCGGGTGACCTTGCCGACCTTGTCAGTATTCGGCTTGGGCGAACCCTTGGCGACACCGCTGATTTTCTTCAGCAGGATCGTGGCGGGCGGAGTCTTGGTGATGAAAGTGAAGCTGCGGTCGGAGTACGCAGTGATGATCACCGGGATCGGCAGACCCGGCTCCAGCTTCTGCGTGGCGGCATTGAACGCCTTGCAGAACTCCATGATGTTCAGACCGCGCTGACCGAGGGCGGGACCCACCGGTGGCGACGGGTTGGCCTGACCGGCCTTGACCTGCAGTTTGATGTAACCAGTGACTTTCTTTGCCATGGGATTTCCTCGCGAGTCCAGGCGCCTTGCGGCTCCTCGCTGTTCACCGTTCCGTGGAAGGTAAGGAAGGTCCGCCTCATGCAGACCCCGAGACACGGACACGCCGAACCCGAAAGCACAGACGTGAACCGCGTAGTTTAGAGATTAAGGGCGCGCCAAGCAAGAGCCAGACCAAGATCACCGGCCCCGGGCAACCGGACCGCCGTGTCCACACCCGGGCACCGCAGCGCCCGGCCCGGACTCACTCCGGACTCAAGCCTTTTCCACCTGGCCGAACTCCAGCTCCACCGGAGTCGAACGTCCAAAAATGAGCACCGCCACCCGCAACCGACTCTTCTCGTAGTTGACTTCCTCGACCACGCCGTTGAAATCATTGAACGGGCCTTCAGTGACCCGGATCATCTCGCCAGGCTCGAACAGCACCTTCGGCTTCGGTTTTTCCACGCCTTCGCGGACGCGGCTGAGAATCGACTCGGCCTCACTGTCGCGAATCGGCAAGGGTTTGTCTGCGGTGCCGCCGATGAAGCCCAGCACTTTCGGCGTGTCCTTGATGAGATGCCAGCATTCGTCATCAATGCGCGGCGCCTTGCCTTCCGTACTGGCCTCGATCTGCACCAGCACGTAGCCGGGAAAGAACTTGCGTTCGCTGCGGCGCTTCTGTCCGCCCCGCATCTCGATTACTTCTTCGGTGGGTATCAGAATCTCGCCGAACTTGTCTTCCATCGCTTCCCGGTGGATGCGCTCTTCCAGCGCCCGCTTCACCTGATTCTCAAAGCCCGAATAGGCGTGCACCACGTACCAGCGCTTGCTCATGCTCACCCCTCAGGAACCCAGCTTCAACAGCCAATCCAGAATGACCGACTTCAGAATCAAGTCAATCAGCCCCAGCAGCAACGACAACAGGATCACCACCAGAATGATGATGCCCGTGGTCTTGATTGTTTCGTCGCGGGTGGGCCACACCACCTTGCGCATTTCGAACTGCGACTCGGCGACAAAGCTGCGCAAGCGGCGGCCTGGCACCGTGAACGCCGCAATAGTCACTGCCACCACGATTGCCGCCAGCAAGCCCAGCAGGCGCACCGACGAGGAGACATTGGCATCGTTGCTGAACCAGGAGTAGGCGAAGATACCGGCAGCAACCACCGCCACGGCAAGTATCAGCTTGCCGATATCTCCGACATTCGTGCCTTTGGGTTGCTCTACCTTGGTATTCATGCACAGTGATCAGGTGTCAGCAGCATGCCGGACCTTGCGGCCGGCGTTGCCATCGTCACCCGTGATCGATCCTCGGGGAATGGCACGCCAGGAGGGACTTGAACCCCCAACCTGCGGTTTTGGAGACCGCTGCTCTGCCAATTGAGCTACTGGCGTACATGGCTGGAACTGGAAACACGACGACGAGCGGATGGAATCCGCTCGTCCCGTGGAGAGTTACTTCAGCCATCATCCATGATGGCGAAAACACACCGGCATCCATGCCGGACTATTCACTAAAGCGTTCAGGCCCATCCGGGCCTGCCAGCTGTTGGCCACCCCGCGGCAAGCCGCGGGCAGCGGTATTACTTGACGACTTTGGCGACCACGCCGGCGCCGACGGTACGCCCGCCCTCGCGA
>DAITPL010000095.1:0-5327 GCA_036833615.1 Rhodanobacter sp.
GCGATGAACGACTGGCTGGGCGCGGCGCCGGCGGCGTGCGTTGCCGTGGGCGAACTTGGCTGCATGCTCTCGGCCAACGACCTTGCCATCCGTCCGCCGCGGGCGCTCGGCGATGGCGAAACCCTCGACCTCGGCGGCAAACGCGTCCGCTATTTCGCCACGCCCCATGTCCCGCACTGCTGGGATGCCGGCCTGCTCTACGAAGAGACCACCAACACGCTCTTTTGCGGTGATTTGTTCACCCAGGCAGGCAACGGCGCGGCAGTGACGGCGGGCGACATCGTGTTGCCCGCCCTCGCTATCGAAGATCACTACCACAGTACCGCGCTGACACCGGCGACGGCGTCCACCATCCGTCGCCTGGCCGCGCTCGAGCCCACGACGCTGGGACTGATGCACGGGCCGGCATTTCGTGGCGACGGCAAGCGGGCACTGGATGCGCTGGCAGACGGCTATGCGCAACGTCTGGAGGCGGCCTTCGGCTCTACTGGCAACGCGCACTGACGCGCTGCGCGTCTGCCAGTCGCAGCTCCAACACCAGCCGTGGCGGGTTGGCGGCTGCCAGTGGGCGGGTCCTCTGCTGGCGGCGTTGTCGCCCGAATGGTTGCCACCGACCACGCTCCCGGCACGCAGGGCCGGTTCATACCCCGCGCAGTAGCCTTGCACGCAGTCAGGCGCGGGAGGTCCGTCGTTTGCGGCTGCGTGCCTGATGGTCGCGATCACTGCGGAGCATATCCATGCTGGCATTCAACTCGACTCATGCGCTGCTCGGCGCCGCGCTGGCCGCACTGTTGCTTGCTGCCTGCGGCAAGCGCACACCGGAGGCTCCCGGCGCAAAGGCAACCACGTCGGCTGCAGTCGCATCCACCGCAATCAAGCCAGCCCCGGCCAGGGTTGTCGCGGCCAAGCCGTCCGCAGCTGCCACCGCACTCCCGCCCACTGCGGCGCCGGCACCGGCGAGCACGACCTTTCGCGTCAGCGCGGTCACGCTTGGCAGCGCAGTGGATGCTGCGCAACAAGTCACCAAGCCGGCCACCCATTTCGCGCAGACGGACAAGACGATTTATGCCAGCGTGGTCAGCACCGGCACCACGCCGGACGCGACGCTGAGCGCACGTTGGAATTACCTGCAAGGTGCGGGCATGGTGATCAGCAACGTAACGCAACGGCTGGCCAGCGACGGCCCGGCCACCACCACGTTCACCCTGCAAAATCCCGACTTGTGGCCGGAGGGCAAGTACAACGTGGAGATTGCGGTGGACGGCAAGGTGGTGAACACGCAGGCGTTCACGATCAGCAAGTAGCCGCGCCGAAGGCGTGCCCGCGCGCCACCGGGATCGGCTGCGCCCAGCGGGCGATGGCGCCACGACGCACGCGCTTGCCGGTAACCAACCTCTTACCCATGGGCGATGCGCAGCCGCCGCTGCAAACCCCCGGCACGCCGCACCGGCGTGGCAATGGCGGCCGCCAGTGCGTCGGCTGTGCCCCACACTTCCACGACTGCCCTGGCACGCGAAGCGCCGGTGTACAGCAGTTGGCGCGAGAGAATGCGGTTGTCGGCATCCGGGGGCAGCAGCAAGGCCACGTGGTCGTATTCGGAACCCTGACTCTTGTGGATGGTGACGGCAAACGCGCCCTGATGTTCGGGCAGGCTGCCAGGTGCAAACGCGCGCACGCCGCGGTTGCTGGTGGCGTCGGCAGTGCCGGCCGACGGCATTGCGTCACTGGCCACGGTGACTTCGAACCACACGCGCAGTTGGCCGTCCGGATCGACCAGACAAATGCCGACATCGCCGTTGAACAAGCCGGCGGCGGCATCATTGCGCGTAATCATCACCGCGCGCCCCGGATACCACAGCGCGCCGACGTAGTCGTCAAGGCGACTGCCCAGGGTGCGCTCGATGACGGCATTGACCTCGGTTGCCCCGAATTCACTTTCGCGCAACGCACACAACAATTGGCGTGCGCGCAAGCCGTCGAGTGCAGCCAGCACCAGATCGTCGCGCCCGGGCGGCACCGCGGTGTACGCGCCACTATCCTGCAGCGATTGCCGCAGCGCCCGACACCACGGCGTCAACACGCGGCGCAGATCCTGCGTGGTCGCCACTGCATGCCGGATCGCGTGGGTGCCGGCGGCTTGCCACGCATCGGCAAACGCCACGGCGTCGCCGCGCAGGATCGCGTGATTGATCGGTACCAGCGATTGATCGGCGCGAAAGCTGTGCTGCAGGCGCACCAGCTCCGGCGCAGCATCGGCCTCCAGCGCGCTGACCAGATCCAGCAATACCGAGCCGGTACCGACCGAGGTGAGCTGGTCGGCATCGCCGACGAGGATCAGTGCCGCGTCGTCGCGCAGCGCGTCGAGCAACGCCCGCAGCAGTGCCAGATCCACCATCGACGCCTCGTCGACCACAACGATGTCGGCGGGCAATGGATCGTCCGCGTGATAGCGGAAACCACCGGAACGCCCGCGACTGCCAAGCAAGCGATGCAGGGTGCTGGCGTCAGCGCCCAGCGCGGCAGCCAGATACGTCTGCCATGCAGCCGGCAGCGCGCCATCCACGTGTTCGCGTAAACCCTTGGCCCCGTCACGCAAGGACTCGGACAGGCGCTGCGCGGCCTTGCCGGTGGGCGCACCGAGCCGGATCACCGGCGCCGGCATGCCACGGTCGGCGGCATCCTTGATCAGCATCAACAGCATGCGCAACACGGTGGTGGTCTTGCCGGTGCCGGGGCCGCCGGTGAGGACAAACAAGCGGCGCCCGAGGACCCCGCCTACCGCGTCACGTTGCGCTTGAACATCCGTACCGGTGGCACCGTGAAACAACACGGCCAGATCCGCCGCCGACGTCGGTCCCACCGGCAGTTGTGCCATGCGCCGTGCATTCAGGCGCTGCGCCACCGCGATCTCGTGGCGAAAATTGCGACGCAGATAGAAATGCTCGTACTCGATGACGAACGGAGTATCAGTCGGCGGCGACTGCCCGTTGTCCAGCAAGCTGACCATCGGCTCGGTCTGCAACGCCGCGCGCGCTGCAGCGTCCAGCGCAGGCATGCCATGCCGCGTGCTATCCGCACCGGTCAGTGGCAATGCACTGTCACCGTGGCCCTCGGCCAGACTGGCCCAGCCGGCGACCAGCGCCAGCAATGGCGAGCCGCCATGGATCACGACCCAGCGCGCCACCGCACGATCCAGTGCACGCCAGGCATCTGGCGCCAGCGCATCAATCGGCAGCGGGCGGAAGTGATAGCCATCCAGCCGTCCATGCATGCCGCTATCACCGGCATTGTCGGGCGCGCTCATACTGCCTCCTGCGCGTCGCCGCGCCCGCACAGCACGTCGCCAACCGCCGTCAGCAGCGTATCGGCAAAGCGATGGCGCCAGATGCCGGCATCCGGTGCCAGCCCCGCCGCACGCACGAACAGGTAGACGCATTCGCCCAGGTGGTCGGCGCGCCGATAGGCCGGGCCGAGGCGCTGGCGCAGATAGCGATCCGCCGCCACGGCATAGATCAGCGCCTGGAAGCGGTAATGGTGGTGATCCATGCGCGCGAACAGCGCCGCGCCCTGGTAATCGGCCACGCTGTCGCCGAGGTAATTGCCCTTGTAGTCGAGCACATGGAAACACCCGTCGCGCTGGAAAATCAGGTCGATCTTGCCGTTCATCAGGCCGCTCAACACACGCGTGCTGCGCGGCACGAGATCACGCTCACCATGCTGCGCGCAGGCGCGCTGCAACGCGACCATGGCCACGTGATCCAGCGCAAAGTAAAACTCCATCTCCGCGCGCAGGTCGACGGCCGGCAATGCGGCCAGACACCACGACGGACTGCCGGTCAGTCCCAGCGGCGCCTCCAGTGCGCCCTGCAGGCGCCGTGTCAGCGTGTCCACCAGCGTGGCTTGCTCGATGTCCCGGCGCCGCACCCCGGCATCGTCCAGCCAGTGGCCGATCAGGTCGCGCTGGTCGGCCAGCGGCACCCCGACCGCGCGATGCTCGAAGATGGCGTGGATGGCGTTGCCGATATCCGTACCGCGCACGGCCGCCAGCGCCACCAGCTCGGAATGTGGCGACGGCGGCAGTACCAGCGGCGAAGCCTCCTCCGGCGCTGGCAAGGCGTCGCCATCGGCAGGGGTGTCGCCGACCAGATCCGCCGCCTCCGCATCGGCCTCGTCGCCAGCCGATGCACCCGGGTCGATGGCGTCCTGTTGTCCGCCTTGCACCAGCGTGGTGAAGCTGTGCTTCGCCTCGAGCGGGTCACTGCGCATGGGTGGCAGGGCGCGCGCGTGACGGGTGACGTCGCCAGCATCGGCAGCCACAAAATTCTGTTGTGCGGTCGGCTGCCAGCCATCGCTCCAGCGGATCTGTGGCGTCGCCGCGCGCAAGTCGGCAGACGCTGTCGTGTCCCCGAGCAACGGTGGCTGCAGGCGCGCGAGCGTCACGTCGAGCGCGCTGCACGCCGTGCCTTCGGCGCATTTTTCAGTCCTCGCGCTGGCCGGGCGCGCAAGCTGCAGCGCGAACACATGACAGGCATGAATCGCGCGCGTCAGGGCGACATACAACACGCGAAAGCGCTCGTCCTGCAGGTCCTGCAACTCGCTGGCCCTGGCGGCCGCGGAGAAGCCAATGGTGCGCTGGCCGGCGGCAGCGCTGACCACGTGCATGCCGACGCCGTTGCGCTCGCCGTGATTCCACATCAGCGGCAGAAACACGATGGGAAACTCCAGACCCTTGCTGGCGTGCAGGGTCAGCAAGCGTACGCGTGCACTGTCCGATTCGATCCGCAACTGGGCGGCATCGGCGGCATCGTTGCCGGCCGCCGTGGCATCCTCGCGACAGGCATTGAACCACGCCAGCAATTCCTCGCTCCCGGCAGTGCTTTCACTTTGCGCCTGCAACAGCTCGCCGAGATGGCGCAGGTCGGTGAGCGCGCGCTCGCCACCCAACGTCTGCAGATAGCGTGGCGCCATGTGTTGCGTGAGCTGATCCACCACGGCCTGGATGCCGCGCTCGGTCCAGATGCTGTGCCATTGCCGAAACACCTGGGCCACCGGTTGCCAACTGGTGACATCGTCCGCGCGCTGCTGCAACTGGCTGAAACTGTCGCCCCACAGGCGGGTGGCGGCCGCACCGCGCAACGCCGGCAAGTCACTGTCGTGCGCGACCGCGTACAACACCACTTGCAACTCGCGGGCAAGGTCGGTCTGGAACACGCTGGTGCTTGATGACGTCACGCACGGCACGCCGCGCAGCGCCAGCAGATCGCGCAGGTCGCTGATGTTGCGGCCGGTGGGCAGCAGCACGGCAATGTCCGAGGGCCGCACCGGGT
>DAITPL010000095.1:5427-7041 GCA_036833615.1 Rhodanobacter sp.
CATCGGCTTGTTCGGCCGCGCGCCGATAGGCATGAATGTCGCCACCGCGAAAGCGATAAATCGCCTGTTTCGGATCGCCGATCATCACCAGCCGGCCACGTTTGCCACCAGCCCCATCGCGGTAAATCGCATCAAGAATGCCGTACTGCTGACCATCGGTGTCCTGAAACTCGTCGACCAACGCGACCGGCCAGGCGCCGCACAAGGCGTCGGCCAGCGGCCGCTCGCCACCCGTGGCCGATTCGCGCGCCAGCGCGGCGCCGACCTTGCCCAGCAATTCGTCAAATGTCAGCTGATGGCGGGCGTCCAGGCGCGAGTGCAGCTCGTGGCGCGCGAGCGTGGCCAGTTGCTGCCAGAAATCACGTTGCGCTTGTTCACGCAGCTCCTGCAGCAAAGGCGCAACTTGCGTCGAGAATTCCGCCGCGGCGATGACCTCCGGGTCCTGCAGTCCGCCCTTCAAGACACCCTTCAGCGCGTCGGCAGCATGCAGCTCAGCAACCGTGTCGTCGTCGGGAAGGGGTGCCAGGCCGTCGATGAATTGCGCCAATTCGGCCCATGCCCGGCGCAGTTTGCTGCCCTTGCGGAACAGCTCGTCCCGGTCGGCAAGCAGCCGCAGGCGGGCCGCCCAAGCCGGCGGCAAGTGTTGCGATACGTCTCCGGGCGTCGTGACCGCAATGCTCACCCCTGGCCGCAGGCACAGCGCCAGTCCACTCTTCAACTTGTCCAGCGACAAGTGCGGTGCAGTCGACCGCTGCAATTTCACCAACACGTCTTCCGCATCACCTTGTTGCAAGCGCCGCCACAGATCCGCGACCACTTCGTCCAGCAACGTTTCGCCAGCCACCATGTCGCCGAGGGCGAACGTCACCCCGCAGGCAAACGGATAATCGGCCAGCACGCGCCGGCACAGCCCGTGCAACGTGTTGATCGGCGCCACATCCAGCTCGGCCAGCGCCAGGCGCAGGCGTGCCAGGTCGCCACTGCGGCGCGTTGCAGCGTCCGCCCAGCGCGCACGCAGCCATGCCGCGTCCGCTGCCGGCGCGGCAGTCGCCGATTCGTCCGGCGTAGCTTGCAGCAACGCCCACTCCAACTTGCTGCGCAATCGCTCGCGCAATTCCTGCGCGGCGGCCTCGGTGAACGTGGTCACCACGATCTGGCGCGGGGACAACTCGCGCTCCAGCAACAGGCGCAGGTACAACACCGCAATGGTCCAGGTCTTGCCCGTGCCGGCGCTGGCCTCGATCAGGCTGCGGCCGCCAGCCGCCAGCTTCAGCGTGCGCCAATCGGCGGGGGTGGCGGCGATGGAAGCATCTGCTGCAGTCAAGTTGCGTCCTCCGCAGGTTCTGCATGGAGACTGATGCACGCATGCAACTGCTGGGCAAATTCATGCAGCGCAATGAGCTCAGGCGTGCCGTCGGCAAAGTCGACCTCACCGGCAAGCAGTTGGCTGTAGCCGGGTGCATAGCTGCGTTCGCCCCCGCCGTCGTGCGCCGCAACCCAGACTTGCCCAACGCTGACTGCCGGCGTTTTCGCCTGCACAGCGGCGACGCCATCCGCGTCGGGCTTGACTGGTTTCGCATACAGCTCGGCCTTGAGCGTTGCCCACGCGGCTTT
>DAITPL010000095.1:7141-9302 GCA_036833615.1 Rhodanobacter sp.
TCCAGAAACAGCGGCACCCGATCCTTGAAGTTGAGCTCGCACTCCGCCTTGAGCTTGCCCTTGCGCGCGGGAAACGGCCGCAGCAACTGCCACTGCACGGCGCCAGCCACGGTGGTGACGAAAATCTTTTCCACCTGGCCGGTGACGCGCCAGCCAGCGACAGCAAGATCCACCGCATGCGTGCTGGCAACCGGCGCTGCCGGCGCAAAACCGGGCAAGCCCCGCGCCTTTGCCAACAACGCGTTGACGGCCATGACCTCGTCCTGCCACGCGACGGCGCCGGGTTGCCCGGGCGGCATGATGCCCCCCAGACGCAGCCACACCGGCGGTTGCTCCAACGTCCACGCGCCACCAGCCAGGCCATCGTTGAAAAACAATTTCCGGGCCACCGTGTCCAGCGGCGCAAACTGCGCGGTCAACGGTTCCTGTTGCGGCAGACGCTCGTCGTCCAGCGCATCCAGGCTGACATGCAGGTGCTGCTTCAGCAGTTGCGCCGCCGGGTCCTTGTAATAGCTGGCCAGCTCGCGCAGCGTGACCAGCGGTGCGCCGGCCGGCGCGGGCAGCGCATGGCCATGGTCGTTGGCCGCGAGTTCCGCCACCGACTGCTGCAGAAACGCCGGCACTGCCGCCGCCAGCGCGCGACCGTGCATGGCGGCGAACGCCGCACTGTAGGAAAACAGGCGCGGGTCGGCGGCATTGAAATAGCGCGGGTCAAACGGTTGCAGCGGATGACGCACGCGCCACGGCCGGTCGGAGACGGTGTCGTCGGCAGGCAAACCGGCCGCAACATCCAGCGCGGTCAGCAGCTCGGCCAGCGGCGCGGCGGGATTGCGCGGCTTGCCGTCACGCACGCCTTCGCCGAGGTAGCTCAAGTGCAGGCGCCGGCGCGCCGACATCAGCGTTTCCAGAAACAGATAGCGGTCGTCGCTGCGCACATCGCGATCACCCAGGCGGCGAAAACGCGCCATCAGGTCGAGACCGCCGTCACCGGCCGCACGCGGAAATTCGCCATCGTTCAAGCCGAGCACGGCAACCACCTGGAACGGAATCGCGCGCTGCGGCACCATGCCGCAAAATGTGATGCCACCCATCAGGAAGGGCTGGCGTTCGGGTGCCGCCGACAGGCGCGCCACCAGCAGGTCGCGCACCACGGCAAAGTGCAGCAACGGATCTTCACCGGCAGCGGCCGGTTCAGTGGCGATGCTGCGGATGAAACGCAGCAGCAGGGTCTGCGCATCGCGCGCCGCGCGGTCGGTGCGATCAATGCGAAACAGCGCTTCGAAGTGTCGCTCCAACGCCGGCGCCCAGGCGCTGGCCGGCAGTACTTTGGCGGCCAGCTCACACAGGCTCTGCACCGCTCCAAGCAACTGATCCAGCGCGCCGAGATTGCTGGCGGTCGGACCGTGGATCGACGTGAGCGGCGCCAGCTCGCTGCCGTCGGGCAAGGTCACCCCGGGTTGGCGATCATCGGTTATGGCATCGGCCATGAGGTAGCCGCCGAGCAGGCGATCCATGGCCCAGCCAAACGTGTGCGCGGCAATCGGCGGCACGCCGAAGCGTTCACGAAATGCCGGATCCAGCGCCCACGCCACGCGGCTGCGGCGCAGCCACTCAGTGAGTTCATCCAGGCCCGAAGGATCCAGATGCAGGCGCCGGGCCACCTCCGGCACCGCCAACAGATCCACCACTTCCGGCGCGGTGACGCGCGTGCCGGGCAGCTCCAGCAAGCGCCGAAATGCCGTGAACAGGCTGTGGCTGCGCCCCACCGCGGTATCCGCCAGGTGATACGGCAAGCGCTCGCGAGCATCGCCGGGCACGCCAAACACCGAGGGGATCAGCGGCACATACGCCTGGATATCCGGCGCCATTACCACGATGTCGGATGGTTTGACCGGCATGCCATTGCTGGCGGGTGTGGCCAGCACGTCGAGCAGCTGATCGCGCAGCACTTCCAGCTCGCGCAATCGCGTGTGGCAACTGTGGATACGCAAGCTGGCGTCTGCACGTTCGGCGTCAGCCGCGCCCGGCTGGTGCACCAGCAACTCCGGTCGCAGCTCGCGAATGCTTTGCTGCACGCGACCCAGACGATCGTGCGCCGGCGTCGGCTGCGTGTCCTGCCAGTGCCGCACGTCTTCCAGCACGTCGCCATCGCTGTCGGCCA
>DAITPL010000096.1:0-8510 GCA_036833615.1 Rhodanobacter sp.
CGTGCCACTGCTGTGGCGACATCTTGCGCAGGCTGGCATCGCGGGTGATGCCGGCCGCGTTGACCAGGATGTCGATGCCACCATGGCGTTGTTCGATGCGCGCGACGAGTTGCGCACAGCTGTCGAAGTTGCTGACGTCGGCCGCCTCGAAGTTGATGGCGGCGCCAAACTCGGCGACTTCAGCGCGGAATGCAGCAACGCGCTCGGCACGCGCGGCGAGATCGACGGCGATCACCACGCAATTGGCGTCCGCGAGGCGACGACAGATTTCGGTACCCAGGCCGCCAATCCCGCCGGTGACGACCGCGATGCGTGGTGTCGTGAGAGTTCGACTCATGGATACCCCCATCCGGGATGGCGGGCGCCCCGGCTGCATGTGGATGCAAGGTTACCGGGCGTACACGCCCTGGCGTTCGGCTGGATTGGCCTGCTGGCCGGGATCAGCGGGATTTCTTGCCACCACCGCCTGGCGGCGTGGTGGGTACGACTTTGGCCGCGGTTTCCATCAGCCCGCGCTGCATGGTGTTCCACGCGTCCATGTTGCGTGCGGTCAGCTCGTTCAGCGTGTTCCACGGGGTTTGCCCCATCAGGCTGTCGAGCTGGCTGCGGAACTGCGTTTGCTGATCGAGGAAGACCTGCAAGCTGCGCTCCAGATACGGTCCCATGAAACCCTGCAGCGAGTTGCCGTAGAAGCGGATGATCTGGCTCAGCAGCTGCGGCGACAGCATGGGCTGCGCCTCGTCCTCGTGTTCGGAGATGATCTGCAGCAATACCGAACGGGTCAGATCCTCGCCGCTCTTGGCATCACGTACCTCGAAATCCTCGTTGTCCAGCACCAGCTGGCGAATTTCCTCCAGCGTGATGTAGCTGGAAATCTCCGTGTCGTACAGACGGCGATTGGGGTACTTCTTGATGATGCGTTTGGCCTGGGTCATGCGGCCAAATTAGCAGAACGTATTGCGCCGCACCAGAGGAATGCTGCGCAGCATTGTTGCGTCAATGGCCGATGGCCTCCCCGGTATTGCCGAATGGCGGACGCGCAAACCACAGCAGCGGGATCATTGCCAGGAACAACCACGCGCACACCAGATAGACGTCGTTGACCGACAGCGTCAACGCCTCGCGGGTAATCAAGTCGTCGATCGCGTCCAGTGCCTGCGTGGGTGACAGGCCGCCATGCTGCAATTGCTGCAGGAAGTGGCGGGCCGGTGGTGCCGCTGGCGTGATGTGTTCGACAAGTGCCGCGTGGTGATAATCCGCGCGGTGGGTCCACAGGGTTACCGTGGCCGCGGTGGAGATGCTGGACGCCAGCGTGCGGCAGAAGTTCGCCAGGCCAGAGGCACTGGCCACCTGGTCGGCAGGCAGGCCGGACAGATACATCTGGTTGAGCGGAATGAAGAAGCAGGCGATGCCGATACCCATCACGAAGCGTGGAACCACCAGCGTGCCGAATGAGGCGGAGCTGTCGAACGTGGCAAACCAGAATGACGTGAACGCGAACACGACAAACGCGAACGTGACCACGGCGCGCAGTTCCAGACGCTGGATATTGGCGCCGATGATTGGCGCCATGACAAATGCCAGGACCCCGACCGGCGCGCTGGCCAGCCCGGCCCACGTTGCGGTGTAGCCCAGGGTGATCTGCAGCCACAGGGGAAACACCACGTTGATGCCGAAAAACGCCATCATGCCCAGCGACAACGCGACGACGGCGACGGTGAAGTTGCGCCCCTTGAACAGCGCCAGGTCGACCACCGGGTGTTTCGCCAACAGTTCCCAGACGATCAGGAATGTCAGGCATACCAGTGCGGTGATACCCAGCGTCATGATCATCGGCGAGGCAAACCAGTCGTGGTCGTTGCCGTTGTCGAGCATGAATTGCAGCGCACCGACGCCAACCACCAGCAGCACCAGGCCGACCACGTCGATCGGCATTTTGTAGGTTCTGGTTTCGCGCTTGCGCAGCAGGGCCCAGGTGATGATGGTGGCCAGTGCCCCCACCGGTACGTTGATATAGAAGATCCACGGCCAGGAGAAATTGTCGGTGAGCCAGCCGCCGAGGATCGGTCCGAAGATTGGCGCCACCACCACGGTCATGGCCCACAACGCCAGCGCCATGCCTTGCCTGGCTTTCGGGTAGCTGGCCAGCAACAGCGATAGCGACAACGCCACCATCGGCCCGGAACCGGCACCCTGGGCCAGCCGGAAGACCACCAGCATCGGCATGCTTGTGGCCATGCCGCACAACATGGAAAACAGCACGAACAAACTGACGGACGTAATGAAGGTGCGCACTTCGCCAAAGCGTCGCGCCAGCCAGCCGGTCAGCGGCTGCATGATGGCGCTGGCCAGCGCGTAGGAACTGATCGTCCACGTGCCTTCGCTCGGGCTTACGCCAAGGCTGCCGGCAATGTGCGGTACCGACACATTGACGATGGTCATGTCCAGCACTTCCATGAACGTGCTGAAGGCGACGGCAATCGTCAGCATCACCAGTGCCGCTCCGCGCAGGGGTGGCAGGGTCGGGGCGGGGTCCTCGGTGGCCATGTGCAGGCGGAATCCGGGCGGCAGCGCGGGCGCTCAGCGCGCGCTCGCGTCCGTGGTGCCGAGGTTGGCGCGGATGATGCGTGCTGCTTCGGCATCCGCCTGGTTGGCCACGGTGTCGTAGACGTTGGTCTGTGCTGCCGGGGTGGTGTTGGCGGTCGCAGTCAATACGCTGCCGCGATCGTCACGGATGTCCACAGTGACCTTGGTGGATAACCCCACGCGTAGCGGATGACGATCCAGTTCGCGATTGTCCAGGGCGACACGCACCGGCACGCGCTGCACGACCTTGATCCAGTTGCCGGTGGCGTTTTGCGCCGGCAGCAGCGCGAACGCCGCACCGGTGCCGGCCCCCAGCCCAACCACCTTGCCGTGGAACTCCACATCGCCGCCGTACAGGTCGGTGCTGATCTTTGCGCTCTGGCCAATGCGGATGTGGCGCAGTTGACCTTCCTTGAAGTTCGCGTCAATCCACAAGTTGTGCAGTGGCACCACGGTCATCAGCTGTTGACCGGGTTGCACACTGTTGCCAAGTTGCACACTGCGCTGGATGACATAACCGGCCACGGGCGCGACGATGGTGTTGCGCTGGGCCGCCACCCACGCGGCACGAAAGTTGGCACGTGCCTGTTGCACGGCGGCGTTGTCAGCCACGTCGGTGCCTTCGATGGTGGCATGTGCCGCAGCGGCTTGCGCCCGCGCCACCTGCAGCGCGGCCTGGGCCTGCGCCACGCCATCGCGCAGGTGTTGCACGATCTCCGGCGACTCGGCGTGCGCTGCAAGCAGCGGCAGGCGGCGCTTGAGATCCGCCTGCGCCTTGCGCACGTCGATCAGTCGCGCCTGGACGGCCGCGTCACTGCCGCCGGCGGCGTCAGTCTGTTGCCGCACCTGGCGCACGGCCTGCGCCAGCGTACTGGTCGCCTGGCTCAGCCGCACCTGGGCGTCGGTGCTGTCGAGCTTCACCAATGGCTGGCCGGCGCTGACGTGCTGCGTGTCGTCGGCCAGGATTGCAATCACGGTACCGGGCACCTGCGCCGAGATCGCCACCTGGTTGCCACCGACATAGGCGTTGTCGGTGATCACCCGGGTGGAGAACACGAACACTTGCAGCAGTATCCAGATCGCGCCACCCAGCACGAAGATCGCGAACACGATGAGCAGCGCGCGACGGCGTTTGCGCGGATCCTTCGCCGCCAGTCCGCTGTCGGGTGGCTGCCCGGCGCCGGGTTCGTTCGTCGCCGTGTTATCAATGCTGGTCATGTGCGGTGCTTCCGGTGGAAGAGGAGACAGCGGCGCCAGCCAACGGACGCGTGGGTGGCGTCGACGCCGGCAGCTGGTAGCCGCCACCAAGCGCCTTGATCAGATTGAGGTCGGTCGCCACCGCCTGGGCCCGCAGCTGCATGGCCGTGTCACGCTGCTGCACCAGTTGCACCTGCGCGCCGAGTGCTTCCCGCGCGTCACGCACACCCTGGCGTTGGCGTGCCTGCGCGTTGGCCAGCAATTGCTCGCTGGCCTGCAACTGCAAGTCATGTTCCCGGGTGCGTGCAGCCGTCTGTTGGGCACCGAGCGCTTGTGTGGCGACCTCGCGTGCGGCGCTTGCCACGGTGGCGTTGTATTGCGCGACGGCGCTGTCCAGTTGCGCACGCGCAATACCGTAGTTCGCCTGTAGTCGTCCGCCGCTGAAAATCGGCAAGTGCAGCGCCGGCGCCAGGGCAAATACCCGACTGCCGGAGGTGAGCAGCTTGTCCAGTTCGATACTCGAGAGGCCGGCCATCGCACTGATGCTGATATCCGGGTAGAACTGCGCCCGCGCCACGTCGGTTTGCCGGAGTGCGGCTTGCACCTGCCACAAGTTGGCGGCGATGTCCGGTCGCCGCGCCAGCAGGTCGAGGCCGGCGTTGGCCGGCAGCCCGGCTGCCACTGCAGGTAACGGCCGCGATTGCAGCGGTGGCAAATCACGCGGGGCAACGCCCAGCAGCGACGCCAGGGCCGCGTGGCGAATCCGTGCCGAACCTTCCAGCGCCACCAGCATTTCGCGCGCGGCAGCCGCTTGTGCACGCGCCGTCGGCGCACTGTCGGGCAGGTCGATGCCTTGTGCGACACGCAGCTGTGCAATGTGGGTGATCTGCTGCAGTGCGGCCACCGCCCGCTGCGCCAACTGCGCGCGCGCGGTATCTGCTTGCCAGGCAAAATAGGTATCGGCCACCACGTACTGAATGGCCAGCGCTGCCGCGCTGCGCTGGGCCACTGCGGCATGGGCCTGGTCCAGCGCTGCTTCGATGCTTGCGCGCTTCTTGCCCCACCAGTCGAAATCGTATTGCAGCTGCGCGCCAAGGTCGGCCTGGTTGTACCAGCTGAAACCGAGGAACTGACTCGGGATCAGTCCGTGATCCGTGATGCGTTGGCGAGCGATTTGTGCCTGACCGGCGATGGACAATCCCGCCTGCGCTGCCGCCATGCGCGCCGACTGCTCGGCGCTGCGTACACGCGCCTGCGCCACAGCCAGATCCGGTGCCTGCGCCATGGCTCGGGCCATGAGCGCATCCAGTTGATCATCGTGGTAGACGCGCCACCACTGCGGCTGCGGCCAGCCATCGCGCGTCGGCAGTTCCAGGCCCGCCAGTGGCACGTGGTCGCGCAGCACCGGTGGGTCAAGCCGCGTGGGTGCGCTGGCACAGCCGGCAACGAGCAGCACCAGCGCTGGCAGCCAAGTCATGCGCCGGGCGAGTGATCCGTTTCCCGTGCGTTGCGCGCGGCCAGCGCTGCCGCGTGAGCCTCCCGGCTGGCGACCCGTGCCACCCCACTGCGCAATGGACATCCGGTGCCAAAGCAGGGCGAGTGAAAAGGGGAGGTATGGCTTCATGACGTGACGCCGCTGTCCAGTTGATCAAGATTTGCCGCCAGCTTGCACAGCAAGCGCCGCAGCTCATCGCGTTCGCCGGCATTGAATCCAGTGAAGGCGTCGGCAATGTGCGGGAACATCGGCGGCAGCATCGATTGCGCAAAGCGGCGCCCGGCGGCGGTGATGCGGATGACCACCTGGCGGTGATCCCTGGCATTGCTGTGGCGCGAAATCAGTCCACGCTTGAGCAACGCGTTGGCAATGCGCGTCATGTTGGTGGCGCCTTGCGCGGCCAGGTCACACAATTCGCCGGGGGTGGAGCGGCCGTCCGGCCGGCTGTACAGAATCATCAGCGTGGTGAACTCGCTGTGATTGACCCGAAAAGGTCTGACAATGGCCTCGAGTTCGCGTTGCAACCGGCCCCCGACGATCAATAGCAAACGGCACAGGCGCGCCTGTGCCGTCGGCATTTCCGGGATGATCTGGTTGACCTGACCGATGCCCTGTTCCATGGACCGAATGGATTCACTCAGTCGGGTCATCTGGTCGGCTCATGATTCACCAGTGAAGTAACATAACGAACGCGCACCGCGTCACGCAAGTGCTGCGTCAATGGCATGCAGAGCCCCGGGGCGCAACGTTCCATGCCGGGTGGGTGAGGGCAGGGGCCAGGAGCGCGGGCGAACGCAAGCGGCTGTGGCTTTGCCGTTTTGGGTATCCCTACGCCGCTTTTCAGCCCATGGAACCACCATGGGCCGGCAAAACCCAAAACGGCCTTGCCTGGCCTGCCCGGTTGCTACTGCTCCCGTTCCCGGGGTGGCGCCTGGCCGAGGCCGAACAACCGCCGTGCGTTGGCACTCGTGGTTGCGGCGAGCGTGGCAACGGCTTCGGTGCGCAGCGTTGCCACGCACTGCGCGATGCCGGCTACCCGCGCCGGCTCGTTGCGCTGACCTCGGTGGTCAACGTCCGGCTGGTCCGGCGCATCACTCTCCAGCAACAGGAATTCGCCTGGCATGTTGGCCACGATGCGCCGCAGGCGTTGCGCCCGCGGATAGGTGACCGTACCGCCGATGCCCAGATGAAAACCCATTTGCCACAGACGTTCCGCTTGTTGCTGGCTGCCAGAAAAGCTGTGCACGACGCCGCGCAGTCCCCCAAAGTTGCGCAAAGTCAGAATCACTTCCTCCAATGCGCGGCGCGCGTGCACGATCACCGGGAGACTGCGGTCGCGCGCAAGTTGCAGTTGCGCGATGAAGTAGCGGCGTTGCGCGACACAATCTGTAGTATTCGCGTGAAAGTCCAAACCGATCTCGCCAACGGCCACGGCATCACCGGCATCCAGCCACGACGACAGTGCGTCCACGTCGGTAGGTGCATGGTGTTCGACGAACAGCGGATGCAAGCCGTAAGCGGGAACGATACGGTCGCTGTGGGCGCTCAACTGCCTGATTTGCGGCCAGCTGGCAGCGTCGACCGCAGGCACCACGAGGGCTTCGACCCCTGCGGCGCAAGCACGGTCGAGGACCTGTGCCCGGTCGGCGTGGAATGCGGCGTGGTCCAGGTGAACGTGACTGTCGACAAACATGCGGGTGTGTGAAGGTTTTCGTGATGCGTGGCGGAGGCAGATTGCCTGTTCAAGGTGACAATAACCCACCCGCGACGATCTAAGTCCGATTCAGTTGGGCACGGGTTTAATGAACCAGGCACACGATGATGTTGATGCGGAGGCGCATCACCCGTCTTGGCCAACGACAGAGGAGACAGACACTGATGAACAAGACGATGATCAATGCACTCAGCATCGGTATCGCGGCAGCGCTGGCCGTGGGCATTTCCGGTTGCAACCGCAATGCCGACGCCGGCACGTCCACCGGTGCGGCGGCGGTATCGTCCACCGATGCGGCTGGCGAATCGGCCGCGGCCGCCACTGCCGATACCGGGGTCAAGTACGCAAAAGTAGTCAGCGTGGAGCCGGTACGCAAAGCCACCCCCACGTCCAGACAGGTTTGTCAGGACGAGGTAGTGAACCATACCGCGCCACCGAAGGATGAACATCGGTTGGTGGGCACCGCCATTGGTGCGGTAGCCGGTGGTTTGCTCGGCAATCAGGTTGGCGGTGGCAAAGGCAAGACGCTGGCGACGGTGGCCGGTGCAGTGGGTGGCGGTTATGCGGGCAACCGCATCGAGGCCAAGCGACAGCAAGGACAGACGACGTCCAGCGTCGAGCGTCGCTGCCACACCGTCACCGGCACGGGCGAGAGCAAGATCGTTGGCTACGACGTGCGTTATGTCTACAACGGTGTGACCCGCAGCGTGCGCATGGATCATGATCCAGGCGATCGCGTGCAGGTGCAGGAAGGTGTCACCGCAGTCTCCGACGCGCGTTGAGCGGATTGGCAAGCAACGCACCCGGCCAGATACTCCCACTGAGGAAGGATTGATCATGAATGCACTAGCAGGCAAGTTGACTTTCGCCGCCGTACTTGCGGGCGGCTTGGCGCTGGGTGGTTGTGCCACCCAGCCGTACGGCAACAGCGGCCAGTACAACCGTGGCTACTCCCAGTCCAACAGTTACGGCGATCGTTCAGTGCGCTGCCAGAACTGTGGCGTGGTCCAGGAAGTGCAGCAGGTCTATACCGACGGCAGCAGCGGCAATGGCGGCACCCTGGGTGCGATCATCGGTGCGGTGGCCGGCGGCGTGCTGGGCAACCAGGTCGGCAGTGGTGACGGACGCAAGGCGGCGACCGTGGGCGGTGCCGTAGCGGGTGGGGTGATCGGCAACCAGGTGGGCAAGCGCCATGATGGGGGCGGCACTGCGTGGCGCATCGTGGTCCGGCTGGACGACGGTCAGTATGCAACCGTTACGCAACGTCAGAATCCGGGCGTGCGTAGTGGCGACTACGTCCAAGTCAGCAATGGTCAGGTATACGCACGTTGATGCGTTGAGCATATGAGTGGTTGGTGCGTTTGGCCGTCCAGCCGTCTGTTGGCGCGAATGCCTTCTACGCGTCGTCAAACGCAACAGGCTCCCGATCGGGAGCCTGTTGCGTTTGCGCGGCGGGTTTGGCTGGCGCTGGTCAGTTCACGGCGTAGAACGCATGGTCGCCAATCGTGGTGCTCGGCC
>DAITPL010000097.1:0-8377 GCA_036833615.1 Rhodanobacter sp.
TAGTGCGACAGCGCAGGCGGTACTCGAATCTGCGCCGGAATATATAGAGCTGCTCGAAAAGCGCTTGACGGAAAAGGGTGACGCGCTCGAGGCTGCACGGTTCGCCGGTACGATGGCGGCAAAACGTACATGGGAACTCATACCGCTCTGTCACCAGATCGCGATGTCGGTGGTGACCATCGATTACGAATTCGCGAAAACCAGGGTGAAGGTGATCGCACGCGTGCAGGCCATCGCTGCCACTGGCGCCGAGATGGAGGCGATTACTGCGGCCAGTGTGGCTGCGATCACGTTGTACGACATGCTCAAGCCGCATGCGGGCACCAACATCGTGATCGGGGAGGTGAAGCTCCTGCAAAAGACCGGCGGCAAATCCCAGTATCTCCGCTATCTGACCCAACCACGCAAGGCAACCGTGGTTTTGCTGTCGGACTCGGTTTCGGCCGGAACCAACCATGACGTGTCCGGTGCTCGTGCGTGCGAGCGGCTGCGTGACGCCGGATTCGATGTCACGGGACCCATCGTCTTGCCGGACGAGCCGACCCGGCTCCGACAAGTCATGCACGAGCAGTGCAAGGTCGCCGATCTGGTACTGACCGTGGGCGGGACCGGCATCTCGCCGCGCGACACGACGGTGGACGCCATTGAAGACATGCTGGATCGCAAGCTGCCGGGCATAGCGGAAACTGCGCGTGCCTTTGGCCAGCGCCGGACGCCGTTTGCGATGTTGTCGCGGGCGATCGCGGGAACGATTGCGCAGGCGCTGGTCATCACCGTACCGGGTAGCGTCCATGGCGTGGAGGAGTACCTGGATGCCCTGCTGCCCGGAGTCATCCATGCGCTCGGGATCATGCACGGCGGGACGCACGAGCACGGTTATCGTGACGTGGTGGAGTGATGGATTGGTGATCGAGTTGCCTGGCACTTCCGCCGGGCGTGGCAACCTGAGAGGTGCGTTATGGACGAAGAGACATTCAACCGCAGCATACGCAAGTTCCTGAAGGTCGTCGGCGTGACGTCCCAGCAGGAAATCGAGAAGCGAGTCCGTGCGGCCATCGCAGCCGGGACGTTGAAAGACGTCGAAAAGCTCGTGGCCCATGCAACAGTGGAACTGGAAAATTTCGGAACCATTAGCGAAACCAGCAGCGAAATCCGCCTCGTTGCCGACCCGTCCCAGGATGGGGCGGCGAACTCGGAGCGTGGGTAGTAGCAAACAAGGCGGGCGAAGCGAAGGCGTTGGGCGACAGCCTCCGCGAGGCTATGCGGGCCAGTGGTGATTCCATGGGCAAAAAGTGGCGTGGGAAATGCCAACAACGGCGAACTGCTGTCGCCCGCGTTTTTCCCGTTCATCCTCCCAGGCACAAGGACTTCTGCCGGTACCGGGCCACAACGCCGTTGGCGAGCTTGACGACGGCAAGCGCTGAGGTGCGATATGCGGCGTAATCTGAAGTTGCTGATCGGCACGCGCAAGGGATTGTTTCTGGCGACGGCGGACTACGGGCGCAAGCACTTCCAGTGGTCCGGCCCGTTCATGGCGGGCTACGAAATCCAGAGTGCTGTGCTCGACCCGAGGGAGCCCGGGATCGGGTATGCGCTGGCACAGCACAAGGTCTGGGGTACCCATGTCTATCGGACGACCGATGGCGGGGAGCACTGGAGCCCACTGGATGACGTGCCGCGACACCACCGCGACGAGGGGCCGGCGAGCCTCAAGATGTTGTGGTGCGTGGCCATGGGGCATGCAAGCCAACCGGGCACCTTGTACGTTGGCGTTGAGCCGCCGGGCTTGTTTGTGAGCCGGCAACGGGGCGACGCTTGGCAAGTGCTCGATGGGTTTCACACCCAGCCCGAGGCGAAAACATGGACCCCGGCCAAAGGCGGTTTGGCCCTGCATTCGCTGGCCTGCGACCCCGAGCGGCCGCAGACATTGTATGCGGCGTTGGCGGCAGGAGGCAGCTACCGCTCGGATGACCTGGGGCAGCATTGGCAGCCGATCAATCAGGGCATAAGAGCGCCGTACTTGAATGCTGCGGCGCCAGTGGCAGGTCAATGCATTCACCGGTTGTATGTGCATCCCGCGGGTGGCGGCAGGCTCTATCAACAGAGCCATAGCGGTACATATGTGAGTCGTGATCGTGGCGACAGCTGGCGGGAGATCAGCGCAGGTCTGCCCAGCGATTTCGGTTATGCGCTCGTAGGGGACCCCAAAGACGTCGACACGTTGTATGTCGTTCCTGAACAAGACAGCCAACTCAGGACGGTGACCGATGCCCGATTGCGCGTTTACTGCAGCCACGATGCCGGCGAAAACTGGACAGCTTGTGAACGCGGGCTCCCCCAGGACAATGTCTACGTGACAATCCTGCGCGAGGGGCTGGAAGCCGACGGGTTGGATCCGTTGGGCCTGTATCTCGGAACCACCAGTGGCCATCTTTTTGCCAGCCGTGACGGCGGCGCGTCCTGGGCGTTGTTGGCCGGCTATCTTCCCGGCATCCTTTCCGTGCGCGCGACGCTGGGATGAAGGGCTGATGCAAGCCACCGACTCATGGGCGCGGCTGCTGGACGGGAAACGGCTGGTCGCGGTCGCCGGGGCAGGCGGCAAGAAAAGCACGATGTACGCGCTGGCATCGCGCTGTCCGGGACGTGTGGGGTTGACGGCTACGGCCAACTGCCCGTTCCCGCCGCGTGAACTCGGCGCTGAGCTTGTCATTGGCCAAGAAGCGACGATGCTGGACGCGGTTCGTGCCATCCCTCGGGAGTGCCGCAAGGTTTTCTTCGCACAGCCCGGAAAGCATACGGACTGGGCTGCCGGTATTCGTGCGGAACTCGTTACCCAAATCCACGCCGCGGGGATTTTCGATCTGCTGCTGGTCAAGGCCGACGGTGCTCGCCACCGGCTGATCAAGGCGCCGGCCGATGGCGAGCCGATTTACCCGCCTGGTACCGAGCTGGTGTTGTATCTGGTTTCTGCGCATGTGCTGGGGCGCAAGCTGAATTCCGGTGTGGCCCATCGGCTGGAAAAGTTCATGGCGCTGACTGGCGCGGCGGAAGAAACCATCATTGGCCCCGAGCACATCGTGAAACTGCTGACTTCCACGGCGGGAGCACTGAAGGGGATAGTTCCGGGGACTCGTGTGGTGCCGGTCCTGAATCGGGTGGACACTCCCGCCAGACAGCGGCAGGCGCGTGCTATCGCCGAGCGGGTATTGTCCGCCGCGCCCGGATTGAGCGGCGTAGCGCTCGGGTGCATGGGCGACGCCGTTCCGCGGCTGGAATTTATCGAAAGATCCTGAACGTCGCGCGCGCGTTCATGTCCGGTTGATGCCCGCCGGATTGGCACGCGCCAAATCAGTGTGCGCCAGCTCGACAGTTACTGTGCCAATACTCGTGGTCTCCGCTGCGCGCGACCCGGGCACTGGCAGTCACACCGTTGGTCTTGACCATGAGTGATGGTGCATCCCGGGCTGCGGTCGGTCATGTCCCCAGTTGCACCGCATGACAGGATCGCACTTGTGGTGGCGTCTGGTGGCGAGCGCTGCGTGGCATCCGTGATGTTCGCAACGTGCGCCGTGCGCTGCGAGTCGAGTGGTGTCGACATCGGGGCCGGTGCTGCCACCCGCCGTCTGCGCCGGTGTTAGAGTACCTTCACCATGAGTAACGCAGATATCGGTATGAGCG
The DNA here is from genome assembly GCA_036833615.1 of Rhodanobacter sp. Classification (GTDB taxonomy): domain Bacteria; phylum Pseudomonadota; class Gammaproteobacteria; order Xanthomonadales; family Rhodanobacteraceae; genus Rhodanobacter. The sequence goes on from DAITPL010000097.1 coordinate 3,679, forward strand.
CAGAAGTGACAGTACGCATACCTGAAGCGCTGCGGCAGTTTGCCGGAGGCAGCCGGGAGTTGCGCATCGCCGCTTCGTCCGTGGAGGAGTTGATCGCGGGTGCGGCGGCCGCTGGCTACGGCACGCTGATCAACCATATCTGCGCACGCGATGGTCAGCTGCGACCCTTCGTCAACTTGTACGTGGGTGACGCCAGCATACGGGCACTGGATGGCCTGCGCACGAATCTCCGGACGGGAGATGTGGTGACGATCTTGCCGTCGATAGCCGGAGGTTGAGATGGTGATGTCGGGCCGGGAGCAGCGCGTGGCCGAACTGCGGGAGCGCGTTCCGCAGATTGCAGTCGAAGAGGCGTATCGCCTGGCCCAGGGCAGTGCGACGCTGCTCGATGTGCGCGATCCGGAAGAATTGGCGGCTGGTTCGCCACGCGGCGCGGTGCGGCTGGGTCGCAGCTTTCTCGAGCTCAAGGTGGAGGATGCCATTCCCGAAACGCAAGCTCCGGTTCTGGTGCTGTGCGCCAGCGGGGTACGTTCCTTGTTTGCGGCTGACAGCCTGTTGCGGCTGGGGTATCGGGATGTGCGTTCGGTGGCTGGCGGGTACGAGGCCTGGAAACGGGCAGAATTGCCCATCGAGCAACCGCGGATACTGAGCACGCAAGAGCGCAACCGTTATGCACGGCAGTTGCGGATCCCCGAGATCGGGGAGCGCGGTCAGGAAAAATTGCTGGCGAGTCGGGTGCTGCTGGTGGGGGCTGGTGCGCTGGGGTCGCCGGCTGCGCTCTATCTTGCAGCGGCCGGGGTGGGAACGCTGGGCATAGTGGATAGGGATACGGTCGAGCTGAGCAATCTGCAGCGGCAGATACTGCATACGACCGAGCGGGTGGGGACGCCCAAGACGCAGTCGGCGTGGCAAACCCTGAATGCGTTGAATCCTTCCATCCAGATCAACACCCATGAGCTGCGTTTGGACAGTACGAACGCCGAAGATGTGGTGCGCGACTACGACCTGGTCATCGACGGTACGGACAATTTTCCGGCGCGGTATTTGTTGAACGATGTGTGCCTCAAGTTGAAACTGCCTTACGTGTACGGTTCGATTTATCGATTCGAAGGCCAGGTCAGCGTGTTTTGGCCGGCAGCGGCGCCGGCTACCGCGCCAACACCTTGCTACCGCTGCCTGTATCCCGCACCTGCACCGGCCGAGCTGGCGCCATCCTGTGCCGAGGCGGGAGTACTGGGGGTCTTGCCCGGTGTCATCGGCACCTTGCAGGCGATCGAAGCGCTCAAGCTGATTCTGCAACTTGGCGATACCTTGATCGGGCGCTTGCTGTGCTACGACGCGCTCACGGCGACTTTCCGCGAATTCAAGACGACGGCCGACCCACAATGCCCGTACTGCAGCAGGCGCGACGCGTTTCCTGGTTATATTGATTACGACGCTTTCTGCCGCGATGCGCAGGTGGCCTGACGAGGTGGTGCTTCCGTGTTGATGGTTTATTCGTGGCGCGCGTGCTCATGGCCAATCGCTGGAGCGGAGAGTGCCGGCGATGGTGACGACTGTGTCCGGTAATGCGCCGTACGCTCGTGACCGTATTGCCGGGCTCATCCTTGCCGGGGGCCGCGGCACGCGCATGGGCGGCAAGGACAAGGGACTGGTCGAGTTCAACGGCAAGCCCATGGTCGAGCATGTATTGGCGGCGTTGCGGCCGCAGGTCGCAGAAGTATTGATCAACGCCAATCGCAACGAAGAGGCCTATCGCCAGACCGGGTGCCGAGTGGTGCCGGACGCGGTGGCCGGGTTTGCCGGGCCATTGGCCGGCATCTCGGCCGGTATGCACGCCATGACCTGCACTCACGTGCTGGTACTGCCTTGCGACGGACCATTTGTCCCGGCATGGCTGGCACAACGGTTGTGGACAGCCAGTGCCGGCAAGGACGATGTGATCGTCGCCGCCCACGACGGTGAACGCTTGCACCCGACTTTTGCGCTACTGCCAGCGAGTGTGCTGGCCGATCTTGACGCCTATCTGGCAGCTGGCGGGCACAAGATCGACACGTTCTATTACCGCCACGCCTTCGCGCCGGTTGATTTCTCGGATTACCCTCAGGCGTTTCTGAATATCAATACGCCAGAGGACGTACAGAAATTTGCGCATCTTGGTAGCCGGGAGCCTGGACGGTAGAAAACTTCCGGTGCGTGGAGCTGCGTGGGGACAGCCATCGTGGATTCGCCCCCCATGGTGGTTCGATGAGCCCGGAAGCGGCGGATAGTGGACCAACGCTAGCATTCTGCAACCCGCAAGTTTTCTACCGCCCGGGCTACTGGCGAGCTGCAACTGGAGAGGGACACGGGCATGGTTGTAAAAGCCGCGAGTAGCGGATGTGGTGGACATCACGCCAGCGCGATGACGTTGGAATCCGCGCTGGATACGGTATTGAAATCGGTCAACGTCGTGGCCGATTCCGAATCGGTTGGGCTGCTGGACGCGTCTGGCCGCATCCTGGCGCAGGACGTGGTTTCCGCAATCAACGTTCCCGGGCATACGAACTCGGCCATGGACGGGTATGCACTGCGCTGGGAAGATACCCGCGCGCCGGGCGGCACGTCGCTGCATGTGGTTGGCGAGTCTTTCGCCGGCCACCCTTATATCGGCACGCTGCAAGCTGGTGAGTGTGTGCGGATCATGACCGGTGCTGTCGTGCCGGAGTCCGCGGATACGGTCATCATCCAGGAGGATACGCAGCGCGCTGGCGACATGGTTGAATTGCGGGCCGAGTGTCGTCAGGGCGAGCATATCCGGCTGGCTGGCGAGGACATCCGGGCCGGAACTGCGGTGCTGATGGCCGGGCGAAAATTGCGCGCGGCGGATCTGGGATTGTTGGCCTCGATCGGGGTGCCGGAGGTCCGGGTAAGACGCCGGGTCAAGGTGGCCTACTTCTCTACCGGTGACGAGTTGCGCCCGGTGGGCGAGACCCTGCAGAACGGACAGATCCACGACAGCAATCGCTACACGCTGCATGCGATGCTCGGCGAGGCCGGGGTCGAGAGCATCGACCTGGGTGTGGTGCGCGACGACCCGGTGGCCTTGCGCAAGGCTTTTGTCGTGGCCGCCGAGTGTGCCGATGTCGTCGTGAGCAGCGGCGGCGCATCCGTGGGGGATGCGGATTATGTGACCGATATCCTGGCCGAGCTGGGAGAGGTTTCATTCTGGAATGTAGCCATGCGGCCAGGGCGTCCGCTGGTTTTTGGCAAGTTGCATGGCGCCGAGTTTTTCGGGCTTCCGGGCAATCCGGTATCGGTCATGGTGACTTTTCTCCAGGTGGTACGGCCCGCGCTGGCAGTCATGTCCGGGGCACCTTATGCGCCACCGCTCAGATTCAGGGCGCGGGCGGCGTGCAAATTGCACAAGAAACCCGGGCGAATGGAATTCCAGCGAGGCATTTTGACCTGCCACGAAAACGCTGATCCAAGCGTGGACAGCACGGGCCGACAAGGCTCGGGCATCCTGCGCTCGGTGAACCAGGCCAATTGCTTTATCGTGCTCGGCCTCGACAGCGGCTCAGTCGAGGCAGGGGAGTGGGTTACCGTGGAGCCGTTCCTCACTTGATCGTCGGCGGGGTATGAACGTGTGCAGCGGCATCCGTCCGCGCCGTTGGCGTGCAGAACCAGCTTGAGTGAAGGTTACGGCGTGGGTTGTACCGACCGTCGGCACGGTTCGACTCATGCGGGCATGGCCTTCCTCAGTGCTGGCGGCCGATGAGCCACGCTCTGCCGTCGCGCTCGCCCTCCGCGAGCAGTTCCAGCGCTGCGAACGCACGCCGCAGCTCCCCCGGCCGCGCGCGAAACGGGCCCGGGTGAGCCGCACCGACGTCGCTCAAGGTCGCGATAGCCAGGATGCCGCCGGGCGCCAGACGCTGCAGCATCGGCCGGTCCAATCGCGCATCACGGAAGTTGTGGCACAACAGCAGTGCGCAAGGCGGACCGGCGGGCAACCCCTGGTCGAGATCGCAGACCTCGAACCGAACGCGCTCGGCATATTCACTCTTGGCCAGCATGGATCGCGCCTGACATATCGCCACTGGCGATATGTCCACGGCATGGACCTGCATGCCCCTCGCGGCCAGCCACAGCGCGGCGTGCCCGCGCCCACAAGCAATCTCCAGCGCGTGACCTGCGCGCGGTATCAGGCTTTCACAGGCCGCAAAGATGGGCGGGATGCTGGCCTGGGCAGCCGGTGCCAAGTCGCGCTCGGCGTAACGCTGGTCCCAGCGCTGGCGATCCTGGACACTCATGACCTGCATTCTACGGCGCGGACGACCACTCCACTCGCATGAGCGACTGAAGTAACTTGAACTTCTCCCCATTCCCGGGCGATCTGCCGGCTTGATTCGGACATCAGACCGAATCCGCAAGGACCCGGAGGGCTGGATAGTCGGAGGGCTGGCTAACGATGGCAGCAGTCGGCTTGGCGATGAAGCCCGCGCCGTGGCGGGCTTTTTTTTCGGGGAGTGGCGCATGGCGACGTTACTGGCGCACCCATAACAAAGCCCGCTGTTACGCGGGCTTCGGGGTATTTCCTGGGTTTCGGCGGTGTTGCCTGAAACCCTCAACTGGTACCGGTGAGAGGACTCGAACCTCCACTGTGTCACCACAAGCGGATTTTGAGTCCGCCGCGTCTACCATTCCGCCACACCGGCAT
>DAITPL010000098.1:0-8187 GCA_036833615.1 Rhodanobacter sp.
ACCAGGCCATTCCCGGCGTACTGAAGAACGCGTTGGACTGGCTCTCGCGCGAAAGTCCCAGCGGCGACGTCCTGGCAGGTAGGCCGGTGGCGGTACTCGGTGCCAGCAGCGGTCCCTGGGGCACCCGCCTGGCCCAGGCGTCGCTGCGCCAGGTGCTGCACACCTGCGGCGCACTGGTGATGCCGGCGCCGACCCTGTTCGTGGCGAACGCAGCCAGTCGCTTCGACACGGATGGCATGCTGGTCGACTTCGCCACGATCCAGTCGCTGCAGAATTTCATGCTGGCGTTCGAACGTTGGATGGCACGCGTGGCGCCTCCGGCCCGGCCAGTTCAACTGGAGCCGGCAGCTTGTGCGCTGCGGTGACAATAAGCCGCGAACACGTTCGCCGCCACCCATGTCTTTACGCACACCCCAGGGGCTACGCAGCGGGTTAAGCTGGCTGCTTTCGCCCGCGAGGAAACGTCGTGCGCACATCCCTGCAATCTGCCCTGCTGACCGCCTGCATGTTCGTCGGCCTCGCCGCCACCCCGGTGTTCGCCGCCGATACCCAGCAGCCGGCAACGCCGGACACCGGCACCAGCGGCTTCCATCTGCCACCACTGCCGGCCGACGCGCATGTTGCCCAAGCGACCACGGTTGCCGGCAAGACGCTCAAGTACACCGCCACGGTAGGTTCGCTGCCGGTGCGTGACGACAAGGGCAACATCACCGGCGAAGTGGTGTTCACCGCCTACACCATGCCGGGCAAGGACCGGCCCGTCACATTCGCGCTGAATGGCGGCCCGGGTGCCTCGTCGGTGTATCTGAACCTTGGCGCGATCGGACCGAAGAAAGTGAACTTTGGCGTGGCCGGCGACACCCCGTCGGCACCAGCCATCCTGCGGGACAACCCCGGCACCTGGCTCGGGTTCACCGACCTGGTATTCATCGACCCGATCGGCACCGGCTTCAGCCGCGCGCTGGTCGATGACAAGGAAGCCACCAAGCAGTTCTACAGCACCGACGCCGATATCAAATATCTGTCACGCGTGGTCTACGACTGGCTGCTGAAAAACGAGCGCATGACTTCCCGCAAATACCTGGTCGGCGAGAGCTACGGCGGCTTCCGTGGCCCACGCATCACCGCGTACCTGCAGACGCAGCTGGGCGTGGCGATGAACGGCGTGGTCCTGCTGTCACCGTATCTCGACCCAGCCGCGTCCGATGACCACAACGTGTCGCCGCTGCCGTGGATGCTGACGCTGCCCTCGATTGCCGCCGCGCATCTGGAGCGTGAGCACAAACTCAGCGCCGCCACGATGGCGCCGATCATCGACTACACCCGTACCACTTACGCCAGCACGCTGCTGAAAGGCCGGGCGGATCCCGCCGCCACGGCGGCGATGATCACGAAGGTCACGGAACTGACCGGGCTCGATCCGGTATTCGTGCAACGTTCCGGTGGCCGCATCGAAACCCAGGCGTATCTGCGCGAGGTATATCGCGCCGAAGGCAAGCTTGGCAGCCGCTACGATTCCAACGTCACCGCCTGGGATCCGTTCCCGAACGCACCGCGCCAGCAAACCGGCGATCCGATCCTGAACGGCATCATCGCGCCGACCACCAGCGCGATGGTCGACTTCGTCACGCGCACGGTCGGCTGGAAGCACGCCGGTCGCTACAACGCACTGAGTTACGCCGTGAACAAGCTGTGGCACGAAGACGAGGACGCCAACCTGGGCTCGGTGACACAACTGCGTGAAGCCGTGGCGAACGACCCGGGTCTGCGCGTATTGATTGCCCATGGATGGGATGACCTGTCCTGCCCGTTCATGGCCTCTATACTGATCGTCGACCAGATGCCGGCGATGGGCGACGCGACGCGGGTACAGGTAAAGAACTATCCCGGTGGCCACATGTTCTATGCCCGCGCGGACAGTCAGGCCGCACTCACGGCGGACGTGCGCGTGTTGTACGGAGCGAAGTAGCGAGAGTGCGCGGACGTCCAGTTGCAGCCAGCACGCCGCCCCGCCTCACGGTGATGTAGGGCCGGCACCGCCCGCCGAATTTCGGCGACGTCGCAATACGAGGGCGGGAGCGGCGGGCGGTGCCCGCCCTACAACAGCGCGAGCTACCCACCATGTCACGCGAGCCAAGCTTCGTAGGGCGGGCATTGCCCGCCGGCTTTCCCGGCTTCGGTTTGCGTGGCGCCTGATACAGGAGCGACGGGCAGTACCCGCCATGCAAAGTCCGGAGCGGCGGACCGAATTCCCGCAGTGACTCAGCGCGCCGCCGTGCCTGCACGTACCAGATACTGCACGCTGAACATCCGTTGCGCATCCAGCCACACGCGCTCCACCGCCAGTCCCGCCTTGGCAGCCAGGGCGGCAAACTCTTCCAGTGAATACTTGCAGCTGTACTCGACCTGGATCGCCTCGTCGGCTTTGAACTTGACCCGGGTGCGCCCGAGGTTGACCTGCTGGGCGCGGCGACTGACCAACTGGGTCTCCACCCGGCCCGCCATCGGGTTGTAACGCGCCCTATGCGCGAACGCGGACAGGTCGAAGTTGCTGCCAACCTCGCGGTTCAGGCGCGCCAGGAGGTTCAGCGTGAACTCCGCCGTGACCCCGGCGCGGTCGTTGTACGCAGCCTCGATGCGCGCCGCATCCTTCTTCAGGTCCACGCCAATCAGGATGCCACCGGCCTCGCCCATTTCCGTGCGCATCTTGCGCAACAGCTCCGCCGCCTCACGGCTCTCGAAGTTGCCGATCGTCGAGCCGGGGAAGTAGATCACCGTGCGCCGCGGCGCGCTGGGTGCGACCGGCAGACGCAGCGGCTTGCTGAAATCCGCACACAATGGTTGCAGCGGCAACTGCGGAAATTCCTCCGCCAGTCGCGCAATGCTCGCACACAACGGCGCCGGGGAAATCTCCACTGGTACATACGCCACCGGCGCCTTCAGGTGTTGCAGCAACAGCCGCGTCTTGCGCCCACTGCCACTGCCATACTCGACCAGACGCACTTCACTGCCCACGGTATCGGCAATGCTTTGCACGTGCTCGCGCATCAGTGCCAACTCACACGCGGTAAGGTAATACTCCGGCTGGGCGCAGATCTGGTCGAACAGCGCCGACCCACGCTCGTCATAGAACAACCAGGATGGCAGGCGCTTGGCCTTCAGGCTCAAGCCACGTTGCGCGGCCTCCAGCACCTCACTTGCATCCACTCCAGTATCGTCGCCACTTGCGCCACACGGTTGCACACTGCTCATCGGTCCTGTCCCAGTCGTAACCCGGCAAACTGCCAGCGGGCATGGGGTGGAAAGAAATTGCGGTAACTGGCGCGGATGTGATCCGCCGGCGTGACGCATGATCCGCCCCGCAACACCCATTGCCCGCACATGAACTTGCCGTTGTATTCGCCCAACGTGCCGGGCAACGGGCGAAAGCCCGGATAGCTGACATAAGGCGCCGCGGTCCACTCCCACACATCGCCAAACAGCTGCTGGATGCCGTCGGCATCGCTCGCCCGCCGCGGCTGGAAGCGTTGCGTATCTTGCAGATTGCCAGCGACCGCCGCGCGTTCCGCTGCCGATTCCCATTCCGCTTCGGTGGGCAGGCGCGCGCCGACCCAGCGCGCAAACGCCTCGGCCTCGTAGTAACTCAGGTGACAGACCGGCTCGTGTGGATCAAGCGCACGCGTACCCGCCAAGGTGAACTCACTGGCCAGGTCGTCCTGCCAGTACAACGGGTGCTGCCAGCCCTCACGCTGCACGGTGTCCCACCCGTCCGACAGCCACAGCGTCGGCTCGCGATAGCCGCCCTCGCGCATGAAGGTCAGATATTCGCCATTCGTCACCAGCCGGTTGGCCAGTGCGTGGGGTTGCAGCAAGGTGCGGTGGCGTGGGGTTTCGTTGTCAAACGCGAAACCATCGCCGCGATGGCCGATCTCCACAATGCCCTCGCGCCCGCCGATGAAACGCAATGGTGCCGCCGTTGCCGCGGGAGCCTCCGGCAGTGGCGAGCGATATGCCGGTTGCAGCGGATTACACCAGAACGCGTGCTTGATATCGGTCAGCAGCAACTCCTGGTGTTGCTGTTCGTGCTGCAGGCCAAGGATCACCAGGGTGGCCAGATCTGGATCGCTGCGGCGCGCCAGCAACTCGCTCACCGCGTCATCCACGCGTGCCCGATACGCCCGCACCGCGTCCAGCGACGGGCGCGACAACAAACCACGGCGGGCCCGCGCGTGCATCGGTCCGACCGTCTGGTAATAGGAGTTGAACAGGAAGCGGAATGCCGGATCGGGCGACACCCAAGTAGTGTCGCGCGCCAGCACAAACTGCTCGAAGAACCATGTGGTGTGCGCCAAGTGCCACTTGCCGGGGCTGGCATCGGGCATCGACTGCACCTGCAGGTCTTCGGCGCTCAGGTTGGCACACAAGTCCAACGTGCGCTGACGGATGCGTCGAAACCGTGGCCCGACTGCTTCGGCACGCACGGGTGAAGGGATGATCAAAGACAGCTCCATAAAGACTGCACTGACACGGCCCAGCCACGACCGCTCAGCATCGGATGGAAAGTGAAAGCATGCGCCCGGCGGCATTCACATCTTGTGATTGCACGCTGTCAGCCTCTTCGATTACACCCGAACCCGTTCCGGTGCAAACGACGCGCACCCAAGCCGCTGTCAACCGGCAAACGGTGCATGCTCGAACTCAGCCACCTCGCGTGGCCGGTCAGCCGAATCGACCAGGCGCCGGTCGCGCGGCCCGAAGCGTGAAGTCAAGCCCGGCAAGGGCGCTGCGCCGACTGCCAAGCCGACGGACCGACGGCCCACAGCAGCGCCCGAAATGCAAAGAGCCCGGACCAGCCGGGCGCTTTGCCTGTGCAGCAGACTCAGCCGCCTGTCCTACCAATCACTGCCGATGTAACGCGTCTGGTACGGGTCCTCGTAAATCGTCCGCGTCTCTACCACGCGCCGGCGCACCACCGGTGCGGGGTAATAACTGTCATACACCACGTCCGGTTGGCTGTAGACCACCGGCGAGCCGTAGTACACCGGCGCCGGGCGCGTCACGTCGCTGATCAGCCCGATCATCGCGCCAGCGACGATGGCTCCGGCGATCCAGCGTCCACCTTCCCAATGACCCCCGCGATAATGCGAACCATGCCCATAGCCGCCGTGGCCGTAATAAGCGCCGGAGTAACCGCCACGATACGCACCATGATGCCCATGACCGCCCCAGCCGCGCGCCGCAGCGCCCAGCGGCAACGCCAACGTGGCCGCAAGGGCAACACCCAGAATCATCAGCTTGCCGCTACCCACCAAACGTATGCTCATGACGCGTTCTCCTCAGTACGGCGTTGATGTTCGGCTGCTTTCGCTTAATGTGAACTGAAGGGTTTACTTTTTGATCTGCGCCGTATCCCAGGGGCTGGCACCGGCGGCAGGCTGACGCTTGCGCAACAGCCAGCAACCGTGGATGCCGGCGCGCCGGGCGAAGTCGAAGGGGATGCTCGGTGCGGTCCAATCCTCGATGTCAAAGCGTTGTTCCAGCTCCGCGCGGTCAAGTTTGAAGCGCCGGAAATTGTTGGAAAACAGGATCACGCCGTCACGCGTCAGGTGCGCATCGCAGGCGTCCAGCAGTTTGACATGATCACGCTGCACGCTGAAGTCGCCGGTGCGCTTGGAATTGGAAAACGTCGGCGGGTCGACGAAGATCAGCCCGTAGCGGCCACGGTCGCGGCGCAGGAAATCGAGCGCATCGAACTGCATCAAGCGGTGGCTGGCGCCAGTGAACCCGTTCAAGGCGAGATTGCGTGATGCCCACTCCATGTACGGCGCCGACAAGTCGACGCTGGTGGTTTCCAGTGCACCGCCGGCCGCGGCGTACACGCTGGCGCTGGCCGTGTAGGCAAACAAGTTGAGGAAACTCTTCCCGGCGGCAAGTTCGCGCACCTTCGCGCGTGCCAGGCGGTGATCGAGGAACAGGCCGGTATCGAGGTAGTCAGTCAGATTGATCAGGAACTTCAGCCCGGCTTCTTCCACCTCGAAGTATTCATCGCGTTGATCGAACTTGCCGTACCTGGAGCCACCCGTACCCCGTTCGCGGGTCTTCAGCGCAATGCGTTCGCGCGGCACGTTAAGCACTTCACCGGCCACGCGCGCAATCTCGCGCATGCGCAAACGCGCGACATCGGCCGGCACCGCGGCAGGCGCACGGTATTCCTGGATGTGCAGATGATCGTCGCCGCGGGTGTCGCCATAGATGTCAATCGCTGCCGCGTACTCGGGCATGTCCTGGTCATATACGCGCCAGCAATGGATGCCCTCGCTGACCACCCGCTTGCGCAGGCGCCGGAGGTTTTTCTCCAGGCGGTTTTGCAACATCCGGGCGCCTGCGGACAGCGGCTTCAGTTCGCGCGGGGTTTCGTCACGCGCCTGAATGTCGAACGTCAGCAGTACGGTTTCCAGCGCGCCGTTGTACAGCACGTACCGCTTGTCGGCATGCAACTGCATGGCGCGCCCCAGCTCTGCGTCGCCCGCCAGCACCGCACCGTGCCAGCCGACAAAGTGCTGCCGCAAGGTGGCGCCGAGGGCACGGTACAACGCGGGCATCTGCGCGCGATCGCCAAGGCGTTCGCCGTATGGCGGGTTGGTGATCACCAGCCCTGACGCCACTCCCGCCGGCGGTACCAGCTGCGCGGCGTCCCATTTGCCCAGGGTGAAAAAGCCGGCAACACCCGCGCTCTGTGCATTGCGTTTGGCCGTCTGCACCATGCGTGGATCGATGTCGCTGCCGAAGAACACGCTGCGCAACGCGCGCAGGCCCACCTCGGCGCGTTGGCTGGCTTCGTCCAGCAAGCTGCGCCACAGCGTGGCGTCGTGTTGTTGCCAGCCAAGGAAGCCGAAATACTTGCGATGCAGGCCCGGCGCCGAATCGGCCGCCATCAACGCGCCCTCGATCAGCAACGTGCCCGAGCCGCACATGGGATCCAGCAGTGCGCCCCCGGCCGCGTAGATCTCCGGCCAGTGCGCCCGCAGCAACATCGCCGCAGCCAGGTTTTCCTTCAGCGGCGCCTCGCCCTGCACTTCGCGCCAGCCACGCCGATGCAGTGGTGAGCCGGCCAGGTCCAGCGACACGGTGGCGCGGTCGCGCCGCAATCGCAGGTTGATGCGCACGTCCGGCTCATCGGTATCCACACCTGGTCGTTCACCGTCGCGCTGACGAAACTGATCGACGACCGCATCCTTCACGCGCTGCGCAATGAACTGGCTGTGGGTGAGCTTGCTCAGCGCGGTACCCGCGTCGACCGCCAACGTGGCGTGCACTGCCAGGTGCCCGCTCCAGTCGATTGTTTGCACCCCGCGATACAATGCGTCGTCGTCGGCCGCGTCAAATTCGCCGAGCGGCAACAGGATGCGACTGGCGAGACGCGACCACAGGCACGCGCGATACGCTGTCTCCAGCGTGCCGGAAAAATGCGCACCGGCCAGCGTTTCATGTACCTCGCTGGCACCCAATGCGACCAGCTCGTCCCGCAACAGGTATTCCAGCCCTTTCGGGCACGTGGCGAAGTAGGCCGTCATGCGTCAGGCGCCACCCGGTCGAGGAACAGACGAAATTGCGCGGCAATGGCGTCCACACTGGCGCTCAAACGATGATCATCGTCCAGCACCAGCAATGGCACGCGGTAGCGCGCGGCAAACCTCTGCACACCGGCGACCGGGCACACCTCGTCGCGCCAACCGTGAACCAGCAGCGTCGGCACCCCACGCCGCAGGTCCAGGACCCGTGGATAGTCAGGTATGGCACTGGGCGTGGCCAGCAGCAGCAAGCCGGCAACCGGCACATCCAGCGACACCAGTGCCGACACGAATGCGCCCATGCTGGAACCAACCAATACCGGCGCTGCACGCAGCGCTTCGATCGTGGCGCGCAGCCGGGCGACCCGCGGGGCCACCGAACCGGCGTGGCCCCGGGCATCGTCCTCGCGATAGTCCGGTCGCTGCGTCGCCCAACCCAGCGATTCGGCCAGCATCGCCAGGGCGCTGACCTTGGTCGCGTCCGGGCTGGAGTTGGAGCCGTGCGAAAGGATGATCTGGCCACGCATCACGCTATCAACCGTACTGGCAAACAAGACGCGTATGTTAACAGGCGGCATTCCGCCAGCCGCAGTGGCGTGCGAGACTTTGCGCCATG
>DAITPL010000099.1:0-8150 GCA_036833615.1 Rhodanobacter sp.
TGATCGGCATCGTCAAGAAAAACGCGATCATGCTGATCGACTTTGCGCTGGAGCGGCAGCGCGAGGAGGGCATGGCGCCAGCACAAGCCATTTCCGATGCGTGCCGCGTGCGCTTTCGCCCGATCATGATGACCACGATGGCGGCGATGGCCGGGACCCTGCCGATCGCCGTGGGTATCGGCGCTGGCGCGGAAACCCGTCGCTCGCTGGGTCTGGCAGTGGTCGGCGGGTTGGTGTTTTCGCAGGTGTTGACGTTATATCTGACGCCGGTGATCTACCTCTACATGGACCGGCTGCAACAACGTTTGCGCCCCGCCAGCCGTCAAGCGCCGCACCGCCCCGATGCCCGCCTGCATCAGGCGGGTGAGCGGGAATAGCAGCGTTGGGGCGCGGCTCATTCGCCAGCGCCATCCTTCCCGAACGCGCCGGGTGCGGAGCCGAAGTTGCCGTGCGCTTGCGCGGCCATGTACGAGAACGCCGCGTAGACCGCCACGTTCTGCGCCAGCTCGGCCGGGTCGACCTTGTCCAGCGTGTCGTTGGCGGTGTGGTGCCAGTCGAAATAGTGCGTGCCATCCTGGGTCAGCGACAACGCCGCCATGCCCTTGGCATGCATTTGCGACAGATCCGAGCCGCCGCCACCCGGGCGGTTGGCATCGTAGGCAACGCCGAGGGGTGCCAGCACCTTGGCAATCTCGCCGATTGCAGCGCGGGCCGTTGGCTTCACGCTGGCACTCATGCGCCAGATCCTGCCGGCGCCAAAATCGGATTCGGTGCCGAGCTGGAACTTGCCGACGTCGGTGGCGTGCTTGTCCGCATACGCGCGGCCGCCCCACAAACCCATTTCCTCATTGGCAAACGCAATGACGCGGATCGTGCGGTCGGGGCGCTGCGGCAGGTCGCGGATCAGCTTGCCGGCGGCCATCGCAATGGCCACGCCGGCCGCATCGTCGATGGCACCGGTACCGGGGTCCCACGAATCCAGGTGGCCGCCGATGGCGACGACCTGATCGGGATGTTTCCTGCCGGTGATCTCGCCGATGACATTCGCGCCGGTGTACTCACCGACGATGCCGCAATCCAGATCGAGCTTCACCATGACCGGCTTGCCGTAGGCCAGCACGCGTTCGAGCTGGTCGGCGTCGGGATTGGACAGCGCCGCCGCCGGGATGGCGGTTTTCGGGTCGCGGAAACCGGTAACGCCAGTGTGCGCAATGCGCTGGTGCGCGTCCGTGCCGGCTGAGCGCAGCAGATAACCCGCGGCACCCTTGCTGGCGGCGATGACCGCGCCGGTGGTGCGCACCGCCGAGCCCATGCCGTAATCGTGACCATCCTTTGCTCGTTGCATGCGGTAGCCAACGTAGACGAGCTTGCCCTTGATGCTGGCCGGATCGGCCGCCTTCAGTGCTTCCAGCGTGTCGAACTTCACCACTTGCGCGGTAAGGCCGCCTTGCGGCGTACCGGGGGAATAGCCGAGCGCGGTCAGCACCAGCGGTTGCGGAAATGGCGCGACGATTGCCCCGTGCTCGCTGCGGCGTTGCCACAGTGGATAGGTGACCGGCTCGGTATAGACCTTGTCGTAACCCAGTTCCTTGAACTTCGCCACGGCCCAGTCACGCGCGCGCTCGTCGGCATCGCTCCCGGCCAGGCGCGGACCGATCTCGGTCGTCAGCGAGGCCGTGATGCGGTAGGCGGTGTCGTCATGCAACGCCTGGTCGCGCAGTTGCGCGGCCATCTGGATGGCCGTCGCGGGAATCGTGGTATCGGCGGCACAGGCGATGCCGCTGGCCAGCAGGCCGGCGGCGAACAAGGACAAGGCAAGACGGCGCATCGGAGCACTCCGCAGATGAAACTCCGATTATGGCGGTGTTGACAACTGCTGCTTGGGCCAGAAGTCACGTGCGGCAGAAACCGTCGTGGAGCGCGCCACCCGCCGTTTTCTGTTCGGGATCGTCGCGCAGAGCCGGCGGGCAGTGCCCGCCCTACAACGGCAAGAGCCAGAGCCACACCAGCCGTCACGCGAACCGTAGGGCGGGCACTGCCCGCCGCTTTGCGGGTGATCGTGACGTAAAAAGCTGGCGGGCCGTGCCCGCCCTACGTGGCTGCGGTTTCCGGTTATTGCCGGCTCTTCAGCAAATCGCGAATCTCGGTGAGCAGGACTACGTCGGCCGGCGATGCGGGTGCCTCCTCCTGCTTTCGCTGCAGGCGGTTCATCAGCTTGATCACCATGAAGATGGCGAACGCCACGATGATGAAGGTAATGATGGTATTGATGAAGCTGCCATAGTAGATCGCCACTTCGGCGACCTTGTGCGCCGGGTTACTGTCGTCGGCCGGCTTGATGACCCACTTCATGGCAGAGAAATCCATGCCGCCGGTGAGCCAGCCGATCGGCGGCATGATGACGTCGCTGACCAGTGAGCTGACGATCCTGCCGAACGCGGCACCGATGACGATACCGACGGCCATGTCCATCACATTGCCGCGCATGGCGAACGCTTTGAACTCTTGCAGCATGCTCATCTTGGGTGCTCCTTGGGGTTACGCCGGATGGCGCGCCGACTGTAACGCCAAGAGCTGCCACGTGGAGAAAAAACCGCTCACGTCCAGCCTTCAGACGATGCGGGTGTCCAGCGTGGCCACGCCGGCCAGCTCGGCGTGCAGCTGGTCGCCGCGCTGCAGTGCGGCCACGCCAGCCGGAGTGCCGGTGAAGATCAGGTCGCCGGCCTGCAGTTCGAACAACGTCGACAGGCTCGCGATGATGTGCGGCACGTCGTGCATCATCTCGCCCAGCGTGGCGTGCTGGCGCGGCTCGCCGTTGACGCTCAGGCGCAGCACGGTGTGCCCGTCCACGTTCGCCTCGGCTGCTGGTCGCAGTGCAGATAGCGGTGCGGAGTGGTCGAAGCCCTTGGCGGTATCCCACGGCTGCCCCTTGGCCTTGGCCTGGCGCTGCAGGTCGCGCCGGGTCAGATCCAGTCCGACGCCGTAACCGAAAATCAGCGCCGCGGCCCGTCCGGCTGCAATGTTGCTGCCGCCGCCGGCCAGCGCCACCACCATTTCCACTTCATGGTGCAGTTCGTGGGTGCGCGACGGGTACGGCACGTCCGCACCGTCGCTGACCACGGCGTCGGCCGGCTTGCAGAAAAACAGCGGCGTGCCGGATTCGACCTCGGCCCCCATTTCACGTGCATGCTCGGCATAATTGCGGCCGATGCAGAAGATGCGACGGACGGGGAAGCGTTGGTCGCTGCCGCTGATCGGCAGGCTGGGCATGGGCGGTGGCGCGAAGCAATAGTTCATGTTGTCAGCGTAGCAAACTGCGCGGCGCCGGGGCAGGGTGATACATGTCACCGACGATGACTGATGCCACACTCTGCCCTTGCTGTCTCCGCTCCGCAATGCCTGCCATGCCTGGTGCGTCACGCCGCTGAAGAAGTACGTCGGGAGTTCGTGTGGATAATGCCGAGCTGTTGAAGCAATTGCGCATCGACCGCGAACAGCGCGAGGACGCGCCCCGGCTGCGTCCGCGCTGGCCGTGGATTGTCGCGGTGGGCCTGGTGGTCGCACTGTTGCTCGGCGGAGCGCTCTGGTGGTGGCTCGGCCAGCGCGCCATCGACGTGCAGACCGCGGTCGCGCAAGCGCCCAGTGCCGACAGCGAGGCGGGCGCAGTGCTGCAGGCTACCGGCTACATCACCGCACGCCGGCAGGCCACCGTTTCGGCACAGATCACCGGCACGTTGACCGAGGTGTTGATCGAGGAGGGCGACCACGTCAGCAAGGGCCAGGTACTGGCGCGGCTCGACGACAGTGGCTATCGCGCCGAACTCAATGCCGCCAAGGCCGCCGAGCAGGCAGCGCAGGCGCAGGTGGCGCAAGGGCAGGCGCAACTCACCCAGGTCACACACGATGCCGCACGGCTGGATACATTGGTGGGTCGTGGCCTGGTGGCGCGGCAAACCGCCGAGCAGGCCCGCACCGCGGTCGTCACTGCTGCCGCGCAGCTGCGTGCGCAACGCAAGCAGGGACTGGTGGCGCGGGCACAGGCGGCGGCGGCCCAGGTCAATTTCGATTACACCGTGGTGCGCGCGCCGTTCACCGGCGTGATCGTCACCAAGAATGCGCAGGTCGGCGAGATCATCTCGCCGTTCTCCGCGGGCGGCGGCTTTACCCGCACCGGCGTGGGTACGATCGTCGACATGGATTCGCTGGAAGTGGATGTGGACGTGAACGAGGCGTATATCGGTCGCGTGAAGTCCAACATGCCAGCCGAGGCCGTGCTTGACGCGTATCCGGATTGGAAAATCCCCGCGCACGTCATTGCCATCGTGCCCACCGCTGACCGCGGCAAGGCCACGGTCAAGGTGCGCGTGGCGCTGGAACGCAAGGATCCACGCATCGTGCCGGACATGGGCGTGCGTGTGTCATTCCTGGAAACCCGACCGGTAACCACCGCGCGTGCGCCGCAAGGCGTGTTGGTGCCGGCCACGGCCATCGTGCAACGTAGCGGGCACAGTGTGGTGTTTGTGCTGGATGGCCAGCAGGTGCGCCAGCGCGCCGTACAACCGGCGGCACAGAGTTATGGCGACTTGCGTTTGCTGCCGGCCGGCGTGAAGTCCGGCGACAGCGTGGTGGTCGCGCCGCCCGCAGAGTTGAGTGATGGGTCGGACGTTCAGGTGCAAAAGCCGTAACGCTGCTGTTGTGTAGGAGCGCACTGCGTGCGCGATGCTCTTTTCGACATGCAGGGTGACTCATCGCGCACAGCGTGCGTTCCCACCACGAAACCAGACAACCATCGGAGAACCGCCATGGGTACGCTGATCGACATCCGGGATCTCGCCAAGACCTATGTACGCGGCAAGCAGAAGGTCGAGGTGTTGCACCACGTCAACCTGGAAATTGC
This sequence comes from Rhodanobacter sp., assembly GCA_036833615.1. GTDB lineage: Bacteria > Pseudomonadota > Gammaproteobacteria > Xanthomonadales > Rhodanobacteraceae > Rhodanobacter. The sequence goes on from DAITPL010000099.1 coordinate 4,898, forward strand.
CGAGGGCGACTTCCTCGCCTTGATGGGTCCCTCCGGCTCGGGCAAGACCACCTTGCTCAACCTGATCGGCGGGCTGGACGCGCCCAGCGCCGGCAGCATCAGCGTTGGTGGTCAGCGTATCGACCAGCTTGGCGGTGGTGCGCTGGCGCGGTGGCGCGCGGCCAACGTCGGCTTCGTGTTCCAGTTCTACAACCTGATGCCGATGTTGTCGGCGCAGCGCAACGTGGAATTGCCGCTGCTGCTGACCAAACTGTCCGGTGCGCAACGCAAGAAGAATGCATCGATCGCGCTGCAACTGGTCGGTCTGGCCGATCGCGCCGCGCACAAGCCGGGCGAACTGTCCGGCGGCCAGCAACAGCGCGTGGCGATTGCCCGCGCGATTGTTTCCGACCCCACCTTGCTGGTCTGCGACGAGCCGACCGGTGACCTCGATCGTCAATCCGCCGAAGACGTGCTCGGATTGCTGCAGCAACTCAACCGCGAGCACGGCAAGACCATCGTGATGGTCACGCACGATCCGAAGGCGGCCGAATACGCCACCCACACGCTGCATCTGGACAAGGGCACCCTGGTCGAACCGGCCACGGCGTGAGGAGGCGGTCATGAAATATTTTCACCTGATCTGGGCGGGGCTGTTCCGGCGCAAGACCCGTACCTTGCTGACGCTGGTCTCGATCATCGCCGCGTTCTTGCTGTTCGGCATGCTCGATGCGGTGCGCACCGCGTTCGACTCGGGCAGCCAGAGCATTGCCGGCGTCGACCGGCTGGTCACGTCGTCGCGCTATTCGATCATCCAGCCGCTGCCCGAATCATTGGGCAGGCGTATTGCCGCGATCCCCGGCGTGCGCGACGTCGGCCATGCGAACTGGTTTGGCGGCATCTACCAGGACCCGAAGAACTTCGTGTTCAGCTATGCGGTCAGCCCGAACTACCTGGATCTGTATCCGGAAATCCATTTGCCCGCGGACCAGCGCAAGGTGTTTGACGCCACGCGCACTGGTGCGGTGATTGGCGAGGTGCTGGCAAAAAAATATGGCTGGAAGGTTGGTGACAAGGTGCCGTTGCAGTCGACCATCTTCCCGCAGAAGAACGGCGACAAGACCTGGACGTTCGACATTGCCGGCATCTACACCGTGGGCAAGGATGCGGCGAACGGGCTGGACCAGTTGTTCATGCTGCACTGGAAGTATTTTGACGAGTCCAATGCGTTCGGTGGTGGCACGGTTGGCTGGTATGTGGACCGGCTGACCGACCCGGCCCAGGCCGACCGTGTGGCGCAGGCAATTGATGCGCTGTCGGCCAACTCCGACCACGAGACGAAGACGCAGACCGAGCAGGCTTTCAGCGCCTCCTTCGCCAAGCAGCTGGGTGACATTGGCCTGATCGTCGGTTCGATCATGGGCGCGGTGTTCTTCACGCTGATCCTGCTGACCGGCAACACGATGGCACAGGCGGTGCGCGAACGGACGTCCGAATTGGCGGTGTTCAAGACCATAGGTTTCTCGAGCACCAGCGTGCTGGCGATGGTGCTGGCCGAATCGGTGCTGCTGTTGTTGCTCGGTGGCGTCATCGGCGTCGGCTTGGCAGCGGTGCTGGCGCCAGCGGTCAGCAAGGGCAGTGGCGGCATGCTCAACCTGCCATCGGTCGGTGCCGGCAGCTGGGCTGTCGGCATCGGGCTGATGGTGGTGATCGGGTTGGTGGTGGGCGCGTTGCCGGCGTGGCGGGCGATGCGGCTGAACATTGTCGATGCACTGGCCGGTCGCTGAGGAGAACGGACATGCGCAAACTTCTCTCATTTCTGCGTGGGCTCGGGCTGGTTGCCGTGCTGGTCGCGGGCCTGCTGATCTGGTCGCAGCTGTCGTGGCCGGCGGTAGTGTTGCTGCTGGTGCTGCTTGGATTGTGGCTGGGGCTGACCCGGCGTGGCCGGCAAACCTTGTCGATCACCGGAGTCGGCATCAGCACGCTGCGCCAGCGGGTGGGGGCGTCGCTGGTCGTGGTCATTGGCATTGCCGGCGTGGTGGGCGTACTGGTGGCGATGCTGGCAATGGGCGAGGGATTTCAGCAGACCCTGCAGCAGACCGGGGCGGATGACACCGCAATCGTGCTGCGCGGTGGCTCCAATGCGGAGTTGAACTCGGTGCTCGATCGCGACAGCGTCAACGTGATCACCCAGGCACCCGGCGTGGTGCGTGGCGCCGATGGCAAGCCGGTGGCCTCGGCCGAATTGTCGGTGGTGGCCAACCTGCCCAAGCGCAGCGATCCCAGCGTGGATGCGAATGTGCAGATTCGTGGTGTCGGTGACGAGGCGTGGACGTTGCGGCCAAACGTGAAGATCGTGCAGGGGCGGCGCTTCAAACCCGGCTTGCGCGAGCTGGTGGTGGGCCAGGGTGCGCTGCGTCAGTTTGCCGGGCTGGAGGTGGGCAGGCAGTTGCGCCTGGCTGGCCAGGAATGGAACATCGTCGGTGAATTCACGACCGGTGATTCGCACGATTCCGAATTGTGGGGTGACGCGCAAACGGTGGCCTCGGCCTATCGCCGCGGCAGCAGCGCACAATCGGTGACCGTGCGCCTGACTTCGGCGCAGGCGTTCGCTGCGTTCAAGGCGGCGTTGGCCAGCGACCCGCGCCTGAAGGTCGACGTCAGCACCACCCGCGAATATTTCAGCAAGCAGTCCGAGGCGCTGACCAAGGTGATCCGCGTGGTCGGCATCACCGTCGGCGTGATCATGGCGATCGGCGCGATCTTTGGCGCGCTCAACACCATGTTTGCGGCAATCGCCGCGCGGGCGCGCGAGATCGCCACCTTGCGCGCGATTGGTTTCCGCGGCATGCCCGTGGTGGTCTCGGTGCTGCTGGAGACGATGTTGCTGGCGCTGCTCGGCGGCGTACTCGGCGGGTTGATCAGCTGGCTGATCTTCAACGGCTATACCGCATCCACGCTCGGCTCGAACTTCAGCCAGGTGGTGTTCCAGTTCCAGGTGTCGCCGGCGCTGTTGTGGCTGGGCATCAAGTGGGCGCTGGCGATCGGCTTCATCGGCGGCCTGTTCCCGGCAGTGCGTGCCGCACGCCTGCCGGTAGCCACGGCACTGCGGGAGCTGTAGCGGCGGGCGCGGGGTGGTCCAAGGCTTGCCGTTTCGTAAGGCGGGCACTGCCCGCCGTCCTTCGTCAATGTGCTGCGAAAGCCGGCGGGCAGTGCCCGCCCTACACTTGCCCTCAGGGCATCACCGGCGGCACGTAGTCCAGCGTCATCCCGA
>DAITPL010000100.1:0-8135 GCA_036833615.1 Rhodanobacter sp.
ATACGAGCATGAAAGCGGGCGGTGAGCATGAGAACCGTGCAGGTTACTTCACTTGGATCTCCACCAGCGCATATCGGCCGCCGCGGTCATCAATATTCCCGTTCGTGGGATCGCTGGTGCCGCGCCGGACGCCGGCTGTGTATCCCTCGAAACGGCTCAATCTCCACTCTCCGGATACCGTTCAAACCATTCCATCGGCTCGCAGCGCGTTGGTGCCTGCCTGTGTGCTTTTGCCGCATGTTCACCGGGCGTTGACATGTGGTACGGACAAGCGTAAGTTCTGGTGCGCGAGTCGGGGGGAGACTGACTCGGGGGGAATCCACAAAGCTTTGCAATGGAGTCGGGTCGGCGGCGCGCGCGACGCGCGAATTGGTCGGCTCTGGAATTTCGCATAATCTGCGGAAGGCCAGGGCGGTGCGCCGCTGCGGTGGTGGGGGTTTCGTTTGACGCCAAATCGATAGTGCAAGTCCGTAGTTGCACGGGCACGGGTAAGTGCGCCCGCAACTTATCGCCAATCAGGAGGGGGTTATGGTTACTAGAAGGTTAACGCTGAAACTCGGTGCCGCGGCAGGTGCGGGAGCTTTGCTCCATCCGGCACTGGCGCAAGTGGATCCGCCGCCGACCAATGGGCTGATGTTTCCGGAAGGCTGGGTGCCGTCGTGGAAAAGCAATCCCAGCCCGCCGGTAATACCATTTACCATGCCGTTGTTTCAAATGCCGATTGCAAAGCCCGTACCGCTCAGCCAACTCAATCCGCCACCGGATCCGCAGGCCCATCAGCGCTGGAACGATTTTGTGCCGAAGAAGTACTACATCCAGGAACTTTCCGAAGTTCTGTGGGAGTACTCCGATCAGTTCCCATATAACCAGGGGTCCTGGTCCTATGGCATGAACGGGATCATTCCTGGTGAAACTTTCGTCGCCAATTATGGCGAACCCTTGCTTATCCGTCGTATCAATCACTTGCCGCCGGTTGGGCAAGGCCACATCAAGTTTGCGCTTCCTTCGTCCACGATCCATACCCACAACGGTCACCAGGCATCGGAAAGTGACGGCTTTCCCGCCGACTTTACATTCCCGGGCGAGTTCTGGGATCACCATTACCCGAGTGTCTACGCTGGTTGCGACAAACTGAACAACCTGGTCGGTGACCCACGTGAGGCGCTCACCACGCTCTGGTACCACGACCATCGCCTGGATTTCACCGCACCGAACACGTACGCCGGATTGACCGGGTTCTACCTGAACTTCGACAAGCAGGATTCCAATAACGAGAACGACACCACTCCGGGTGCATTTCGCCTGCCGAGCGGCAAGTACGATGTACCGCTGATACTCCATGACGTTGCCTTCGACAAGAACGGCCAGGCGGCATGGGACTTTGTTGGGGCGGTGCCGAGGGTAAACCCGGAAAGACGGGGTGGTTACGACTCCGAAAATACGACGTATACGGTCAACGGCATGATTGGCGACCGCTTCACCGTCAACCGCAGAATTCAGCCGTTCTTTCGGGTAGAGCGCCGCAAGTATCGTCTGCGCGTACTCAATGGTGGCCCGTCCCGGCTTTATTCGCTGGCGTTCACCAGGGATGGCAAGACACCCGAACCGGTGGTCATCATCACCAACGACGGCAATTTCATTCCGGCTCCGCTGACGGTGCAGGACTATGTGGATTACTGGCCCGCCCAGCGCCGCGATGTCATTGTCGATTTCTCCAAGTACAAAAACGGTGACAAGCTCTATCTGACCAATCGCCTGGAATCGCGTGTGGATGGTGCGGGTCAAACCGGGCGGTATCTGCAGACCAACGACCTGATCATGCGCTTTGATGTCGTCGGCGGGCCGGTGAATAATGATCCAAGCCGCATTCCGGAGTTCTTCCGGGAGATGCCTCCTGTCGATCTCAGTGCAGTCAAGGCTGAGCGCGAGTGGAAGTTCGATTACACCAATGGTCTGTGGACGATCAATGACAAGCTGATGGATCCCGACCGGGTCGATGCGCTTATCAACAAAGAGGACGCCGAAATCTGGACGATCCGCAACGATGGTGATGCGTGGTCGCACCCCATTCATACCCACTTTGAAGAAGGCATCATTCTCGAATTCAACGGCAAGCCCGTGCTTCCGGGAGATATTCGTTATGGACGCCACGATACCTACCAGCTTGGCCCAGGCGACGAGATCAAATTCTACGGCCGTTGGCGTGACTTCGTTGGCCGGTACATCATCCATTGCCACAATACCGTGCATGAAGACCACGCGATGATGGCTACCTGGAAGATTGGGGACAATTCGACCGAGCCCGTTGCGGCGGTCGCTCCCGCCGGGAAGACGATCGGCTGATTGGTTCGTAAATTCGATAATCGCTAATAGGGGATTCCAATGAATAACAGGCGTAAATTCCTGGTCAACTTCTCGAGCGGGGCGGCCGGATTGTTGCTGGCTGGTGCGGCCGCAGCTGCAACAACCGACGTTGTTGCGAAAGAGAAGCCAAAGTATGCAGGTGAGAAGTCCCTCGACACCGAAATGTTGCAGGGCAGTGGTGAGTTTCCCGAGGTAAGTGTTGAAACCAGTGAAGGCAAGACGTTGAAGTTGTACAAGGACCTGGTCCAGGACAAGGTGGTGATGATTCATTACATGTCGATCAGAAATGAAGCAGCATTCCCGGTGGTGGCGAAGGTGTTGGCGATTGCCAAGCGCTTCGGCTCAAAGCTGGGGAAGGATGTGCACATCATTTCGATCACCAGCGACCCGCAATACGATACGACCGCACGGCTGCGCGTATTTGCCAGGCACATGGGCATTCCCAAGAAGGGGTGGGATTTCGTGCGCATGTCCGGGGAAAGCAGCACGCTGGTGGCGTCGCGGATGCATGGGCATACCCATCACCCCATGCCGAAAGCGCTGGTTGACCTGATCCAATACGGCAACGAGACGGTGGGTTTGTGGGGTGGCTTTCCCGCGAATATCGAACCGGACGATGCGGTGCTGCGGGTGAGTTCGGTGTTCCCGGGCCAGCCCGTCAGTGGCCCGCTGCGCCGTGCTGGCCCGCGTCCGCTTGGTGCGCCCGGCATGAGTTTCAACAATCGCGTTGCGTGAGGTGGCGAAGCCCTCCATCTGCCGGTGGAGGGCAACCGCACCGCTAGTAATCGAATTCCTATAGGGGAGAGTGTAATGAACTTGCTCAGAGGACGCACTGCAACCGGGCTGTCATTGACAGTCCTGTTTCTTGCCATGGCCAGTAGCGATGTATTTGCCCAGGCCGGCCCGGGACCAACACCACCACCAGCCACGCGCATGCCATCACCGATGTTGCCGCCCAGCGCCTGGACCAAGATTGATAATCCGGATGGGCCCAACAGCACCACGTATATCACGCCAACCAGTCTGTTCGATGCGACGGATCCGTGGGTCAACCCTTCCAATCTGCTGCCTAATGTTTACGAGAACGTCAAGTCGATCGATGGCTCGGAGATTATCAATACACTGCCGTCGACGCCGGAAAACCCGTACAACCTGCACGCCAAGGCACCCGAAATTACCCCGCTTACGGACAAGACGTCGCCCAGCGATGATCTGGCAGCCGTGTTCAAGCAATGGTACATAGGGAAGCAGGCATTTGGATCGTACGCGCCCGGCAATCCGTATGACCAGGCGAATTACCACTATCATCCGGAGTACTTCGACCAGGCGATGATCCAGCGCGGGCTTGACGTTCTGGAGGGCAACGATATTCCGGGACGGGCCTACAGCGGTATGCCGATTTTGCATATCGCCGGTGGTGACCAGGTCAAGACAGTCATGCCCATCTACGCTGAAGATGGCGTGACGCCCATTGGCGGCAACGTTACGGTGCACCAGGTCTGGTTTGGCCAGCATATCGAAGAGGATACCTCCTACATCGATACGTCCATCATGGCTCTACCGGAGAACAAGGACCTGCCATGGACGATCACGTATGTAGTCGATGTCCTGAATCGGGGCAACGATGATTTCTCGCCACTGGAACTGTTCAACAGTGACCCCGAGTTGGGCGATGCGCTTCCCCAGGTGATGATGGATGGTACGTTCTTCCCCATGGTTGATGGCACCAAAAACGTATTTGTCCTCAAGATGCCACCGGCCAGGTTTTTCCAGTTGATTTACACCTGGGGTTGGCGCAATCACCCTGGCCGTATCGCGGTCATGGAAAATGCCGGCAAGGTGGCTGCATTCAGTGACAACAATGTGCAGCGGTTTCCCGACGTCGAGCGCAACGTCTTCCGGCAGGTGAACTGCGTTCCATTCGAGCCGGGCGATACCCATCCAGCGCACACCGTGGTTTTTGGTGAGGCTGATGTGTATGGCAACCCATTGGAGGGAGCGAAGTGCTCGTTTGGCCCGAAGATCATGTCCAGTCCGGCCAGCAAGGCATACGCCATTTCCTTCATTGGCGACCTGGCTCCGGCCAAACGGATGTGGACTGCCCTGAAGACGTTGCAGAGCTCAGGCTACAACACAGCGGTGATGGCCGAGTATGAGCGGGCTTACTATCAGTGGCAGAACCGCCTGCAATTGCCCGATGGCATTACGCCGGATCCGAATGCTGATCTGACGTTGGCGTACCTCAACAACTCGATCTACGGCCAGCAAAAGGGCTTTTCACGGTTGGCCAACAAGCCGATCCTGGAACAGTGGCATATGCGCGGCACCAAGCTGAAGGTCAAGTTGTTCAACGGTGACTACTTCGCACATGGTTACGGTGCGGTGAACTTCGGCGGTTTGCGTGGTTGGGAAAACCTGTATCAGAGCGCCCACCCGATTGGTGGCGATGGCGATACGTTCACGTTTGGTCGGGCGTACTGGACACTGGACACCCAACCATCGATTGTCGTGGTTCCAGCAGCGGAGAAGTCTGCCACCGCCACGATCTCGGCCACGACAGAAGCCCAGGTGGTCATGACCGACCAGAAGACAATGGCTCACAAGTCGATGGACCCGTTGCTGAAGAGCTCCCTCACGTCTTTGAGCAATAGCCGGGCGGTCAAGAAGGCGGAAAGCCAGACATTCAACTATCAGCTGGATACTGCGACCACCACACAACAATCGAGCTTTGCAACTGAGCAGGCAACCAACGGCGATGTGCTTGGCGAGTGGACCGTAAACTTCGAGATGAATTACGAGCCTTCATTGCGCCTGCGTACCTATCAGTTCGATCCGGTACATCACATCCAGGCAATCTGGGCGATTCATTGAGTTAGTTCGGGGGAGGTGTGAGGGTGGTGGTGATTTTTCCGCCACCCTCACGATTTTCGCAAAAGACAGCCTGAGGATATTGCGATGCGTATGTTTAACTGGATTCGCGTAACGGGCTGGATGGTCGGGACGGTCTTTGTGCTCGGTTTGCAACTTGCGGTCTCCGCCAGTGCCGCGGATGTCACATCTCCTTCAGGGGCCATGGACATGATGCCGGCCGAAACCATGCACGACATGTCGATGCATCAGACAATGTCGTCGGGACCTGCGGTCAGCACCTGGCACACCTATTCGGTACCAGCGCTTACCCTCATAAATCAACACGGCGCACCAGTCCTTCTGCACGAAGTATTGACGAGTGACCGGCCGGTGTTGGTACAGTTTTTCTACGCATCGTGCACCACCATCTGTGGCGTGCGTGCGGCGCAGCTTGTCGCCATAGCGAAGAAGCTGGTCAAGGCGGATATTGACATTGATTTTTACACCATTACCACCGATCCGGATCGGGATACACCGTCACGGTTGCTGAGTTACTCGCGGGAGTTCGGTCCGCCACCGGCAAATTGGCAGCTGATGACCGGTACCTTGGCTCAGACCAGGCAGGTACAGGCAGCGTTCGATGCCTCCGACCCGGCGGACAACAGAATGTTCCATCGGCCTGAAACCTTCATTCGCGCCGGAAAGAAGGGGGAGTGGCTGCGCATTGATGGCATGACGACGGCACTGCAGTTGGAAAATCAAATCAAGATGGTCGTGGCGAGCGCACGCTGAGCGGTGCGCTTGCCAGGCGGGACCGGGGTAGCGGTCGCGCTGGTAACCGGGTGGCGTGAACATATCGAATTTCACCGGTTGCGCGTTTCGTGTACCGGTCAACCTGGAGCCTGGGATGCAATACCGACGATTTGTCGCGCGCACGCGATGGGCATCCATTTCCATTGTGACTTGCCTGCTTGTGGCTTATGCAACGGTCGCTACGGGCGCCGGCGTCGATACAGGCACCAGCGTCAATCAGCAACGCGTGGCGGACCCGGTGGCAGCGGGCGAGCGCCTGTATCGTGATGGAATTACCGTGGCTGGCGATCCGGTGCATGGGATTTCGCAAGGCGACGTGCCGGTATCGGGGCGCCAGGCTGCGTGCGTCAACTGTCATCGTCCCAGCGGGCTGGGTTCAAGCGAAGGTGGCTATTACGCACCACCGATCAACGCACCACTGTTGTACGCGCCGCGCAAGCTGGATCGCCAGCGGTTGTTCACGCCGATGTACCGCAAAGTGCAACCCGACAGATACACGGCCCGGCTGCACCAACCACACATGCGCCCGGCTTATACACGCAAGAGCCTGGGAGCCACCTTGCGTGGCGGGGTCGATGCCGGCGGGGAGCCCTTGGCGACGATCATGCCGCGCTATCGGCTGACGGACGCTGATGTGGCGGCGCTGGACGCGTATCTGCACACACTTTCCGCGCATATCGATCCGGGCGTTGACCAGAAGGAAGTGCGGCTGGCCACGGTGTTCTCCGCGAACGTGCCTGCCGCCGAGCGGGCGGCCATGCTCGATACGTTGCAGGCCTATGTCAAATGGCGCAACGAGCATCTTGCGTACAATGTGGCTCGGCCAGGATTCTCGATCAACAACCGGTCGGAGTTCATTGCGACGGATCGCAAATGGGCGCTGGACGTCTGGGACGTGCAGGGGCCAGAGTCCACCTGGCAAGCGCAGCTCGACAGGCATTACCAGGCCAATCCGGTGTATGCCTTGGTGGGCGGCGTCGTCCATGGGTCCTGGGATGGCCCGGCCAGGTTTTGCGACGGGCATCGTATTCCGTGTCTGTTCCCGGATACCGAGTTGCCGGCGTGGCCGGCGCCGGAGCAGGGTTACACCATGTACCTTTCGGCAGGTCTGGTGCTCGAAGCGAAGACGGCTGCCACCTACATCGGCCGGACCGATGCCAGGCAGCAACCCATTGTCCAGCTCGCTGCGCACGACTCCTTCGGTCAGGTACCGGCGCAAGTGTTTGCGCAGACGCTGGACGCGCTCGGCCCAGACGGAGCCGCCAGCCGTACCATCATGTTCCGTGACCGCACCGAGCTGGACGCGGCGCTGCGCGCCAACGGGGCTGATCCAAGGCAAACTTTGATCGTCTGGCCGGGCAGCGACGCGAAGATGGTGCTGGATGCACTGATTGCCAATCAGCCCAAGGCAAGCCAGATCATCCTGCCGAGCAGGACAATTTCCGTGGCCACATCCACTGAGCCTGGTGAGCTGGCCAGTCGCCTGCGCTTTGCCGACCCCTATGAATTGAAACCGGCGTCCCATTACAAGATTTTCGAGACCCGTGCGTGGTTGCGCACCCGTGGCCTGGGTCGCGATTACCCGAACACCAGGCTGAAGGCGTTCTATGCAATGAGTTTGCTGAACGCGGCAGTGGCGGAGAACCGCAACGATTACTATCGCGATTATCTCCTCGAGCGCATGGAAGACGTATCGCAAAATGATATGAACCCGGGAATGTACCCGGCTTTGGCCTTGGGACCTGGTGACCGTTATGCAGCCAAAGGCGCGAAGATTGTCCGGCTTGATCCGGCACACCCCGGCACGCTGGTAGCTGTCAGTGAATGGATCGCGCCCTGAGGTCATCGCAGGGACTGTCGCCGCGGCGCCCAGTGCGAGCGGGCGGGTGTATCCTTGAACGGGGCCGCTGCGCCAGATACATTCCAAGATTGCATTGCATGCGGCGAATCACGCAGGCGGCAGGAGCGAATACATGAATCCATCCAAAGGCGAAGTGCGACCGATATTTCCTGCTGCCGCAGTCGTGCGTTACAAGAATCCGGCGCACGAGAACATTTCGCTCGACGGTCTTGAATTTTCAACGAATTCAAGCTCCCTTACCGAAACG
>DAITPL010000101.1:0-8038 GCA_036833615.1 Rhodanobacter sp.
GCCGCATCGGCCTCTCGCTCATCTTCATCATCTCCGGCTGGGGCAAGATCGCCGGTTACGCCGGCACCCAGCAGTACATGGAGGCGGCAGGCCTGCCTGGTGCACTGCTGCCGCTGGTGATCGCGCTCGAACTCGGCGGTGGCCTGGCCATCCTGACCGGTGCGTTCACCCGCTGGATCGCGCTTGCGCTCGCCGTGTTCTCGCTCGCCAGTGCCGCGCTGTTCCACGCCGATTTCGGCGACGTTGCGCAGGCGACCAACTTCTGGAAGAACGCGGCGATGGCCGGCGGTTTCCTGATGCTCGCCGCCCACGGTGCCGGCACGCTCAGCCTGGATCATCTGTGGAACCAGCGCCGCAAGGCCTGACCCCACAGCGCTGCCATCCCACCGCAACGGGTGCATGCGCGCCCGTTGCCCCATGGAGAATCCACCATGACCACCGCCCCTTTGCTCTTCATCTCCCACGGCTCGCCAATGTTCGCGCTGGAGCCAGGCGTGCTTGGCCCAAACCTGCGCACCGTTGGTCAAGCGCTGCGTGGCATCCGCGCCGTGCTGGTGGTGTCGCCGCATTGGCAGACGCGAGGTGTGCGCGTCGGCACCAGTGCCGCGCCGGAAACCATCCACGACTTTGGCGGGTTCCCGTCGCCGCTGTATCAATTGCAGTACCCCGCACCGGGCGCGCCGGAGCTGGCGCAGGACGCCGCGCGGCTGCTGGCGCAGGTGGGCTTCGAGGTAACGCTCGACAACCGCCGCGGCCTCGATCACGGCGCGTGGGTGCCGCTGCGTTACCTGTTTCCGCAGGCCGACATGCCGGTGTTCCAGGTGTCGCTGCCGCATGACATCGATGCGGCCGGCGCGTTGCGACTGGGCCAGGCGCTGGCGTCATTGCGCGAGCGTGGCGTGCTGGTGCTCGCTTCCGGCAGCCTCACCCACAACCTGTACGAATTCCGCCAGCACATTCGTGACCCGGAGTACGCGCAGGAGTTTGCCGACTGGATCGGCGACGCGGTGGCCGCGCGCGATGTCGAAGCGCTGGTCGACTACCGTCGCCGTGCGCCGCATGCGCAGCGCGCGCATCCGAGCGAGGAGCACTTCCTGCCGCTGCTGGTGGCCGTGGGCGCCAGCGCCGACACCGACGCGCCGCGCCTGGTCGAAGGCGGCATGACCTATGGCGTGCTGTCGATGGATTCGTTCGTGTTTGGTCTGCCGGACGCGGCCGCAACTTCGTTGGAGGATGCCGCATGAAGACTTTGCCACCGCTGTCGGTCGATCCCGCCTTTGCGCTGGCATTCCGCACGCTGCAACCGCCACCGGCCAGGCCGGCGTCGCTGCTGGTGTTGCTGCACGGTGTGGGCGGCAACGAGGGCAACCTCGCCGCGCTTGGCGCGGAGGTCGACGGCGACACGCTGGTGGTGCTGCCGCGCGGGCCAATCACGCTGGGGCCGGAAGCGTTTGGCTGGTTCCGCGTCGCCTTCACCGGCCACGGTCCGCAGATTGTGGCCAGCGAGGCCGACGCCAGCCGGCGCACGTTGATCGACTTCATCGGACAACTGCAACGGGCCCACGGCATCGACGCGGCGCACACCGTCGTCGCCGGCTTCAGCCAAGGCGGCATCCTCAGCGTCAGCGTGGCGTTGACCGCACCCGAACGCGTCGCCGCATTCGCCGTGCTGGCCGGCCGCATCCTGCCGGAACTCGAACCGCATCTGGCCAGTCGGGAGCAACTGTCCGCGCTGCGCGGCTACATCGCGCATGGCACGCACGACGACAAGCTCCCGGCGAGTTGGGCACAGCGGGCCGATGACTGGCTCACCCGCCTCGGTATCGAACACCTGACAAAGCTCTATCCGACTGGCCACGAACTGGGTGCGGCGATGCGCACCGATTTTCTCGCCTGGCTGGCCCGGGACGACCAGCGCTGGAACCAACGCCGTCTCGGGCAATAAATCGGGTGTACCGCGCCTTCCGCGTCCCGTACTCGTCAGGGGAACCGAGCCCTGACCGGGCGCGTGCCCAGCACCGCCGGCGCGGTCATCGGTCGACACAAGCCAGCGCCCAGTCGCTCCCAAGGTGCACTGGCATCGACAGCGTCAGCCGCGTCGTGCCGCTTCGATCGCCGCGATATCGATCTTCCTCATCTCCATCATGGCTGCGAACGCGCGCTTGGCCGCCGCTTGATCCGGATCGATGATCGCGGCCGTCAGCGCGCGTGGCGTGATCTGCCACGACAATCCCCACTTGTCCTTGCACCATCCGCAAGCGCTTTCCTGGCCGCCGTTGCCGACAATTGCGTGCCACAGGCGGTCCGTTTCGGCCTGGTCGTCGGTCGCCACCTGGAACGAGAAGGCCTCGTTGTGCTTGAACTCCGGACCTCCGTTCAGGCCGAGACAAGGGATTCCCATCACCGTGAACTCGACCGTCAAGACATCGCCCCGCTTGCCCGCCGGATAGTCACCAGGCGCGCGATGGACCGCGCCCACCGTGCTGTCCGGGAAGGTCGCGGCGTAGAACTTCGCGGCGTCCAGCGCGGCGCCGTCGTACCAGAGGCAGATCGTATTCTTGCTGACCATCCCGGTTCTCCTTTGTCGTGCTGACAGGCATGAAAAACCCGTGGGGGTGAGCGGGTTAGTTTCGCGCCGTACCCATCGTGGCAGCGTGAAAACCGCAAGAAACCTCGGCCATTCGTTCTGCCTGAGTCCGGTCTCCGTTGCGTTGCGGATTACGCTGAGAGCGCATTCAGCTGCGCACCGGGCAAGGCTGGCAATTGTTGTAAAGTTTGCCGGCATCGTCGAAACCGCTGCGAACCACCAACAGGAGAGGCCATGGTCATCAGTACGCAGGGCCGCTACACGCGCACCGCGATAGTTCTGCACTGGCTTATCTTCGCGCTGCTTGTCGCGCAGTACATCGTCGGCTGGACAATGCCGCACATCGGCCGCAACACGCCGGTGACCACGCTGATCAGCCTGCACTTTTCAATCGGCGTACTGATACTCGGCGTCATTGTCGTGCGCCTGATCTGGCGAACCATCCATGGCGAACCCGCGCCGGAGGCGGGCGTCCCGCCGTGGCAGGTACGCTCGGCCCGCGTCATCCACTGGCTGCTGTACCTGCTGCTGGCCGTCGTGCCGCTGCTGGGCTGGGTCAATGCTTCGTATCGCGGCATGCCGATCACGTTTTTCGGGCTTGTTGACGTGCCGCCATTGATCGGCACGCGCGCCGCCGGCTGGGGCTGGACCGGCGACATCCATGTGCTGGTCGCGGAATACGCCATTCTGCCGCTGGTGGGCCTGCACGTCGCCGCGGCGTTGTATCACTACTTCATCCGTCGTGATCGGGTGCTGCAGCGCATGCTGCCGGGCGTGTGACGCTGGCAGGATTCCACCCAGAAGCGGGCCTCCGCCGACCCGAAGCTGACGGTCCCGCACAGGATGCCGCGGCCAGTCATCAGTTCGCCGTCTCATGAAAGGTTGTGGTGTCATTTCCGACCGGCTCGACACAGACCAGCATTGGCATCCACGGGCCTGTAGCCAACGAAGTGCTGGCGCTGGCCAGAGAAGATCATTGCCACGCAGCCTTGCAAAGGATTGCGTCGCCCGCGCGAAACGATTGTTCTGCGGCGCGGCCCGGGCCGGCGTGGCGCAGCGTCAGTGCGGCGCCATCGCGCAGATCCAACCTGCCGGCATGCGCGCGGCGGCCATGGCCTGGGCCAGCGACGCGTCCGCGCTGGCAGGTGTGTAGCGGTCGGCCGCCGTGTAAACGATCTGCTCTTCCTTGGGGTTGTGGATCTTGAGTTGCTGCAGCAGCTGGCGCGCGTCCGCACGCAGGTCGTCAACGACGGTGCCAGCCGCGCACGCGCTTTCCAGGCGCACGATCAGCGGCCACATCTGGCCGTGCTCACGCTGCATCACGAACACCGGCATCGCCAGACCGGCCCTGACGAGCGGCGGAAACAGCGCGGTTTCTTCCATGTACACGTGTTCGCGCAGCAGCTTGAGCGCCGCCACCAACGCCTGGGGTTCGCCGCTGCCGTCAACGATGCCCTCGACGCCCTGGTCAATGTGCCGGTGCTGGGCGGCGAGCAATCGGCTGAGAAGCTCCGTATCCATGTGCCACCTTCTGCGTTTCCGGAAAGCATGGATTGTGCGCCACGCATTGAGCGCAGTTGCCGATCCAGATCACGGACAGTGGAGGCGGCCCGCGCCATGGTTCCGCGGCCGGGAGTGTCCCCGGTACGGGTCCTAGCGCCACGTGCCCTTGGCGAAGTGTTCGGCCAGTTCGCGGTGGTCTGCCGGCGTAGGTGGTGGGCTTGCCACGACGACCAGGATGGTGCGCTGGTCGGCATGGATGCCACGCGCCTCGCCGGCTTTGGCGTGCAGTACGGCGCCGGGACCCGCGTGGGCCAGCTCCTCGTCGCCGGCCACCAGCGTGGCTTCACCTTCGATGACGATCATCGTCAGATCGCTGTTCGGGTGGTGCACCGGAATGGCCTGGCCAGCTTCGAGGCCAACGACTTTCATGTCGCTGTGCTCGGTGCGGGCCAGGGTGACGGGGGTGAAGTGTCCGGCGCCGAACTGCGCCAGTTCACGGATCGATTCAATCAACATGGGTTGCCTCCGGTTGGCGAGCAGCTGCGCGGTCGGGATCGGGCCACGGTCGGCGCAGGCTGCAGGTGCATGCGTCCGGCGTACCGGGCGCGAGCACCAGCATCCTGCGTGCGGGACACGTACGCCATGACCGGTATCAGTGCGTCCGCCGGCCATTGCGCTAGGTTGGCCGTGGAACGATCCACGCGATCGCCATCTTGAGCACGCCATGTTGACCGACCGCGATCTGCAATACCTGCGCCGCTGCATTGAACTGGCGCGCAAGGCACTGGCAACCGGCAGTCCTACGTTCGGCTCGTTGCTGGTGGGCGCCGAGGGCAAGGTGCTGATCGAGGATTACAACCAGATCCACGGCGGCGATCGCACCCACCACCCGGAAATGAGCTTGGCGCGCTGGGCCACTGCGCATCTTTCGCCCGCCGAGCGGGCGCGCACGACTGTCTACACGTCGGGCGAGCATTGCGCGATGTGCGCGGCGGCGCACGGTTGGGTGGGGCTGGGGCGCATCGTCTACGCCACGTCCGCGCTGCAACTGGCGGGTTGGCTGGCGGAGTGGGGCGTTCCCCGCGGGCGGGTGCGCGACCTGTCGATCCAGCAGGTATTGAACGGCGTCGAAGTCGATGGCCCCGCTGCGGACCTGGTGGACGAAATTCACGAACTGCACCGTCAGTTCTTTCGACCGCAAGCAGCGGAATGACCGTGGACCCGTCTGCCAGCCACCCGCATGCGCCCACGCCATCGCCAACCGATGCGGCAACCACCGGGCAGGATGTCGAACCGGAACAGGCGCGCCGGTTGGGGCGCTCACGCCCGTATACCCTGGCCAATTTGCCGGAACGCTTGCGCCAGTGGCATGCGCCGCGCATCAATCGCTGGGAACGGCTGTGGGTGACCGGCGGGACGCTCGCGATCGAGTACCTGCGCGCCAGCGGAACGACGAACGTCGAGCTGGCCGTGCAGGACAACCGCTGGTTCGCTCCGGGCACCCGCTGGCGCGTGGTGCGCATGGGGCCGGACAGTGCCTTCGAGCTGGAAGTCCACGCCGATAGCAAAGGTCAGGCCGAGGCACCACAGCATCTGCGCTCGGATCTGCTGGAAGAGGCGATCGCTGTTGCCGTAGCCGATGCCGGCGCACTGGCGGCATTGCTGGACGCGCTGCCCGTTGGCGAGCGGCGCATCGTGCACGCAGGCTTTGCTCCCGGCGCGTGGTCCGGGCCGGCAACCGGCGCGCATACGTTGTTCTGGCATCCGTTGGCAGCAGCGCCAGGAGCTTTCGCCGTGCTGGTTGCACGCAGCGACCGGCCATTCGACCTGCCGGCCTATCTTGGCCGTGACCATGCCGTGATCGAAGCGGCACTGGGCGGCGCACTGGCCGGCGATGTGACTGCCGACGGCTGGTTGCGCGCAACGCTGGAACGCCACCTGCGGATCGAGGAAGAGCTGGTGTTCCCGGCCTACCTCGCCGCGGGTGGGCGCGAAGCCTGGGTCACGGGGCTGCTGAAAGAGCACACCTACCTGCGCCAGTACCTGGGCGAGCTGGACCAACCGCTCAGCCGCCGCCGGTTCCTGCGCCTGCTCGACGGCCATGACGAGAAGGAAGAGCGTGTCATCTATCCGGACGTCCTGGCGCATGTGGGTGCGCGCGCCGAAGAATTGCTGGATGCCGCGATTGCCTTTCCGGTATGAGTCACCGCGTGTGTGCCGTGACGCGATGGGGTGTGTAGCCGGGAACAACTTCATGGGCTCACCGGCCCGTCGGAGACTGCCATTGCCGCCGCATCGTGCGGGGCGTGCATGTGTCCGCGTCGATCGGGTCGCCAGCCGCTATCATGGGCGACCATGAATTTGCTCGCCATCGAAACCACTACTGAAGCCTGTTCCGTGGCGCTTGTTCATGGCGATCAAATGCTGGTACGCAGCGAGATCGCGCCGCGCCGGCACACCGAACTGGTATTGCCGATGGCCGACGAGTTGCTGGCCGAGGCCGGTATCAGTCGCCACGCGCTGGACGTCATTGCAGTCGGGCGCGGGCCGGGGGCATTTACCGGCGTGCGCATTGGCGTGGCGCTGGCGCAGGGCATGGCGCTGGCGTTGGAGCTGCCGGTGGTGGCGGTGTCCTCACTGGCCGCGTTGGCGCTGGAAGCGGAACCGGACGATGCCGCGATCCTGGCCGTGATCGATGCGCGCATGGGCGAAATCTACGCGGCCAGTTACCGCCGCAATGCGCAAGGTGGCCTGGACGAGTTGACGGCCGAGTGCGTGCTCACACCTGCCCAGTTGCAACTGCCGCCGGCGACAGCGTGGCGTGTGGTCGGCAGTGGTTGGGCGACCTACGCCGATATCTTGTCGACCCGCCTGACCGGCACATTGCGTGCCGCCGATGGCGAGCGCTATCCGCAAGCGGCACGGGTGGCCGAGCTGGCGGTACCGGAGTTCCTGGCCGGCCGCGCGGTCGCTGCGGAGTTGGCGCTGCCGGTGTACCTGCGCGACAAGGTGGCGTTGACACTGGCCGAACAGAAGCGCCACTGAGGCTTGCGCGTGCGGACGGGCCCTTGCAGCTGGGTCATGCGCACAGGGCGGGCACTTCCCACCGGCTTTCGCGCTTTTGCGCCGTCGCGCCGTCGCGATGGATGCTGCGGCGGGCAGTGCCCACCCTACGGAGCTGGGGCCGCGAATGGCGGTGTTGGGTGGTTGCTGGTGTAGGGCGGGCACTGCCCGCCGTCCCTTGCGCTTTCCGCCGTCCCGCCGCGCAGCGGATAGTGCGGCGGGCAGTGCCCGCCCTACGGCTGTTGCATTTGCGGACTCGTACCGGAATATCGCGGCCGCGCAATGCGCTGGGCTTGTTCCCTGCCGCTACAACTGTCCCATCACCTGTTGGACGGCGAGGCTGCTGACTGCGACGGCAGCCCATACGCTCAGGCCCAGCAGGATTGGCCGTGGACCGCTGGAGACCATCCGCCGGATGTTGGCGGACAGGCCAATCGCGGTCAGCGCGACGATGATCAGGAACTCTGCGCCGACATGCAGTGCCGGCTGGATCGCCACCGGGATCAGGCCCATCGTGCGGATCGCCGAGGCGACGAGAAACCACAGGATGAACCACGGGAAGATGCGGGCCAGACTGAATTGGCCGCCGCTGCCACTGGCCTGCAGCTTGCGCCGTTCGCTTGCGGCTACCGCCAACGCCAACACCAGGCACACCGGGATGATCAGCGTGGCGCGCGTCAGCTTGACGATGGTGGCGAAGTCGCCAGCCGCCTTGCTGTAGCTGTAGCCAGCCGCGACTACCGACGACGTGTCGTTGATGGCTGTCCCGGCCCACAGGCCAAAGCCCAGGTCGGTCATGTGCAGCAGGTGTCCCAGCAATGGAAACAACAGCACCGCGATCACGTTGAACAGGAAGATGGTGGAGATCGCGAACGCCGTGTCGTG
>DAITPL010000102.1:0-7709 GCA_036833615.1 Rhodanobacter sp.
CCGGCGTGGTGGTTCGGCGGCGGTTTCGATCTGACCCCGTTCTATGCCTACGACGAAGATGTCCGCGATTGGCACCGGGTGGCGCGCGAGCTGTGCCTGCCGTATGGCGCAGAGGTCTATCCACGCTACAAGCAGTGGTGCGACGAATACTTTTATCTGCAGCACCGCGACGAAACCCGCGGGGTCGGCGGCCTGTTTTACGACGACATGAATGAAGGCGGGTTCGAGCGTTGCTTCGCCTTCACTCGTGACGTGGGGCAGGGTTTTCTCGATGCGTATCTGCCGATCGTCGAACGCCGCAAGCACACGCCCTACGGCGAACGCGAGCGCGAATTCCAACTGTACCGGCGGGGCCGCTATGTGGAATTCAACCTGGTCTACGACCGTGGCACCTTGTTTGGTCTGCAGTCGGGCGGGCGCACCGAATCGATCCTGATGAGCCTGCCGCCGCGCGTGCGTTTTGAATACGCCTACACCCCGGAACCCGGCTCAGCCGAAGCGCAACTGGCCGATTACTTGCGCCCCCGCGACTGGCTGACCTAGGGCAACCAGTCGGCTGCGCACGTCGACCAGGTTGCGTAGGGTGGGCACTTCCCGCCGGCTCTTGTGTTGGCGATATGGTGGCGGATGCAGGCGGTGCGGCGGGCAGTGCCCGCCCTACGCAGGGATGTGGAGTCGTGAGGGCGCACGTCGTGCGTGACGGCTTTCGGCGAATTGTTCGACATCGTGGCGCACACGCGCGTGGCTTGGCGTAGGGCGGGCACTGCCCGCCGGCTTTTTGTGTTGGCGATATGGTGGCGGATGCAGGCGGTGCGGCGGGCAGTGCCCGCCCTACGCAGGGATGTGGAGTCGTGAGGGCGCACGTCGTGCGTGACGGCTTTCGGCGAATTGTTCGACATCGTGGCGCACACGCGCGTGGCTTGGCGTAGGGCGGGCACTGCCCGCCGGCTTTTGTGTTGGCGGTGCGGTTGCAAATTCCACGGAGCGGCGGGCCGTGCCCGCCCTACGGAGCGGCAAGAGACTGGGCGGGCGCACATTGGGCGGGATAGTTTCCGCGGGCCGCTTCCCATCGTGGTGCGCGCAGGTGGCTTGACCGCGCGCTGGCCTACGGCGTGGCGCCGCTGAACTTCACCACCGTCGCGCCCTGCACCGGTCCGATCTGCGCGCTGTCGCTGACCTTCAGCACCACGGCGCGACGAAATTCCAGCGTGCCCTGCACCACGGCATGCGGACCGATGACGATCAGCGGGGGCGTGGTGTTCCAGTGAAACCAGCCGGTGAGCTTGTCGACCAGGATGCCGCCTTCCACGCGCGAGTCGGCGCCCACGGTAATGTTGCCGCTGACGGTCGCGATGCCGCCGCCAACGTGCGCGCGATCCAGCGTGATGGTGCCGTTGACGTTGTGCAACTTGCCGCCAACCTCGGCCCCCGGCCCCAGTTGCATGCGCCCGTTCACTGAGGCGGCGGAACCCTTGACGCGACTGTTTGCGCCCAGGCTGATGCTGCCGTTGACTGTATCCAGCGCGTCAGCCGTGGCGTGGTCGCCAAGCTGGATCGAGCCATTGACGGTGCTGGCGTCGCGTACGTGGGCATCGGCGTTGATGTGGACCGAGCCATTGACGGTGCTTACGTCGCCGGCGCTCTGGCCGGCTTCGACCAGTACCGAGCCATTGACCTTGTCGATGTCGCCGTTTTGCGCCATGACCAGGCCGGGCAGGCCGAGGACCAGCGTGGCGAGCAGCAAGGTGCGCGAAATGTGATGCATGGCAGTCTCCGTGGGTGGGGGCTGGTGACGCGATGGTGGGGAAAACTCTGCGTCAGGTGTCATGTCCGCGGTGCATCTAACGCTGCGTGCGGCGTGACGTCAAACGTCTGCTGCGCAGCCTGAGATGCCGTGCCGGCAGCGAAGGTTGCCATGACCTGTGGCATGGTGCGGGTTTGACGTTGCGCGGCCACCGCTCCACCATCGCCGGCTCAGCGCACCTTGATGATGGATAGCTCATGCACAAACTCGTGTTCATTCGCCACGGCCAGTCGCAATGGAATCTCGACAACCGCTTCAGTGGCTGGGCCGATGTCGACCTCACCGCCCAGGGTGAGGCGGAGGCGGCCGAAGCCGGTCGACTGCTCCTGGCCTCCGGCTACGCGTTTGATGTCGCGCACACGTCGGTGCTCAAGCGTGCGGTGCGCACGCTGTGGGGCGTGCAGGAGGCGATGGATGCGATGTGGCTGCCGGTGCTCACCGACTGGCGTCTCAACGAGCGCCACTATGGCGCACTGACCGGGTTGAACAAGGCCGACACCGCGGCAAAATACGGTGAAGCGCAGGTCAAGCTCTGGCGGCGCAGCTATGACGTGCCGCCGCCGCCGCTGGAGCATGCGGCCAACACGGCGGTCAACGACCCGCGCTACGCCGCACTGGCGCCGGACCAGATCCCGGACACGGAATGCCTGAAAGACACCGTGGCCCGCGTGCTGCCCTACTGGCATGAAGTGCTGGCGCCGGCAGTCCAGGCAGGCCAGCGCGTGCTGGTGGTCGCGCACGGCAATTCGCTGCGGGCGCTGATCAAGTATCTGGACAACATATCCGATGCCGCGATTGTCGAATTGAACGTGCCCAACGGCGTGCCGCTGGTGTACGAGTTCGACGACCGCATGCGGCCGCTGCGTCATGGCTACCTGGGCGATGCCGCCGCCATCGCGGCCAAGACGGCGGCAGTGGCGAACCAGGGCAAGGCGAAGTAGGCCTTGTGCGGTGGGGCGTCTTCGCCAGCGCTGAACCGCGTACTCGCGTCGCCGGCAGCATCCGTCCAGGCTGGGCACTGATGCCCCGTCAGTCTGACCCGGGCCGCGTGGTTTGCGCCACGCGCAGCCGGCCAAGAGCCGGTTCGTCGGCGTGGATGGAGTGAGGCGGCTTGCCAGGTAGCGAACCCCGGTTTGACGGCCTTGGCGTCACGTCGACCAGCTGCCACGTCGGCGCGTTGATCATGCTGGTGATCGGCCGGCTGGTCGGTTACCACAGCGTCTGCTGCGGCAGCCGGCCATGCATCATCGGCGCCTGCAACAGGCGCACGCTGGCCCATCACCGTGGCTTGCAGCAACCGGCCAGTGCGGCGTGCGCGATGGCGGTTGCTGCGGGCGTCACGCCTGCGGTGCGTTGAGATAGTCGAGGCTGGCCTGCAGCATGGCCTGCATGCCGATCTTCAGCGCGCCTTCGTCGAGCAGGAACTTCGGCGAGTGGTTGGCGGGTGCCTTGCTCGCGTCCTGCCCTTGTGGCGTGGCGCCGACGAAAAAGTACACGCTGGGCACTTGCTGCGCGAAGTAGGCGAAGTCTTCGGAGGCCATCCACGGTTTGGCCTCGATCACATGCCCGGCACCGATGGCGGCACTGATGCTGGTTTTCACGCGTGCGGCGAGCGCCGGGTCGTTGTTCAGCACCGGATTGCTGTCGCCGACTGGCAGCTCGACGTCGACGCTGGCGCCGTTCGCGGCGGCAATGTGGGTGGCGATGCGGTTGAGGTTGTCGATGGCCTGCTGGCGCATGCCCGCGTCAAACGTGCGCAACGTGCCTTGCAGTTCCACCGCATCGGGCACGATGTTGTAGCGCGCGCCGCCTTCGACGATGCCGAAACTGAGCACCGCCGGCAGCGTGCCGATGTCCAGCTTGCGGCTGACGATGGTTTGCGCGGCGCTGATGATCTCGGCCGCGGTCACGATCGGATCGACGCCGTTCCACGGCATCGCGCCATGCGTCTGGCGGCCGTGCACGATCATGCGAAACCAGTCCGAGCCGGCCATCGTCGGACCGGGTCGCACCGCCACGGTGCCGACGTTGAGGGCGCTGACCACATGCATGCCGAACATCGCATCCGGCTTGAAATCCTTGAACACGCCGTCCTTCAGCATCAGCGAAGCCCCGCCTTCCTCGTCCGCCGGCGCACCTTCCTCGGCCGGCTGGAACACGAACAGCACCGAACCGTGCAGATCCTTGCGCATGCCACTCAGCGCCGTGGCGATGCCGAGCAACATCGCCGTGTGCGCGTCGTGGCCGCAAGCGTGCATCACGCCAACCGTCTTGCCGCGATACGTGCCGTGCGCCGTGGAGGCAAACGGCAGCGCCACCTGCTCGGTGACCGGCAACGCATCCATGTCCGCGCGCAGGGCCAGCCGCGGCCCCGGCTGACCACCCTGCAACAGCGCGACCACGCCGGTGTGGGCAATGCCGGTGTGCACTTCGAGCCCGAGCTTGCGCAACTGCGTGGCGACCAGTGCGGCGGTACGCGTTTCGCGATTGCTGAGCTCGGGGTGTTGATGGATGTCGCGCCGCCACGTGGTGACCTGCGCCAGCTCCTGCTGCGTCAGCGTGCGCGCGGTGTCGGCGGCGTGCAGTGGAAAGGTCGCGCCGACGGCAAGGACCAGCGCAAGTATGAGTGTGGTGCGTTGCATGGCGCGGTTCCTCGACCAGGGATGTTCGATGCTAGCGTGTTGCGCGCAGGCGTGCCGCGTTACGCCAGGCCATCTACGTCTCGCGCGCAGACCAGCAGCGGGTCGTCCAGCGGTCACGGGGTGATGCTGACGTCGATCTCGAGCGGGTAGGTTGCGGTATCCGGCAGGGTCGGTGGCGGCGGCAGGGTGTTGGTGCCAAACCAGGTGGCGAAACAGCTGGCGACGGGTGTGGCGGGTTGGACTTCAATCGCGCTTGGCGTGCCGTCGCGGCGCACGTCGGCGACCAGGGTGAACGGGGACTTGTCGGCCGGGGCGTTGCTGCGGATGCAGGCCTTCAAGGCGTCGGTGGTCGGGTCGTTGAGTTGCGCCCACAAGGTCTGCTGATACGCCGGGCCGGTGCTGCCCGCTTCGATCAATTTGCTGCGCAGGACCCGTGCCGCAAAGCTGCTGGCGGGCGCAGCGATGGCCGCCGTCGTCGGCGCGGTCGCCGCCGCTGGCGGCGCGCCGAGCCACAGCGCAAAGGCGAGAGGAAGGATCACGGGTGGTTCCGGTGCCGGGGTAGGCCCACTCTAGCAGTGCGTCGGCGTGATCCCGGACGGACTCACCCGGCGCGGTGCGGCAACGCCAGGTATTCTTCGCTGCGCATCTCGATCAAGCGCGATTCGGTACGTCCGAAGGCCGCCCGCAGACGCTGGCCTTCGTACAGCTCGGTGACAGGTGCGGCGGCGGACAGCACCAGTTTGACGCGATGGTCGTAGAACTCATCCACCAATTGCACGAAGCGCTGCGCCGGGTCTTCGCTGTACACGGTGAACTGCGGCACATTGGCGACGATGATGGTCGGGCCGGCCTTGGCCAGCGCAATGTAGTCGGCTACCGCGCGCGGACCGTCGCACAGCGCCGCAAAGTCGAACCACAGGATATTGTCGGCACGCTTGACCAGCGGAATGTCGCGGCCAAGCACGTGCAGCGCGCCGCCGACATGTACCTCGCCGCTGGCCTGGCTGGTGAAGATGCGCTCCAGCGCGCGCTGCGCTTCGGCGCCAGGTGGGGTGAGGTATACCGGTGCCTGCGCCAGCGCGCGCAGGCGCCAGTCGTGCGCGGATTCCATCAAGCGCACGTGGCAGCGTTGTTCCAGCAAGGCAATGGCGGGCAGGAAACGCGCACGCTGCAAGCCGTGGGCATACAACTGCGCTGGCGGGGTGTTGGAGGTGGTGACCAGCACCACGTTGCGCGCGAACAGCGCGTCCAGCAAATTGGCCAGGATCATCGCATCGCCGATGTCGTTGACCAGGAACTCGTCCAGGCACAACACGCGGCAGCGCGTGGCGAGCTGCGCGGCAACTTCGACCAGCGGATCCTGGCGTTCACCCAGCGCGCCCAGGCTGTCGTGCACTTCACCCATGAAACGATGGAAATGCCGGCGCAGCGCGACGCCGTGCGGCAGGCTGGCCGCAAACAGATCCATCAGAAAGGTCTTGCCGCGACCCACGGTGCCCCATAGGTACAACCCGGGAATGGCGGGCGCGGATTCGGCGCCGAGCAGGGCTTTGAGCCGGTCAAACAGGCCACTGCCCGAGTCGGCAGCGGTGGACAGCGCCGCATGCAGGCGGTCGAATTCCGGCAGCATGGCGAGTTGGGTCGGGTCCGCTTCCCAGCGATGTGCGGCGACGCCTTCGTGATAGCGGGCGCTGGGCGCCAGGAGCGTGGTTTCAGGCATGGAGCGGTCTGTGCGGGGTGCGGATCAGGGCTGCGGACGCGTCTACGCGTGGCGCAGCGGCGGCAACCAGTCACGCACGGCGTGTTTGATCGCGCCGCGCAAGTCCATCATCCGGCGGTGGAAGAAGTGGCCGGTGTTCGGCATGCGGACCAGCTCGGGTGGCTGCTTGAGCGTGGCGATCCAGGCAAATACGGCTTGCGGGTCGACGACCTCGTCCGCCTCGCCCTGGATCAGCAGCCATGGGCAGGTGGGCAGCACCAGGTCGTCCAGCGGGCGCATGCCGATGGGCGGGGCAATGCTGATCAAGGCGTTGGCCTGCAGGCGCATGGCGTTGCGCAAGGTAACGTAGCCGCCAAACGAAAAACCGCCCAGCCACACTGCATCGTGCGGTCGCAGCGCGCGCACCCAGGCCACCACTGCCGCCAGGTCGTCGCCTTCGCCGTGGCCTTCGTCATACACGCCCGCCGATTCGCCGGTGCCACGAAAGTTGAAGCGCACGGTGTCCAGGCCCAATTCGCGCAACGCGCGTTCGGTCATGGTCACCACCTTGTTGTGCATGGTGCCGCCCTGCTGGGGTTGCGGGTGGCAGATCACTGCCACGCCGCGCCGCGCCCCAGCGGGCATGGCGACGTCGCTGATGGTTTCCAGTTTGCCCGCCGGGCCATCGAGCATGAAGCTGGCGGCGCTGTCGGGAAAACTGGTCGGGGCCGAGGGGAGCATTACGGGAGTCATCTGCCGATGATAGCTGCCTTGCGCGGGTGGCCGTCAGCAGGTTGTGTGCGGGTGGACCAGTTAAGTCCGGGGTTGGCACTTGGTCGTTTTTGTGCCGCAGCCTGAACCGGCGCCCACGGCGGGCGCAACGACGCCTGACCGGCGACAGGTGGACTGCCATGCGCGGTGGCAAACCTGGCTAAGATGCCGTGCCAGAGTTGAGTCCTATCAGGGGGACCTTCCCGACATGCCGGTCATTCCGTTTCGATCCTTGCGCGCCGGCGCCGTGCTGGCGGGCGCGGGGTTGTTCTTCATCATGTGCGCCTGGCTGACTGCCGGCGTCGAACCGGTGGCACAACAACAAGCGTTCGTGTTGAGCTTGATGCTGTGCACGCTCGGCATGCTGGCGTTTGCCCTGGCGCGGCCGGCGACTGCGCTGGTGGTCAGCGGGGGTCTGTTTGCGGCATTGAAGTTCATGTCGGTGTTGAAGCTGCGTTATCTCGATTCCGCGCTGATGCCGTCGGATTTCATCTACTTCGCCGGCACCAGCCTGCTCGATACGCTGCAGCATTACCCGCATCTGTATGCGCTGGGCGTGGGTTTGGGCGTGGGCGTACCGCTGCTGTTGTGGCTGGTCTGGCGGGGTGATGGGCGCTGGTTGCGCGGTCGCCGTGGATGGCCTGCGCTGGCCCTGCGCGGCGGTGGCGCCGCGTTGTTCGCGCTGGCGTTCTGGATGTGCCTGTTGCCGCAAGGGGTGTTTGCGCAGATCCATGCGCGCAACGCCTGGCAAAAGATGTCCGACGACGCCCAGATGACGAATTTCTTCGTCAAC
>DAITPL010000103.1:0-7562 GCA_036833615.1 Rhodanobacter sp.
ATCGTCTGGGACGCCACGTTCACCTTTGTCTCGCTCATCGTCATTTCCCTGATCCTGGATGAAGCGGGTTTTTTCGCCTGGGCGGCATTGCACGTGGCCCGCTGGGGGAACGGACACGGTCGTCGGCTGTTCCCGATGATCGTGATCCTGGGTGCAGTCATTGCCGCGTTCTTTGCCAACGATGGCGCCGCACTGCTCTTGACACCCATCGTGATTGCCATCCTGATCCGGCTCGACTTCTCGCCCAAGGCGGCACTGGCGTTCATCATCGCCACGGGGTTCGTGGCTGACGCGGCCAGCTTGCCGCTGATCATTTCCAACCTCGTCAACATCGTTACCGCCAATTATTTCAACATCGGCTTTGGGCGCTACGCGGCCGTGATGGTTCCGGTCGACCTGGTGTCGCTGGCGGTCGTGCTGGTGGTGCTGTGGATAGCCTTCCGGCGCGACATTCCAAGGCGTTATTCGATGGCCAATCTTGAGTTGCCCCGGTCCGCCATCAAGGACGCATTGGTTTTTCGCGCGGCCTTCCCGCTACTCGCGGTGCTGCTCGTCACTTATTTCGCCACGGCCCCGTCGGGCGTTCCGGTGTCCTTCGTCACCGCCGCCGCCGCAACGGTATTGATGGTCATTGCCGGCCGTTGGTGGAAGCGGGGTCGCGACGCGGTGGTGTCCGTGACCCAGGTGCTGGGCCAGGCTCCGTGGCAGATCGTGCTGTTCTCGCTCGGCATGTACGTGGTGGTCTATGGCCTCGGCAACGCGGGCCTGACCGCTTCTGGTGCCGCTGCACTGCACTGGTTGGCGCAGCGTGGCGATTTCGTCGCCACGGTCGGCACCGGCTTCCTCGCGGCCGTCGTCGCTTCGGTGATGAACAACATGCCCTCCACGCTGGTCAGTGCGCTGGCCATCGACCACGCGCAAGTCGCCGCGACGACCCGCGAGTTGATGATTTATGCCACCGTCATTGGCAACGATCTCGGCCCGAAGTTCACTCCGATCGGCAGTTTGGCCACCTTGCTGTGGTTGCACGTTTTGGCGCGGAAGGGCTACAGGATCGGTTGGGGGCAGTACATGAAGATCGGGTTGTTGATCACGCCACCGGTGTTGTTGGCAACACTCGTGGCACTTTTTTTGTGGTTGCCGTTCCTGCCTGCTCGGTGAGTGGACCGTTGCCGCCCATCGAACGGCGGATACGCGGTTTCACGGGTGTAGTTGGTGTGTCGACGAAGGACCGCTTCGGGTGGCGGATTCAATCGGTGGGCTCGGGAGTACCGTCCGCGATCTCGGCGTCGAGGTCGCTCGCGCACTGGAGTGCCTGAGCAGACCGAAGCCTGCACTTGACTGATCGGCGCGGCTACGGTCGCGCTGCGGACCCCGGTGCGAACTCGTGAACCATTTGCGTCATGGTGCGGGCGACGCAGGCGGCGTCGCAGCGGCCGGCGAGGTAGCCGGAGCCGCAGCCCATCAGTTCGGCGAGCGTGCCTTGCAACGCTTGCGCTTCGGTACCCTGCGGCGTGCCGTCGC
Source organism: Rhodanobacter sp. (assembly GCA_036833615.1). Classification (GTDB taxonomy): domain Bacteria; phylum Pseudomonadota; class Gammaproteobacteria; order Xanthomonadales; family Rhodanobacteraceae; genus Rhodanobacter. The sequence continues at coordinate 1,525 of DAITPL010000103.1, forward strand.
TGCCGGCAACACGTTCCTGCTCGACGTAGGTGTTCACGGCGCGAACCATCGTGTTCGCCATGAGGTCGGCATTGACGTCACCGCGCAGGAAGCGTGGTGCGATGGCCACGGCTTGCGCGATCGCGGCACGCATGCGTCCGGCCTGCGTTGTCGGCGCGGACGACGCTTCCGCTGTTGCATGCCGCTGTTCGGCGTCCCGGTCTGCTTCCATCGCACACTCCTTCCACGGTCTCTGCGGGTACCATTATATGGCGCGCCGCCAGACCCGAGGCAGTGTCAGTCGCCTGAGGTCAGGGGTTGATGCCAGACGTTGCACACCATCCTTTCGTGCTTCCGGGAAAGCCGGTTACCGCCAGCTGATTCACCGCCATGCTCTGCATGGCGAACGTTGCCGCGGACATGGCGGCTGGGCCTGGCGGACAAGCCCAACGGAGGCCCGCGCACGCCGGCGGTGTCCCGCGCAGCTAGATCTGCACGCCCAGATACTTGGCGATGATGGCCGTGTTGGCATGCAGGTCGGCGGCTGCGCCTTCGTAGACGACACTGCCGTTGTTCAGCACGTAGCAGCGGTCCGCCAGCGACAAGGCCGCACGTACATTCTGCTCGACGATGATGATGGTGTGTCCGGCCGCGGCAAGCTGGCGGCACACCTCGATCAGGTCGCGCACGATGATCGGCGCCAAACCTTCGAACGGCTCGTCCAGCATGATCAGCTCGGCGTTGCGGATCATCGCGCGGGCGATGGCCAGCATTTGCTGCTCGCCGCCCGATAGCTGCTTGCCGCGGTTGCGCTTGCGTTCGGCCAGGCGCGGAAAGGTGGCGTAGATGGCGTCCAGCGATTGCGGGGTCTTGCATGACATCGCGGCCAGCTGCAGGTTCTCCTCCACGCTGATGGAGCCGAACACGCGCCGTTCCTCGGGCACCAGTTGAATGCCCCGTTGCGCACGCGCGTACGGTGGCAGTTGCTGGACCTCCTCGCCCTTGTAGCGAATCACCCCGGTCTTCGGCTGCACCGCCCCCGCCAGTGATTTGAGGGTGGTGCTCTTGCCCGCGCCATTGCGACCGAGCAGGGCCACCACCTCGTGCTCTTCGACGCGCATGGACACATCGAAGAGGATGTGGGAATCCCCGTAGTAACTGTTGATCTTGTCGACCTCAAGCAGGCTCATGCGTCCACCCCACCGAGATAGGCTGTCTGTACTTCCTTGCTGGCCCGGATCTCATCGGGCGTACCCGAGGTGAGCGTACGGCCCTCGTGCAGCACCGTGATGCGCTCGGCCAGTTGGAACATCGCGTCCATGTCGTGGCCCACGACCACGATGCTGCGATTCTTGTGGATCGACTTGAGCAACTTCACCACCAGCACGCGTTCCTCCGGCCCCAGGCCGGCAAGCGGTTCATCGAACAGCAGCACATTGGCGCCGGTGGCGAGCGCCAGGCCAATCTCCAGCCGGCGCTTCTCGCCGTACGCCAGCTCGGCGACCGGCGAATCGATGCAATGCGACAGGCCCACGAGCTCAATGGCGGCTTCGACCTGTTCGTCGACCTCCCGCAGGTGATGCGTACCGCGCAACATGTCCAGCTTGAACCGGCCGCGCTGGCGCGCGAGCACCGGCACGGTGACGTTTTGCCGTACGGTGAGTCGTTCGAACAGCTGGTTGATCTGATAGCTCTTGCTCATGCCGAGCTGGCATACCGCCGTCACGCCGATGCCGGTGATCTCGTGGCCGCGGAAAAACACCTGGCCGCTGGTGGTCGGCAACTCGCCGGTCAGCATCGCAAAGAACGTCGACTTGCCGGCGCCGTTGGGGCCGATCAAGACATGCAGCTCGCCTTCGGCCAGCGAGAAATTCACGTTATTCACGGCCGTGAGACCACCGTATTGCTTGGTGACGCTGCGGGCCTCGAGCACGGGCCGATCCTTGCTCGCTACGGCGGGCACCACGTCCAGTTCGGCGATCTCGCCCGCATCCTCGGCTCGCGTGCCAACGGCGCCGGTCACCACGGGGGTGGTCGGCTGGGTCCGTCGACGCGAGAACAGGCGCACCAGCGCACCGCCAACTCCGAACCGGAAGACGGTGACCACGATCACGAAGATCACGCCGAGGATCAGTTTCCAGTACGCACCGATGCCGGCGATACCCTGCACCACATTGAAGATGTACAGCCAGATGGCGGCGCCGAGCAACGGGCCGAGCAACGTGGCCACCCCGCCCATCACGGTCTGGATGATCAACTGCGCCGAGGTGTCGACGGCGAACGCATCCGGCGGCATGTAGCCCTGGAACACGCCCAGCAAGCCACCGGCCACGCCGGCGTAGATGGCGGCGATCACGAATACCGTCAGCTTGTAGTGCTGGGTGGCATGCCCGAGCGCGATGGCGCGCTTGGGGTTGCCGCGGATGGCGCGCAACACCGCGCCGAATGGTGAGCGCACGATGCGCCGCGCGATGAGGTAGCCAACGAAGAAAAACACCGCGACAAACCAGTACATCGGCATGCCGCTGGAGATTTCGATGTGCGTGAAGCCCAGCGAAAGCTCCGGGGAAGGGACGCCCGCAATGCCGTTTTCCCCGCCGGTGAATTTGCCCAGGACGGAGTTTTCCAGGAAGAAGAACATCTCGCCGAAAGCGAGGGTACTCATGGCGAAGTAGATGCCGCTTCGCCGCAACGTCAGATAGCCGATGATGACCCCGGCCACCGCCGCCGCCGCCGCGCCTGCCAGCAACGCCACCAGAATGTTGGCGATGCCATTGGTGAGCAACCAGGCGGTCATGAAACCACCGGTGCCGTAAAAAGCGGCCTGGCCGAATGACAGCAGCCCGGTGTAACCGAACAGCAGATCGAAACCGATGCCAAACAAGCCCCAGATCAGGATCCGGGTCATCAGCCCCGGACTGAAGCCGAGGTACGGCAGCAGGAACGGCGCAACCACCAGGCCGACCAGTACCAGCACCTCCGGTAGCCCGCGGCGCACCGCCGATTGAGCATTCGCTGGATTCATTCGCGGCCTTCCACACCCATGATGCCCTGCGGGCGGAATATGAGCACCAACGCCATGGCGACGAACAACATCACCTGGGAATACGACGGATCGAACATGGCAGTGAGGCTGAGAATTTCCCCGGCGATGATGCCGCCCACGATTGCGCCTTGAAACGACCCGATGCCGCCAATCACGACGACGACAAACGAATCGATCAAGACCCGGAAACCCATGTCAGGCTGCAGTGTCACGATGGGCGCGTCGATCGTGCCGGCATACCCGGCCACCATGGCACCGAGACCGAACACGACGAAGAACGCGCGTTTTACATTGATGCCGAGCATGCTGACCATGAGTGAATCTTCGATGCCGGCGCGGACGATCAAGCCGATCTTGGTCCGGTACAGCAACAGGTACAGCACCAGCAATGTCCCCGCTGAAATGAACAGCGTCTCGAAGCGGTACTTCGGGTAGATCAGCGATCCGAGGTGCACGATCCCCGCGCCCCACTCGGGCGTGGGTACCGACAGGTTCACGCCGCCGAAGATGCCGCGCATGATTTCCACCAGGATGATGGCCACGCCGAACGTGACGAGGATCTGGTCCTCCGGTGGCCGGTCGTAAAACAATCGCACCAGGCCGCGCTCGAGGATCAAACCCACCACGAGCGCGACCAGTGCGCCAGCCGCCACCGCAAGCACAAACGATTGCGTTGTGCCGTAGACCGCATACCCGACGTAGGCGCCCACGACGAACAGGGCACCGTGCGCAAAGTTGACCACGCCCAATGTGCCGTAAATGATCGTCAACCCGGCACTGATCAGGGCCAGCAACAGGCCGGCGGTCAGGCCATTGAACATCTGCGACAAGAACAACGACAGGCTTGGCATGCAATCCTCCTCTTCAAACGGTGCGGCAGGTCGCGCGTGAACGCCTGGTCAGACGTACTCGCCGAGCTTGCAGCCGAACAACTCGAGCGGCGGCAACACCGACTCGCCATTCACCACTTCGAGGACCTCGAAGAAGTCATCCTTGTTGCGCATGTCGGCTGGCTTTTTGCCGCGTACGATCGGGAAATTGACCGCGGCCTGATGGTCGCCCCCGCGGAACCAGACCTGACCGGTCGGCCCCTCGCGCTTGACGCCGGCTTCAAGCGCCTTGACGACATCTGGTGGGTAGAACGAACCGGCGCGTTCCACGCCGTCTGCCCACAAGGCCATGCCGAGGTACGCCACGAAGGCCGAGTCCTGCGGCCGTTTGCCGCCGAACTTCTTCATGTACGCATCGACGAACTCCTTGGCGCCCGGGTACTTCGGGTCCTCGGCCATGGTCCACCAGAAGTTCGTGGTCGCGAACACGCCCTGCATGATCTCGGCACCCAGCGAGTTCGCCAGGTACGACGACATGTACGGCACGACCACCTTCATCTTGTTGAGAATGCCGAACTCCTTGGCCTGTTTGATGGAGTTGACCGAATCCGCACCGTAGTCGATGACGACCAGCGTGTCGGCACCGCTGTTGGCGATGTTGATGAGGTACGAGCTGTAATCGGTGGCGCCCAGCGGATGCACCTGCTCGCTCACTGACGTCCAGCCACCGTCCTTCGCGCTGAATTCCTTGAACTGCTGGGCGGTCGTGTGACCATAGGTGTAGTCGGGAATCAGGTAGGCGGCCTTGCGGTTCTTGCCAAGTTCCTTCGCCACCACCGGTGCCAGCGCCTTGCATGCCATGTACGCATACCAGCAGGGGCGGAAACCGTAGCGCTGGCATTTCTCGCCGGTGGTTTCCGTCGACCCGCTGATCGCGACCATGTACGGCGTCCGTTCGCGATTGCAGTAGTTTTCCAGGGCAATGGCGACGGCGCTGCTGGTGCTGCCCGCGACCAACATGGCCTTGTCGTTCGTAATGAAGCGCGTGGCCAGCTGTACTGCGGAGTTGGGTTTGGTCTCGGAGTCGCCCGCCTGCACCTTGAGGGTCTTGCCCAGGATGCCCTTCTTGGTCAGTGGCGAAATACGGCGTATCTGCGCGGCACCGGAGTTCAACTGCTCGGCGGCCAGCTCGTAGCCGTTGCGTTCCTCCTCACCTTGCGCCGAGTACGGCCCGGTCAGGTCCACCGTAAGGCCGGCAAACACGGTGTTGCCACTGACGCCAGCCGGATAGTTGCCGATGGGCGCCTTCGCCCCCTGCGCCACCGCGCTGAACGACATGCCGGACAAGATTGGCACGCCCACCGCAGCCGCACCCACCGCACCTGCCAGTCCCTTCAGCACCAGGCGGCGCGGCTGGTCGACAGCATCCCCTTTGTTCTTGCGCTCGTTCATTGCATCGTCTCCTCAGGTATGGTGCGCATCAAAGTCGACGCGCTATCGCAATGTCAGAAGTGATTGATCGCGATTGGGCTCAACCGGTGGCCGCTGATCGTCTTGCGGTCCACGCCGGTGGTGGTTGATTCGAGCTTGTCGTGCATGGTTTCCAGACTGGTGTCGCAGACCCCGGCGCCATGCATCACGCTGGGCACCGCCTGCCGACTGTTGCGCCGTTCGCGCGCGGTGCCGGCCCACGTCACCACGACGTTCATTGTTGGTTTGCTGCCGCGGAACGTGCGGACGTTCCAATGCGTTGTGAAATGATCACCGCTCTGGATGAACCGGTCGGCGCCCTTGCTGTCACCGAACTGCGTCAGGTCGCCAAAGAAGATGCCCAAGGCCTTGCCGGCACCGGCTGCGGTTGGCAACGGCCGTGTGCCTGGCTTCGCGGCCCGGCGACATCTATGTCCTTGTTGCGCGGCCATGAGAGCCCCCAGCACGATAACCACAATCAGCATGCCCACGCCCCGTGCATACCGCCATTAGACGATAGTCGATCACCGATCACGCTCCGGCGCGCACGGAAGTGCAGCGGTTCCGCGGCAGCATTTTTTTCACGCAATGGGCGGATACCCGCGTGCGTTGCAGCCCATTCCGATGCCCCGCCTTGGCACCGCCAATCTTGCGTCGATCCCGGCTGTTGCAGGGCGGGCACGGCCCGCCGTTTTTCGCGCATGCGCCAGCGC
>DAITPL010000104.1:0-7539 GCA_036833615.1 Rhodanobacter sp.
TCGTAGGGCGGGCACTGCCCGCCGCTCCGGCGATCCCGCCACGATCCCGCTCTCGTAGGGCGGGCACTGCCCGCCGCTCCAAGCCGGTGGTACCGCGGGTAGCACCGGTCTGTGTGTCGCCCCGGGCTCAGAGCAGGCCGCGCGCGCGCAGAAAGGCCTGCGCCTCGGTGGCGTCGTGTTCAAACCACGCGCGGCTGGACCCCAGGCGGAACGAATAACCCCAGGCATCCATGTCGGCCATCAGCCGTGCACGACCCACACCCGGAATCTCGTCGGCAAGCACAATCTGCAGGTAGCAGGTGGCGTCTTCTTCCTCGATGGAATCGGTGGCATTGGTATGCACGGCCAGGCGCCGTTCCAGCGGCAGCACGATCAGGTGACAGGCCTCATGCAACAGTGAGTGCACGGGCGTGTCATTGCGTGCATACACGGCGTTGCCGATGACTCCCGCTTCGCTGTCGCCCCAGTAGCTGCCGGGAATGGCCGCGCCGGCCGGGACCTGGTGCAACTGCAGATCGAAGCGTGCCAGCAGCTTCTCCGCCGCCGGGAAGCCCACTTCGTCCATGCGCATGACGCCGGGCACGGTGGACGGCTCCGGTACCCTGGGTGTAGCTGGGTGCATGGCGAAGTTTCCGCTGGATCAGCTGGCCTTGACGGCGCGGCCGGCCTTGCCGGACTTGCCGGGGCTGACCTTGCCCGGCTTCGGCTCCGGGCCACCCGACAGCGTCACGGACAGTTCGAGGATCTCGTGGTCGCTGCCCCGTTCGACGTTGATATTGATGTCCTCGATATCGACGTGCACGTATTTCTTGATCACCTCGAGCAGCTCGTTGCGCATCATCGGCAGGTAATCGGGCGCGCCCCGGGTGGAGCGCTCCTGGGCAACGATGATGCGCAGCCGTTCACGCGCGACAGTGGCGGTGGCTTCCGGCTTGCGCCGGAGAAAATCGAGAATACCCATCGTGATCAGCCTCCGAATACGCGCTGGAGAAAGCCCTTCTTGGGCACGTCGATGAAGCGCAGCGAGCGCTCCTCGCCAAGGATGCGGGCGACGGTATCGCTGTAGGCCTGACCGGCCTGTGACTCGGTATCGACGATCACCGGGATGCCGTTGTTGGAGGCAGTCAGCACGTTGGCCGATTCCGGGATCACGCCGACCACGCTGATGCCGAGAATTTCCTCGACATCCTTCACGCTGAGCATTTCGCCGATGGCGACGCGATGGGCGTTGTAACGGGTCAGCAGCAGGTGTTGGGTGACGGGCTCTTCGCCACGCTCGGCACGTCGGGTCTTGCTCGCGAGCAGGCCGAGGATGCGATCCGAATCGCGCACCGAGGACACCTCCGGGTTGACCACCACGACAGCCTGGTCGGCAAAATACATCGCCAGGTGGGCGCCTTTCTCGATACCGGCCGGAGAGTCGCACACGATGTATTCGAAGCCTTCCGCGGACAGGCCATCGAGGACTTTCTCCACGCCTTCCTGGTTCAGCGCTTCCTTGTCGCGCGTCTGGCTGGCGGCAAGCACGTACAGGTTGTCGTAGCGCTTGTCGCGAATCAGCGATTGCTTGAGCGTGGATTCACCGTGCACGACGTTGACGAAGTCGTATACCACTCGCCGCTCGCAGCCCATGATCAGGTCGAGGTTGCGCAAGCCCACGTCGAAGTCGATCACGGCTACTTTCTTGCCGGCCATGGCCAGCCCGGTGGCCAGCGAGGCGCTGGTGGTCGTTTTGCCGACCCCGCCCTTGCCGGAGGTGACAACGATGATCTCAGCAGTCAATGGCCCATCTCCGCATGATGTGTTGTTGTTGGGGTGGTCGGTTGCCGGCGGTGCTCACAATTTGGCCAGCAGCAGCTTTTCGCCATCCAGCCAGCATTGCACGGACTGGCCTTCGAGTTGGTCAGGAATTTGTTCAAACACGCGGTACTGGCCGGCAATGGCCACCAGCTCGGCCCGGAAGTCGGCGACGAAGATACGCGCCGATACGTCACCCTGCGCCCCGGCCATGGCCCGGCCACGCAAGCTGCCATAGACATGGATGTTGCCGTCGGCGATGACCTCCGCACCGTTTGCGATGGCGCCGGTGACGATCAGGTCGCGATCGCGTGCGTACAGCTGCTGGCCGGAGCGTACCGAGCCGGCGTGGTACATGGCGATATGCGGGCTGTCTGGCGGCGGAGCGGCGAGAATCGGTTCGCGCGTGTCGGCAACGGCCGCGGGTGCCGGCTCCGGCGCGTGCGCCGCCTCCGCCGCTGCGGGGGCGTTGCCGCCGGCCGGTTCGTAGGCAGCGCGAAACTTGGCGATCAACGGCAAGCCCATGCGCCTGGCGAGCGCTTCGGTTTCGCTCGTGCCGTAGGCCAGCCCGACCGGCAACATGCCGGCGCCGCGTACCGCTTCCAGCAGCGCGTCAACTGCGCCGTCGTCGGGCAGGTGCAACAGGTGGCTGAGATCCAGCACGACCGCGGCGCGCTCGAACATCTGCGGTGCGGAGCGCACGCGGCGTTCCAGTTCGCTGCACACGGCGGCGGCGTCCACCTGGCGGATACGCACGCAGGCCATGCCCACCTGGCCAAAACGCAAGTCACAGGCGTCGCTGGCCTCCAGTTTGGCCTTCACTGCTTGCGTTCCCCGACGGTGCGCAACGGCGTTGCGGCCGTCGCTTGCGGGCGGACGCGTTCGGCCAGCCACGGTACGTCGGGCAGGCCGCCGTGTTCCAGCCAGGTGTCGCGCACGTAAGCATAGCTGGGCAGGTCGCGTGCCAGCAGGCTGACTTGCGGGCCATCCTCGCCCATGCGTTGCTGGCCGACTTCCTGGAAGCCATAGGTGCCGTGGAACAGCACCACCACGTCGTCGCGCGGCTCCAGGAAGACCTCACAGGCGAGCAGCGGCACGCGTACTTCGGCGTAGCTGTGCACGTCGCAATAGAACACGCGGCCGAGACCGTGCCGGCGGTAGGCGTTGGCAATGACGATGCGGTCGATGTAGACGAATTGCGGGTAGTGCTCGGCAAACCAGCGGTAGTTCGGGCTGGGATAGGTACCGCCCTCGCGCAGCGCGATGAGGAAACCGGCCAGATGCCCGTCGATCTCCGCCACGCGGAAATATTCGGCGTGCAGGTAGAAATAGCGCAGCTGCGCCGTCGTGAGTGCCAGGATGGAACGACCGGCGGCATTGTTGAGCGCCAGTACGTCGCTCAGGTCCTGCTCGCGCACATCGCGGATGGCAAGGGCCATTCGTTGCTCCGCATGGATGAATACACCGTCAAAGCCGACTGTCGGCCTCGCGCAAGGCGCCATTATGCCATGCGGTTTGGGCGCATACAGGGGCAATTTGCGGCAAGGCGGGTGGCGGCCGGCGCAACCGTGTTGCCGGGGTCCTGCAAGGCGCATTGCACCGGCGCTGCGCTCGCCTATGATGCGAGGCATGCCGTGGCCACATTTCAACCATATCCGCATCTTGCGCTACACGGGTTTGTTTACCTACCTGTGCGTCAGCGTGCCGTTGTGGCAGGGCAGCTGGGGCCTGGCGCGGGTCAGCGCGTGGTGGAGCAACCCGACACTGTCGGGCTGGATCCTGTCTTACGTGGTGTTCGGGTTGGCGTATCTGGCGTTGACCAGCACCCAGGCGGTGGCACGGGCGTCACTCTCCGGGCAGGTGGCCAAGTTGCTGGGCATGGTTTTGCTCACCGGATCGGCGATTGCCGTGGGCTGGTTCAGCCAGAGCGGGTTGTCGGCGATGCTGATGCTGGTCATTGCCGTCGTCTTGCCCTGGCAGATGCCGATGATCGCCGGCCTGGTCTGGCTGCTGGTGCAGAACCTGCTGCTGGTGCCGGTCATTGCCAGCTACGCGGGGTGGACGCCGGGCATGGCGATTTTGCAGGTGTGCATGTATCTGGGATTGTCCGCACTGGTGTTTTTCACCTCGACCGTGGCCAGCCAGCAAGCCGAACAACGCGAGGTGCAGCGTCGGTTGAATGCTGAACTGCGCGCTACCCGGGCGCTGCTGGCGGAGTCCAGCCGGATCGCCGAACGCATGCGCATTGCGCGCGACCTGCATGACCTGATCGGTCATCACCTGACGGCACTCAGCCTGAACCTGGAGGTGGCCAGCCATCTCACCAGTGAGCCGGCCAGCGCGCATGTGCGCAAGGCGCAGAGCACGGCCAGGCATTTGCTGGCCGATGTGCGCGAGGTGGTCAGCGAATTGCGCCAGGATGATGCGATTGACCTGACCCGGGCGTTGCGCAGCCTGATCGACGGCGTGCCCGGTCTGGCGGTGCATGTGGTGATGCCGCCGCGCTTCAGCGTGGAAGACCCGCAGCGTGCGCAGGTCTTGCTGCGCTGCGCGCAGGAGATCATCACCAATACCGCCAGGCATGCGGGCGCGCGCAATCTGTGGCTCAATTTTGCGTATGCCGAGGCGAACATGCTGGGCCTGCACGCGCGCGATGACGGTCGCGGCGTGGAACGGGTGGCGCCAGGCAATGGTTTGTCCGGCATGCGCGAGCGGCTGGCTGAATTTGGCGGCAGCGTCACCCTGGACAGCGGGGTGAGTCAGGGCTTCTCGCTCACCGTGCGGCTGCCGCTGGGCGAGCACCTTGCGCTGGCCCATACGCCGTTGCGCTCGGAGCCGCCAGCACTGAGCGTGCAATAGCGGCAGTCGGGATCTGCTGGTTCCGGGCCTTCGCCGGTGCGGACGGCCCGTTGCCGTTTCCCGGGTCGTGGAGTCGTGCTGGACCGGCAAAGCCTCTGCGATTCGTCCGCGCCAAGCCCAATTCCCGCTCCAACGCCCAGCGCGACTTGCACGTGGCCCGTCGCCGCCTGTCTGCGGCTGCGGCCGGCGTGCGAGAATGCGTGCCGGACATCGTCTGCGGCACGCGGGCGTTGCCATCATGCCTGACCGCTAGCCGAGGAATCGCGATGATTTCCGTGTGTCTTGTCGACGATCAGAATCTGGTGCGCCAGGGGGTTCGCTCACTGCTGGACCTGGCCGACGACATCCGCGTCGTGGCCGAATGCGCCGACGGGGCACAGGCGGTGCAGGATATTCCGCGCGTCAAGCCCGATGTGGTGCTGCTGGATCTGCGCATGCCGAACATGAGCGGGCTGGAAGTCCTGCATGCGTTGTCGGTGCGCAACGAGCTGCCACCCACCATCATCCTGACCACGTTCGATGACGACCAACTCGTGCTGCAGGGCCTGAAGGCGGGCGCCCGCGGCTATCTGCTCAAGGATGTCACGCTCGAGCAACTGGTGGAGGCGGTGCGCACGGTGGCGGCGGGCGGATCACTGGTGGCACCGATGGTCACCCAGCGGCTGATGGCGGGTGTCGCGCGGATGCAAAACAACTTCACCAGTCTGGAGCAGCCCGACCCGTTGACCGAGCGCGAAACGGAAATCCTGCGACTGCTCTCCGGTGGCTACAGCAACAAGGAAATCGCCAATTCGCTCGGCGTGGCCGAGGGCACGGTGAAAAATCACGTTTCCAACATTCTCTCCAAGCTCGGCGTGCGGGATCGCACGCGTGCGGTGCTCAAGGCGCTGGAAATGGGCATCGTGTGACGGTGTTGCTGCCGCTGCGCGGGCTGTCCGGCGGGGCGCTCCCGTGGCTGTTTTGCGGGGATCGGGCGCGATGCCGGCGCAGGTTGGCGCGTCGCGTGGCAAGGCCGTATCCAGGCTTGCAGACGTCCAATTGGCTGCGCAAAACGGCATGGCGTTCCGGCGCGCGAGCAAGTAACATCCGTCACTTCGGCACGTGCCAACCCTTGGTCTTGCGTTGCGGGAGCTGGTTGAGGCTTGCGCGGACGCTTGGACGATACCCTGATATTGCGTACAGACGCTCGGAGAACCCTGGTAATGATGCGTGTCCTTGAATTTATTGTAGCCTTGCTCATTGTCGCCGGTATCGGTGTCGTGGCAGGCGTCGCCAGCCCCGGTAGCGGCCATGTGGATCGCTCGCTGACGGTCGGCAAGGATCTGCGTCAGGTCTATGACGTCCTCGACAACTTTCGCCGTTTCCCGGATTACGCGGTGTTGCGCGGGCAGGATCGCGGCATCCAGTTCAAGCTGTCCGGCAAGTCGTTCGGTCCGGGCGCGGAAATTGGCTGGACCAGCACGTTGCCGAGAATCGGCGATGGCGGCCTGACCATCGCCAGCGCCACGCCGGAGTTTGACAAGGTCGACACCACGACCCCGAGCGCCACCATCGTGTGGGATCTCGACAACAAGTGGCGCGGCATGGACAAGCACTTCACGCTGAATCTGGAGCGCAAGGGCAGCCGTGGGCAGCTGACTGACATCGGCTGGGCGTATGACGTCAAGTACGGCTGGAACCTGATCGACCGCTTCAGCAACTTGTACATCCATGGCGAGCCGGATTCCTTCATTCAAGGTGGCCTGGGCAACTTGCAGAACGTGCTGGCGGCGATTCCAAACGTCGACTACAGCAAGATGGTTCCGGTCATCGAACAGACACAGCCGCAACCGGTGTTGCTGATCTCCACCTCGATCCAGCGCAAGGACGGCATCGATGGCCTGGAAGACGCGATCGGCAAGGCAGTCACCGAGCTGAACGCCGCAGCCAAGCAGGTGGGGGTGAATGTCACCGGGTCACGCATCGTCATCACCACGAACTATGGCGATCAGACCTATACGTTTGACGTGGCGTTGCCGATTGATTCCAGCACCCTGACCATCAATGGGCAAAGTGAGCAGTTGGTCGCCGCGACCCAGCCGGCACTGGATACTTCCGGCGCGTCGAATGATGCCACCGCCACCGCGGATGCCGCGGCCGCCAAGGCCGCGCCTGGCGGTCACGATCGCTTTGGTCGGCTCATTGTCGGCAACAATGTGCGTGCCACGCTTGCGTTTGGTGGCCCCGCGCTCAAGGGCATGTGGAGCGGCACGTTCGCTGGTGTCCCACTGACGCGGGACATGCTCAAGGCCTATTCGCAAACGCACGGCTACCGGTTTGACGACGTGGTCAACCGTTCCTACGACGTGGTGGTTACCCCACAGGTGAAGGACGCCAGCGGCGCGATCACCACGTATGCCAAATACGCGGTCTATCTGCCGCTCAGCGACGCTCCGGAGCAAACGCCGGAGCAGGCGGCGGGCATCCAGCCGCCGACGCTGGAAGCCGCGCCGGCACCAGCTGGCACCGCACCGGCATCGGCCGGCACGGCACCGGCACCAGCCGGCACGGCGCCGGCACCGGCCGGCAGTGCGCCTGCGGCCGCGGCCACCGCTGGCGATTGATGCGGGACGCCCGCCGTGTCGTGGACACGGCGGGTGTTGCCGGGCAGGCCCCGCAGGGAAGGCGTTCGGTTCCACCGCGCGCGCGACCTTTCCGCGAACGCTGGGGAGCAAAAGGCCGGCCACGTCGTCGCGCCGCCCTCGAGCGCTGGCTGCGTTCCGTCATCGTGAGCGGCGCCGTCCTTGCCGCGCATGCGTTACCGCGGCGCACATCGGCTACCCTTGAAAGGTAACTGCCGTCTGCGCAGTACGATGCGACGGACATGATCGAGACCGACCAGTT
>DAITPL010000105.1:0-7534 GCA_036833615.1 Rhodanobacter sp.
TCCGCAGCCGCCGAATACGGAAGGGCGCAGGCGATGAAATACTCGGTCGCCATGGCGTCATTCCCCGCTGAAGGCAAGGCAGTAGGTGGTCCAGGCCGGGGACGTGCCGCTGCCGGCGTCCATGACCTCCAGGAACGAGGGATCGCCCCGCGATCCGGCGAACACGCGTTGGGCGCTGATGTGCACCGATTTGGAGATGCCGATCACCGACACGTTGACGGTGATGCTGGCTTGGCCGATCAGTTTGCCGGTGGGCGGCTGGTACAGCAGCTCCATGTACAACTCGATGGCGGCCGAAATCAGGCCCAGCACATCCACTTCGCCGCGCAGGCGGAAATAGCCGGCGATCGAACCCTTGTCGCTCTCCAGCCGGATGTAGATACCGAGCATGGCCGACACCGAGCCCGACGCCACGCCAAAGTCGACCGCAACGCAGGCGCCGGCTTCGAGACCGATTTCCAGTACTTCCAGGCCGTGGGCGGACGCACGCATGCCGACCCAGCCACCACCACCGAGGAACACCACGGCAATGGTGAACGGCCGTTCGCGCGTGCAGAAGTTGAAGCCGATGCTGACCGCCTTGCCGATGAACGGGACCAGCACGTCGGCGCCGAGCGACAGGTTGGTGATGCTGAATGCCCCCAGCGCCAGATTCGGCAGCGCCAACGTGAAGCCAGCGGTCATGCCTTCTGCCGTGACGGCGAGGTTTGGTGGATCGGAAAAACCGTCGAGCGGAATCAGGTCCTTGATGTCCTCGACGAACGACAGCACGCCCTTGAACTGGATGTCGTGCAGGACGATGTCAACGTCCGGCTTGCCGGACGTACCCGCCTTGAACATGAACCGGTCGAACGACAGCGCCAACAGTTCCGCATCCGGGAACAAATGCAGGGTGAAGTCGTGCATCTCGGCCATCGCTTCGGCGCTGGATTTGCCATCGAAGCCGGTTTTCGCCTCGATCGCGAAGATCAGGCTGTCTTCCTTCACCTCCAGCAGTGGCGCATGGGCGTCGGGCCATGACGCCAGACGGGGCTTCCACTCGAAGCGGACGCGGGCCAGCGCGCCGGACTCGGCAAGCCCGGTGACGTAGCGATAGATGTCTTCGACCAGATCGACCGATTCCAGGATCACCGTGCGCAGCATATTGGCCATCGCGCGGACGACGTTGGCCATGTAAGGCGGCAGATGGCCGGCGACGACCTCGAGTTTGGCGACGGTGTCCTGGACCTGGGTCTTGAACTGGTCGAACAGCAGTTGCGCGGTCGCATCGGACTTGCCATTGTTCTGGATCCGCGCGAGCAGCTTCGGCAGTTGCCTGGAAAGGTCGTCGAAGGATCCTTTGGCATCGGCGGCCGCATCCACCGCGGCCTGTGCGGCGGTCTGCAGGTCCGCGGTCTTGTCGGCGGCTTGTGCGACCATCCGGTCGGCTTCGGCAATGGCGTCGGCCAGCGACCCGGCCGCGCGGCCGATGTCCGCCACCAACCCTTCCACGCGGCCGACCAGCTCGGAGATGATCTTCGGGATCCGCGGCAGGTCGCTGTCGACGGTGACGGTGACAGCGCCGAGGTCGATCAGGCCGAACAGCTTCGGTGACGAATTCCGGAAGTAGGCCTGCGGGTCGAACGACTGCGTCGCCATCCCGGCGTCGTCGCCGACGGTGCCGGTGAGCCGCGACAGCCCGCGGATGGGCACGTTGGGAGTCAGGAAGCCGCCGCTCTTGTCGCTGCCGCTGGGGGCGCCGTCGCCGAAGCGAAGCACCGGCAGTGGCGCCATCTGGTCAGTGTTGTGCTCGGGTTGCTGTTCGCCCAATACCAGCACGCGCGCCCACAACTCGCCACTATTGGCGGCGCCGGTGAATCCATGCGCCTTGTAGGCCGGGTGATAAGCGATGGGTACCGGCCCGGTCGGCGAGAGCTGTTGCACGGCGGGGATCAGGACCTCGGCGCTGGTCATGCGCGGCGTCGACGTGCCGAACTCGGCCTTGCCCTGGAACGCCAGCGTCGTCGCCGCCGCCACGGTGTCGCCGCCAATCACGGCTGGCGCGAACGCCACCCGCTGACCGTAGGCCGCCGCTTTCCGCCTGGGATCGGCATCGTAGGCTTGGTCGACAACGGCGAACTTCTGGAAGCGTTCCGCCACCCACAGCAGCGGCATCTGAACCCGCACGGGTCGCCCGGAGTGGTCGAGCGCATCGATGATGAAGGGGAACGCTTGTCCGGCGACCTTGGGCCAGAAGAAATTGTCCTGGCTGTCGCCCAGGGTCTCGCCCGGTTCGTCGAGCACCGGCGTGACCAGTGGGCGGATGCTGACTTCGATGAACGGCAAGTCGTGGTGGTCGGGGTAGGTCCGCCGGTGCTCACCGATGACCAGGAACTTGCGCTGGTAGAGACCCGCAACCGATGGCGCGGCGTCCTTCATTTTGCGCTCGGTGACCTTGACCAGTGCTGCCTGGTGGCCCCACGGGTACAGATAGCCGGGATAGACCACGCGCACATATTGGTCGCGGCCCAGCGGCGCGACGTGGTCCCAGGCGAGGATCGAGCGAATCCCGGACTCGGAGTAGGGCCTTGTGGTCCATGCGCCGTGCAGGTCCAGCCACGCACCCAACCCGGACAACCACAGTGAGCGCGCGGCAATCGGTACCGGATCAATGCTGCCGCGGTCGCCAATCAACGTTTCCGCCGATTGCCGCACCAGCATGTGGCGATCGGCGGGATCGAGCGCCATGCGGAACGGGTCGGCGTTGCCATGCACCGGGTTGGGCGATTTCGGGTTTTGCCAATCGTCCTTGGCCATGGTGTCGCGGTCGCGGGCCCAGATCGCGCGCACGATGCGACGGCCGGGATTGCGTTCGTCGCCGCTGATCGTGCCATCGGCGGCCTGCCTGGCGTTGCCGAGCCGGGTGTGCCAAAGCTCGACATGCTGTGGCGCGTCCGCGGCGGCGGATGGTTCGTTGACATGCATCCACCGCGCCTCGCTACCCGGCGAGATCACCAGCCGGTACGGCGCTTCAATGGCGGTTTCGTCTGCTGTCGGCGGATAGCTGAATCTGGGCAACCGTCGTAGCGGACCGGGAATTTTGCCGACCAGACCGCCGGGGCCGAGCAAGTGGTGATCCGGAAGCCTGGTGCCGCGCTCCGCGATTGCGGCACGGGTTTGCAGCAGGGGACGAAGCCGGCGCAGTTCGCTGGCCTGAAACGCGATGCCGGCCAGTGAATCGGGCGGCGGCACATTCAGGCCATGCAGCAGCGTGGCACTGGCTTTGGACACCGCGATCGCCTCGCCCGACACCCTGGCGACCAGGCCAGCCGGCAACACCACGAATGAATGCCCCGGCTCGATGACCGCCGGACCCACACCGGTGCGGGCGGTGGTCGGTGCGTTTCCGGGCGCCGCGAGTTTGTGCAACGCCAGCTCGAAGCGGCCCATTGCCGCCAGGAGCCCGGCGCTGGAAAACTCGATCGTCTCCCCGGCGGGGATGGTGAAAACCAGACGACTGCCGCGTGCGGCGCGGGCGGCGACCGGAGGCGTGGTACGCGCATTCGGATCGTGGCCGAGCGGAGGCGGCTCATTGACGGGTGCCTGCTCCGGGTGCAATTCGTTCGGCACCGGCAAACTGCTGGCAACGCGCCCCTCGTACAGCGCTTCCTCGCCGATGTGCTGGAACGCGTAGCCCACCACGAGCCGCGGGCCCACGAAGCCCGCGAGCGGACGGAGGTGGGCTGGCTCGGTGCCGCCGGCAAGCAGTTCGCAGCCGATGGCGTCGATCGACAGGGCCACCAGATCCGCGGCACGGATCAGGTCGATGTGGACGGCAGGTTCGCGCTGTGCCTCACCATCGTGTACGGCGAACAGGTCTGGCGCGACTAGCCGCAAGCCGTGCGCGAACCGCAAGGGTTCAACTTGCACGACTTGCGCCTTGCGGGATCGACGTCGAGACGCCATCGCGGTTTGCCTCCCCGCCAGAAGAACGGGTCGCGCAGCTTGCAGATTTCGTACATGCCGCGCCGAACGGGAAACAATCACCTTCGCCTGGCGGTCCGGCCAACGGAGCCGCACCGACGTATTTTCCCCCAGGCGGCGTGGACGCCTTGTGCAGCGAGGCCGGGAAACAGATCGCCGGGTCTGGCGCTTGTTTGGGCACACCGATTGCCGTTGTGGCGCAATGCAGCGGTGACCGGCGCGACAACGGAGCAGGTCGCAGCAGTCGGTACGAGCATTTTGGAACCACGCGTGCCGCGGGTCAGCTGCGGGGGGAGATTCTGCGCTACCGCGGCGCGTGCCTGACGTGTGCATCAGGCTCGGCCTACAGACGGTGATACGGGTATTTGGCACCGTGGTTGCGTGCTCGGGTAGCGTTGTGAGGATAACCGATGCGCAGCGAGCTTCCGGGCTGGCTTGCAATGCGGGTCGCCGCAGCCTAGGTTTACGCAATCACGGGGGGAAGTCGGGTGATCAACGTAGTCTTGGTGGACGATCACGAGCTGGTACGCACCGGCTTTCGCATGATTCTGCAACAGGCTGATATCAGCGTTGTCGGCGAAGCTGGCAGCGCCGAAGAAGGTTTGCGCCTTATCCGCAAACTCAAGCCCGACATTGCCTTGGTGGACGTGCACATGCCGGGCATGAGCGGGATCGAGTTGACCGAACGCATAGGTCGCGCGAAGTGTGCAACGCGCGTGGTGGTCGTGACGCTGGTCGACGATGCGCGCTTCCCGAAGCGCCTGCTGGACGCCGGCGCATTGGGTTACCTGACCAAAGGTTGCAGCGCGGAAGAGTTGATCGGCGCCGTTCGCCAGGTAAGTACCGGCCGTCGTTACCTGGCGCCTGCCGTTGCCCAGCAGCTGGCGCTGGCCACGCTCGATGGCGATACATCACCGTTTGATGTGTTGTCCAGCCGCGAGCTTGAAGTGGCAATGATGCTCGTTCGGGGCAAGCCGCTTACGGTGATTGGCGAGCAGCTCAGCTTGAGTCCGAAAACCGTTTCCACCTACAAGCAGCGGTTGATGGAGAAGTTGCATGTGGACCACGTGTTGGGTCTGGCACACTTGATGACCGCACATGGTTTGCTCGATTCACCGGGACGTCAGGTCGGCGCCTGAGGCTTGCGTCACGCGATGGGTGAACAAAAAAAGCCGGGCGATGCCCGGCTTTTCGTTCGCTCGTGTCGCCGCGGCTCAGTCGGCGAGGTCGTCCTTGCGTGACAGGGGATCGCGTGCCGTGGCTGTTTCGGGGTGGGGGTCGAAGCCCGGTACGGCCACCGCCGCTTTGTGATCGCGCGGGAGGTCGAGCAGGTCGCCCTGTTCTGGTTGCGGCTTTGCCACCTGCCCGGATGCCGGGTCAAATGGACGTGGCACAGAAACGGAGACGCTCGGGCCGGGCACCGCGAAGGACTGGCGGCTGTCGCCGATCACGGGTGCAGGCGTGGCCACCGGCAGTACAGCCGGTGTTGCCGGTACGGGAGTGGGCTTGGCCGGGGTGATGGGTGGGGTCACAGGCGTCGCCACCACGACGGAAGGGGTAGGCGCGGCGGGGCTGCCTACATGAGCGTCAGGTACACCAGGTTCGGTCGCAGAGGCGCCCGGTGTGGCTGGGGGCGCACGGTGCGGAACTGGTGTTGCGGCAGCCAGGTTGGCGGCCTCCGCCGGAGCACCGGGGCCAGCGGGAATCGGTGGCAAGGTGGGCAGGTGGAAACTTTCGGCGGTGCTCGCAACCACGCTTGCCGCTGAAGTTGGCGTGGGTGCATTGACCCTCAAAACCGGTTGGCCAGCTTCACTCGAGCTGTGGTCGTGAGTCGGAATTGCCGGCTGCGCCGCCGCGGCGGGGGCTGTCTGTGGTGTCAGCGATGAAGTGGCAGCGGTTGCCAGCAATGAGTTGCCTGGCGCGCTGCCGCCAATTGCGGGAAGGGCATCGTCGACGATACGTGCTGACGCGGACGGGCGGGCCATGGCGCCTTCCGCTGACCGCCCCGCACTTGATGTGTTGTCCTGGGCGGGATCTTCGGCGCCGTGCGTCGGTGAGACTGTTTCGTTCCCCCCGATGTTTTCCGTCCCGGTAGCGGTCGTCTCGTCGTGACGACGGCGACGACGCCCACCGCGGCGCCCACGGCGACGACGTGCCGGGTTGCCGTCGGCATCGAGGACGGTATCGGTTGGCATGGGAGTGCTGCTTTCCAGCTCCGGCGCAGTAGTGGCTGCCACCTCGCTGGCGGATTCATCCGTCGGCGCGACAGCCGGTCGTTCGCTGTGTACCGGGCGCGGCTGGCGTTCCGGCTTCGGCGGGGCCGCGTCGGCGGGTTTGCGTTCGATACTTGCCGGGTTGTTGTCAGCCGCGACTGGCTTGGCAATGCGATCGCCTTCGACGGGCGCGGTCCGCGTCAATGGGGACTGGCGCGGTGTGCTCTCGCCCGGGCGCTTGCGCGCTGGCCTGGCTGGCGCCGGGCTGGCGGACTTTGCTGCAGTCTGCGACCTGGGCTCCCGGCGCGGGGCACGCGACGAGGTGCCGCTGCGACCATTCCCGCTGGTGCCACGACCGCCCTGCTCATCGCGATGGTGGCTGCGACCACTGCTCTTGTCAGGGCTTGCCTGGCGCGTGACCGGCTCGCTTGCCACTTCGGCAGGTTTGGCGTTGCTGCCGAACCAGCGGAGCACGCGGGCGAGGACGCCGCCCGTGGTGGCGGCAGGTGCCGCGGCAGGCCGGCGCCGCGCGGTGGGGTTTGCTGGCTCACTGGCTACGGGCGCGTTCACTTCCGCGCGAAGTGGCGCCGGGCTGGCGGGCATGATGCCGCTGACTGCCGGGTGCTCGCCGCTGCCCAGGACCTGGCCCATCTTTGGCAATGCTTCCGGCTCGACCGCAGTCAGGCGCTCGTAGCTGGGCTTGCTGTGCTCGCCCATGTCGGCTTCGCGGATGCGCTGGATCTCGATGTGTGGAGTTTGCAGTTTTTCGTCGGCGACGATCATGACGTGCACCTTGTGGCGCAATTCAATTTCGACGACGCTGGCGCGCTTTTCGTTGAGCAGGAAATTGGCGACAGTCGAAGGCGCCTGCACCAGGACTTGTCCGGTGTTTTCCTTCATCGCGTGTTCTTCGATCAGACGCAGCGTCGACAGCGACAGCGATTCGACACCGCGGATCACGCCGTGGCCATCACAACGCGGGCAGACGACCTGACTGGCCTCCTCGAGGCTCGGGCGCAGCCGTTGACGTGACAGCTCCAACAAGCCAAAACGCGAGATGCGGCCCACTTGCACGCGGGCGCGATCCAGTTTGAGCGCGTCTTTCATGCGCTCCTCGATCTCCCGCTGGTGCTTGGGGCTGTCCATGTCGATGAAGTCGATCACGAGCAAGCCGCCGGTGTCGCGAATGCGCGCCTGGCGGGCGATTTCCACCGCCGCTTCACAATTCGTGTTGAACGCGGTTTCCTCGATATCGCTGCCCTTGGTGGCCTTGGCCGAGTTGACGTCGATGGCGGTCAGCGCTTCGGTCTGGTCGATGACGATCGAGCCGCCGGATGGCAAGCGCACCTGGCGGTCAA
>DAITPL010000106.1:0-7402 GCA_036833615.1 Rhodanobacter sp.
GCCCGACTGGTGCCATCGATGCAGATGCTGCGCATGGTCAACTCCGGGACCGAAGCGACGATGTCCGCAATCCGACTTGCGCGCGGCGCGACCGGGCGCAGCAAGATCGTCAAATTCGAGGGCTGCTATCACGGACACGCGGACAGCTTTCTGGTGAAAGCCGGTTCCGGCGCGCTGACATTTGGCGTGCCCACTTCACCCGGGGTGCCCAAAGTGCTGGCAGATCTCACCCTGACGCTGCCGTTCAACGACATTGCCGCTGCCCGTGCGCTGTTCGCTGCACAAGGCGAGGAGATTGCCGCACTGATCATCGAACCGGTTGCGGGCAACATGAACTGCATACCGCCACTGGACGGCTATCTGCAAGCACTACGCGACCTGTGTACCCAACATGGTGCGCTGCTGATCTTCGACGAGGTGATGACCGGGTTTCGCGTTGCACTGGGCGGCGCACAGGCCTATTACGGCGTCACGCCCGACCTGAGCACGTTCGGCAAGATCATCGGGGGCGGCATGCCGGTGGGCGCATACGGCGGGCGACGCGAGCTGATGCAGCAGATCGCACCAACCGGCCCGGTCTACCAGGCCGGTACCTTGAGCGGCAATCCGGTGGCCATGGCGGCTGGGCTGGCGGTGCTGGAATTGATCCAGGCACCGGGTTTTCACGAGCGACTTGCGGCACGTACCCGACTGCTCACCGACGGTCTGCAATCAGTGGCCGATGGCGCCGGTGTTGCCTTCAGCAGCAACCGTGTCGGTGGCATGTTCGGACTGTTTTTCAGTGCGGAGAAAGTGCACAGCTACGCACAGGCCACTGCAACCGACGCGGCGTTGTTCAAGCGCTTCTTCCACGGCATGCTCAAGCGCGGCGTGTTTCTGGCACCGTCAGTGTTCGAAGCCGGTTTCATGTCCAGCGCCCACACCGACCAGGACATTGCCGACACCCTGGAGGCAGCGCGTGACGCCCTGCGGGAAGCCAAGGGTTGACCCGCTTCACCACGACCCGGTGTTGGGCATGGACAACCACGGCTCGGCCGGCGGCAGCGAGCCGTCCTGCAGCAATTCAACGGAAATCCGGTCCGGCGAACGCACGAACGCCATGTGTCCATCGCGCGGTGGCCGGTGAATGATGTAGCCCAGCTGTTGCAGATGCGCACAGGTGGCGTAGATATCGTCGACGCGAAATGCCAGATGACCGAAGTTGCGCGCCGAGCCGTAGTCATCGGGCACATCCCAGTTCCAGGTCAACTCGATTTCCGCCTCGGGGCTGTCGGGCGCCGCCAGGAACACCAGGGTGTATCTGCCCGCGGCGACTTCCCGACGACGCACCTCGCGCAAGCCCAGGCCTTCGCAATAGAAACGCAGGGTGGCATCGAGATCGCGCACGCGAACCATGCTGTGCAGGTATTTCATCACGATTCTCCGCTAGTCGGACAAGTCAGAGCGTAGCGCGGTGACAGCAGTGTGCGCAGGTGCATTCCAGCGCGCCGCAGGTCAGCCAAGAAACAAGTCAGGCAGCAGTGACGCACCCGGCTGCACTGCGTACTGCTCGAGATTCACGATCCCTTCCTCGCGCAGCACATCCTCGTCAATCGCAAAGTGCCCGGTGTACTCACGGGCTGGCCGGGTGAGCATGCCATGCGCCGCGTCCGCAACAATCTCCGGCCGACGGCAACGTTCCGCTTGCACCCCGTCAAGCATGCCGATGGCCGCCGTGGCAATCACCGTGCGCGGCCACAGCGCGTTCACCGCGATACCCAGTGGCGCAAACTCCGCACTCATGCCCAGCACACACAGGCTCATGCCGTACTTGGCAATCGTGTAGGCGGTGTGCGGCGCGAACCACTTTGGCTCGAGATTCAACGGTGGCGACAACATCAGCACGTGCGGGTTTGCCGCCTGTCGCAAATACGGCAAACAACTTTGCGTCACCAGAAATGTGCCGCGCGTATTGACTTGGTGCATCAAGTCGAAGCGCTTCATCGGTGTCTCGGCCGTACCCGCCAGCCAGATCGCGCTGGCATTGTTGACCACGATATCGATGCCGCCGAAGTGCTCCGCCGCCTGTGCTGCCGCCGCGCGCACCTGTTCCTCGTCGCGGATGTCCACCTGCACCGCCAGGGCCTTGCCGCCAGCTGCCTCAACTTCGGCAGCGGCGGTATGAATGGTGCCGGGCAATTTCGGATTGGCGACGGCACTCTTGGCCGCAATCACGATATTCGCGCCGTCGCGTGCGGCACGCAGTGCTATGGCCAACCCGATGCCACGCGACGCGCCGGAAATGAACAGCGTTTTTCCCGCCAAAGTACCCATGCTCGACCCTCCACCGCAAAGCAGGCAGTCTACGACGGCCGGCGCCGAGGAGGCCGCTTCACGGCTTGTGGAACCGCGGCAGGATGTCGCGCAACTCCGCCAGACGCTCGAGCGGGTCGGCGAGTTCCAGCAGATGCTGTTGTTCGCCCACGTCCAGCGGCAGCAACTCGGCCAGTCGAAAGCCAAGCCAGCTGGCATCCTCATAGTCGCTGCGCGGGGTATTTCGCCATTGCGGCGACATCGTCTCCACCAGGCGCTCGGCAATACTCTGCAGCAACGCGAATTCCACCGGAACCTCCTGCTGCGGCTCGGCGGCCCAGACTGCGACATCACCGCGCAACAGCCCGTCATGGCGGGCACGCGAGCGTTTGACGGTGAAACGCTCCGTGCCCTCGGCCAGAATGGTCAGCAAGCCATCGGCGCCACCATGAAAATCGGCAATACGCGCAACCGTGCCCACTGCGGCAGGCAGCGCCGGCAAGCCAACTTCGTCACCGCGCGTGATCAGACATACCCCAAACCCGCTGTTGTTGAGCGCACATTCGCGCACCAGGTCCAGATAGCGGGGCTCGAAAATGCGCAGCGACAACTGGCCGCGCGGAAACAACACGCCGGCGAGCGGAAACAATGGCATGTCGACAAGCGAAGACTCCGTGCCCATGGACAAAGTCTAACCAATTCGCCGCATCGACCGGCGGCAGGAAACCACCCGACACGACGTACGCCGCCGGACAGCCCCGCGCCAGTTACTGCTGCAACATGGCGACGAAGCGCCGGGGCGCACCTTCGAACCCGCCGTTGGACATGAACACCACGCTGTCACCAGCGCGCACCTGGGTCTGCAATGCCGCGAGCAGTTCGTTCACCGTCGGCACGGTACTGCCGCGCCCACCCAGTGCATCGGTGACGCGGTGCGCGTCCCACGGCAATTCCGGGCGTTGCAAAAACACCACCGCATCCGCCGCCTGCAATGCGGGCGCCAGCGCTGCGGCATGGGCGCCCTGGCGCATCGAGTTGGACCGCGGCTCCAGCGCCACCAGGATACGCGCCCCGCCTACATTCGCCCGCAGCCCCGCAAGGGTGGTGGCGATCGCCGTCGGGTGATGCGCAAAGTCGTCGTACACGCGCACGTCGCGCGCTTCACCCACCAGCTCCATGCGGCGTTGCGCGCCCTGGAAGTTGGCGAACGCAGGCAGCAATGCCACCGGATCGGCGCCGGCCGCGGCCGCGGCAGCCAGGGCCGCCAGGGCGTTCATGACGTTGTGGCGCCCCAGCAGCGGCCAACGCACCTCGCCAACCCGTTCGCCACGACAATGCACGACGAACGCCGAGCCATCGGCTTCCAGCAAACTGCCGCGCCAATCGCCGCCGTCGATGCCGAAGGTCTCCACCGGCGTCCAGCAACCCATCGCCAATACCTCCGCCAGGCGCGAGTCCTCGGCATTGACGATCAGTCGTCCATTACCTGGAATCGTGCGCACGAAATGATGAAACTGACGCTGGATCGCCGCCACATCGGGAAAAATGTCGGCGTGGTCATATTCAAGGTTGTTGAGGATCGCAATGCGCGGGTGGTAGTGCACGAATTTCGAGCGCTTGTCGAAAAACGCGGTGTCGTACTCATCGGCCTCGATCACGAACGGCTGCCCCAACCGCGCCGATACCCCGAAGTTGCCGGGTACGCCACCGACGAGAAACCCCGGCGCCATACCGGCACTGTCAAGCAGATACGCCAGCAGACTGGTTGTCGTGGTTTTGCCATGGGTGCCAGCCACCGCCAGCACGTCCCGCCCGGCCAGCACCGTTTCGCCCAACCACTGCGGCCCGGAGATGTACCGCAGCGACTGATTGAGCATGTATTCGACCGCCGGGTTACCGCGACTGAGCGCATTGCCGACCACGACCAGCTCGGGCGCGGCATGTTCCGGCGCGGCTTGCAGATATTCGGCGCGATAGCCGCGCATCAGGTCGATGCCCAACGCCTCGAGCTGGGTGCTCATTGGCGGATAGACGTTGTCGTCCGAACCTTCGACCTGGTGACCCAGCTCGCGTGCCAGCGCAGCGACACCGCCCATGAAGGTGCCGCAAATGCCGAGAATGTGCAGACGCATGATGGACGAATCCGTTGAAACCTTGCCGTCACGACAAGGAAAAACTCAGCCGTGGGACACTGCCGATTCTTTGCGCAGGGCACGCTTGATCCGGCTTGTGACCTCGGCCAGCTCACCGACGCCATCGACCACCTGCAGCTTGCCGGCGCGGACATAAAAGTCCGCCACCGGGGCGGTTTGTTCGGCGTAGATCGCCAAACGTTTGCGCACGGTATCCGGGTTGTCGTCGGCGCGGCCTTCGGCCTTGAAGCGCAGTTCGCAGCGGCCGACGATCACCGCGTTGGGCACATCCAGCTTGACCACCGCGTCCAGCGGCCGGCCGATCTTTGCCAACAGCTGATCCAGCGCGCCGGCCTGGGCCAGATTGCGCGGATAACCATCGAGAATGAAGCCAGCTTCGGCATCGGGCTGGGCCAGGCGATCCTGCAACATGCCCAGCAGGATATCGTCGGAAACCAGTTGCCCGGCCGCCATCACCGCCTTGGCTTGCCGACCCAGCGGCGTGCCGGCGGCCACCGCCGCGCGCAGCATGTCTCCCGTGGAGATGTGCGGCACGCCAAGTTCCGCCGTAAGTCGCGAAGCCTGCGTGCCTTTGCCCGAGCCCGGTGCCCCTAGTAGGACGAGTCGCATAATGCTCCACAGTGTTGACGCGACGGCGCACACTGCGTACGCCGCCACGGCCCCATAATTGGTCGTCAAATTAGCGTCTGCACCCGGTGCCGTCAAACACCGGCGCCACTTCTGCTCCCCACCACGCAAGTCCCCACCCACTTTCGAGGATAGTCATGCGCCCCACTCGCCGCCCCTCCGTACCCACCGGAAATCTTCTGTACGCCCAGTCCGGCGGCGTCACTGCCGTGATCAATGCCACCGCTGCCGGGGTGATCGAGGCAGCGCGTACCAGCGGCGTGAAGGTGTACGCGGCGCGCAATGGCATCCTCGGTGCGCTGCGCGAGGATCTGATCGACACGTCGAAAGAATCGGTTGCCGCCATCACCGCGCTGGCGCACACGCCCGGCGGTGCGTTTGGTTCGTGCCGCTACAAACTGAAATCGCTGGAAGACAATCGCGCCGAGTACGCGCGCCTGATCGAGGTGTTCCGCGCCCACGACATTCGCTGGTTCCTGTACAACGGCGGCAACGATTCCGCCGACACCGCGCTGAAAATCTCGCAGCTCGGTCAGGCAATGGACTACGACATCCGCTGCATCGGCGTGCCCAAGACCGTGGACAACGACCTGGCCGTCACCGACTGCTGCCCCGGCTTCGGCTCGGTGGCGAAGTACATCGCCATCTCCACGCGCGAAGCCAGCCTTGACGTGGCGTCGATGGCGGAAACCTCGACCAAGGTCTTCATCCTTGAAGTCATGGGCCGCCATGCCGGCTGGATTGCCGCGGCTGCCGGTCTGGCGGGCAACGGCCCGGACGCCGCACCGCACATCATCCTGTTCCCCGAAAACGCGTTTGACGAAGCGGCGTTCCTGGCCCGGGTGAAAGCCACGGTCGAACGTGTCGGCTGGTGCACCGTGGTCGCCTCCGAAGGCGTGCGCAACGCCGCTGGCCAATTCCTTGCCGAAGCAGGTACGCGAGACGCCTTTGGTCACAGCCAGCTCGGTGGCGTGGCGCCGGTGCTGGCAGCGCTGGTGAAAGAAAAACTGGGTTACAAATATCACTGGGCACTGCCGGATTACCTGCAGCGTTCCGCCCGCCACGCCGCTTCCAGAGTGGACGCCGAACAGGCATTCGCGGTGGGCAAGGCCGCCGTCGCCTACGCGTTGGCTGGCAAGAACGCGGTCATGCCGGTGATCGTGCGCACCGCCGACGCACCATACCGCTGGAAGATCGAGGCGGCCCCACTGGCGAAGATCGCCAATCGCGAGAAGAAGATGCCGAAGAGCTTCATGACCCGCGATGGCTTCGGCATCACCGCTGCAGCGCGGCGCTATCTGGGACCGTTGATTCGCGGCGAGGCGGCGTTGCCCTACGGCAAGGACGGACTGCCCGTGTATGTGCAGTTGAAAAACGTCGCCGTGGCGAAAAAGCTTGCGGAATTCGCGCGTTGAACGATGCAGGCCGGCAAGACCATGCCTGCCGTGCCACTGCGCAAACGCCACTGCGCTGCCAAATCCTGCTGAGCCGCAACTGAAGTACCCCGGTCCGGGCCAGGTGCGCCGTTCAGCAACAGGTTCCTACGATCGGGTTGTCGAGTACCGACAACCTGCGTCGTTGCGTTCTGGAGGACAGCCCATGAAAATTCTGCACAGTCTATTCGTTGCCGCGCTGCTGCTGGGTACCGGCAGCTACGCGCTGGCTGGCCCTGCGCCGGGTGACCACGACCGACGTGGCCAATATTCCAGCCACAACGATCATCGCCGCGGTGGAGATCGTGACCGGCACGCGCGTGATTACCGCCATGACCGCCGCTACGACCATCGGCGTTACCACAACCGTCCCGTGGTGGTCTATCGCCACAGCTCGCGACCCTACGGCCACGGGCACTGGCGGCGCGGCTATCGCTACGCCGGTCCGACGTATGTCGTGCGCGATTACGGCTACTACCGTTTGCGTCAGCCCCCACGCGGCTATCGCTGGGTCCGCGCCGACAACAACGATTTCCTGCTGGTAGCCATCGCCACCGGGATCATCCTGGATATTGCGCTGCGGTAACGTACCAGCCCGTTCGCCCACAAAAAGCCATGCACTCGTGCATGGCTTTTCCTTTTGTAACCCGGACGCTTACGCTGCACCGCACAACGGTATGCGCCACCGGGATTGCCTATACTTCCGCAAATCAGTCGCGCCTGGCGGCTGCAAATCACTGAAGGGGAGGCTCCGATGCTGCAAGATTTCGGCTGGTGGATCGTTCTGGGGTGCGCGGTATTGGCGATTTTGTACGGGGCGGTCTCCACGCGCTGGGTGCTCGCCCAGTCGGCGGGCAATGCCCGCATGCAGGAGATTGCGGCAGCCATCCAGGAAGG
>DAITPL010000107.1:0-7321 GCA_036833615.1 Rhodanobacter sp.
TCAACCACTCGGACACCTCTCCGCATGAAT
The DNA here is from genome assembly GCA_036833615.1 of Rhodanobacter sp. Lineage (GTDB taxonomy): Bacteria > Pseudomonadota > Gammaproteobacteria > Xanthomonadales > Rhodanobacteraceae > Rhodanobacter. The sequence goes on from DAITPL010000107.1 coordinate 31, forward strand.
CATTCCGCCAATACGCGGGGCGGGATTGTTCGGCTCATCCTGAGCCTCACCCCTCGCTGGCGTTCGGGGCCAGCCTGCGGCTGTCCGAATCTGTTCCAGACAGATTCGTCGAACCCGCGATACGTTTTGCCGTATACACAACTCCAGACCACCCCGAATCAACCACTCGGACACCTCTCCGGACAACTCTTTCCTGCGTCGCACGCGTGACCGACCGACGCAATGTTCGTCAGCCGGCAGGCCCGGCAAAGAAGCGGAAGAATAGCCGCAGCGCCGAACCCAGGCAAGCGTGCTCACCGCGAATTCAACCCGCATCAGCGCGTGGAGTCGTGGCTTGGGGCAGTGCGATCCGTTCATCCGGGTGAGCAATGCGATAGCCCCGCGTGGCCAGCGCGATGCCATCTGCCGCGCTGCCGTAGTGATACAGCAGCAATCTCGTGCCTAGGTCCGGTGGGTACTCACGCGCAAGGTCGTCGACGCCCGTGTGCGACGGGTTTCCCACCAGGCTGCAATCGTGGGCAACCAGCTCGCCGTGAGCTGCGCGCAGGGCAAGTACCTCCGGGATGGGGCGCGTGTCGCCGGTGTAGACCACGCTGCCCTCCAGCGCCAGGCCATAGGACGTGCCCGGCATGTGGTGGCGCGTGGCAAACACGTCAAACCAGCAGCCATCCAGCCAGAATCCACGCGTGCACGGCAGCAACTGGAACGCCTCCCAGAAGTTCACGCCGCCTTCTGCCAGCACATCGGGGTAATCGGCCACGCGCGCCTGCAGCCACGGCAGCAAAGCTGCATGCACAAAGATCTTTGTGTGGCCACGCAGCCGGGTATCGAACCACAGGCGCGCAAACAGCAACTCCAGATCGCCGACATGGTCGAGATGCGTATGGGTGAGGAACAATGCGGTCGGCGGCGTGCCATACGCAGCGAGATAACGATCCAGCGTGCCTGGCCCGCAATCAATCAACAGCAGTGGTGCGTCGTCACGCTCCAGCACGGCGGCGGATGCCCCCAAAGCAGCCGCGTGCGCGGCGCCCACACCGAGAAAGCGCACATGCCAGCTCATGCGTTCCACCCCTGCGTATAGCCGTCCAGCAGCGGCTGCCACACCGTTGACAAAAACACCTCCGCGCCAGCGGCTTCGGCGCCAAGCTTCAGCAAGGAGCGGCGCAGTCGCCGCAAGTTGCCGTTGCGCCAACCAACCCCGGAGGCACGCACGCGACCGCGATCAAAGTCGATCAGGTGCACCCCCGCCGTGTTCAACAGGATATTGTGCGCATTCAAATCGGCATGCCAGATACCTGCACGGTGAAAACGCGCAATCACGTTGCCCACCGCGCGCGCCGTGTCGGCATCCAGCGCGCCAGCGGCAAGGCACTGCGCCAAGGTCCGTGCGTCTGCCACGCGCGCGGTGATCAGGTCGGCTGTATACGACAGTCCACGCCGCACATAGCGTGCCGCCACCGGTGCCGGCCCAGGCAAGCCAAGCCGCGCAATACGTTCCAGCAAACGAAACTCGGCAACGCTTCGCGTGCGCGCCGCGCCCAGCCAGAGATAGCGATCCGCCGAGAACCGCGCAACCAGCCCGCCACGATGGTAGTGCCGCAACACACATTCACCCACCGGTGTGCTGATCACCGCAACCCCGCCACGGCCACCCGCCAGGGCACTCAGTGCATGGCGCGCATGCCAGTAGGCTGGCGCGAACCACTCGGGCCCGATTTGTCCAGACAGCGCCGCGTCGAACACAATGGCCATCCCGTGTTCGTTGTAGGTTCGCTCCTGCATCATGCCATCCGCCGCCACCCAGACTCCCGGCCTCCATTCATTCTAACCTACGCCTGTGACCTCACCTGCCTCGATCTGCCTGCTGCGTACCTCTGCCATCGGCGACGTCACCCATGTCGTGCCACTGCTGCGCACATTGCAGGCCGCGTGGCCAGCTGCGACTTTGTTGTGGGTGATCGGCAAGCTGGAGCGCAAGCTGGTTGGCGACCTGCCCGGTGTCGAGTTCGTGACGTTCGACAAGGCCGCCGGCTGGGCCGGCATGCGTGCCGTGGACTCGGCGTTGCGCGGACGCCGCTTCGACGTGTTGCTGCACATGCAGGTGGCATTGCGCTCGAATCTGCTCAGTCTCGGTATCCACGCCGACCGCCGCATTGGTTACGACCGTGCGCGCGCCAGGGATCTGCACCGTCTGGTCATCAACGAACAGATTCCAGCGCGCAGCGGCGAACACGTGCTCGATGCCATCGGCAGTTTCTGCGAACCGCTTGGCTTGCGGCAGACACGGGTGCGTTGGGATATTCCCATCCCTGCCGCTGCGCACGCATGGGCAAGCGCCCAATTGCCCGGGGCGACGCCAACGCTGGTGGTCAGCCCCAGTGCCAGCCACACCCTGCGCAACTGGCGACCGGAGCGTTACGCGACGGTCATGGATCACGCGGCTGCACGCGGCTGGCGCGTGGCGCTGGTGGGCGGACCGTCCACGACCGAACGGGCGATGGCCGATGCCGTGCTGGCGGCGTGCCACCGCGCGCCATTCGACCTCACCGGCAAGGACACGTTGAAAAAACTTCTGGCACTGCTCAGTCGCGCGCAACTGGTGTTGACGCCTGACTCCGGCCCGATGCACATGGCCAACGCCGTTGGCACGCGCGTGCTCGGCCTGCACGCGGCCAGCAATCCGGACCGTTCCGGCCCCTATTCCGACCGCCGCTGGTGCGTGAACAAGTACGACGTCGCGGCACGCAAGTATTGCGGCAAAGCTGCCAGCGAACTGCCGTGGGGCAAGAAGATAGAAAAGCCCGGTGTGATGGACTTGATCAGTGTCGACGACGTGATCGAACGCTTTGAAGCGGCCGCCATGGAACCGGACGTCTCGCGGCCATGATCATGCTCACTCGGGCAGAGCGCACCGATCACCCCGGCACGCGACGGCATTCAATGCCGACAGGCCGTCGCTCCCGATGTCCCACTGCGCAGTGCGTTCCGGTAATCCCGTAGGGCGGACACTGCCCGCCGCTCTTGCGCACAAGCCTGGAGCCGGCGGGCAGTGCCCGCCCTACGAAAGCCGGGCTGTCGCATGGCCCGTGGCAGCGCGACTGATGGCATCACTGCGTCGGCATGGCAACGGGAAACGCGAGGAACATTGCGACCGAGGTCGCTCCCGCACAGGAACAAACCGGCAGAGCACGATTACTTCGCGCGGTAGTCCTGATACGACTTTTCCTCGACCAGCTCGGAGCCAAGCTTGAGGTTGATGGCACGTTTGCACGCCGCACGCTCGTCATTGCGGAAATACACCGAGCGCGCCAGCTCGATGAATTCCCGATCAAACGCCTGTGCGCGTTCTTTCAGGCGAATCGCATCCTCGATGTCCCACAGCGCCTGGTTGACTGCCAGCAACTGCGCACGTTCATGCGCAATGTCGATTTGCGCGACGTGGCTGTCGGCCCAGATCGCGTTGAGCAAATCCAGCTCGTTGCGCACATTGGCGAGTTTGGTCGCGTCGGCCATACGGCGCGACTTGATTTCCAGGATGGTGATCTTGTCGATCAGTTCGCCATAGGAAACCGGGGTCTGGATCAGGCTCATGTGGTGGCTCCCGCGCGGAAAATTCAGACCGCTGGCGACTGCAAAAACGCGTTGCCCGCCACCAGCGTACAGACGGCACGGATGTCGGCATCCAGTGCCCGATCGCGATGCAGAAACGCAACCTGTTCGCGCAACAACGCATGTGCCGCACGCACGCTGGCGCCGGCATGGAAATCATCCGCCTCGGCCAGCGCCGCGGCCAGTTGCTGCACCTCGGCCACAAACTGCGCGTAGTGCGGATGGCCCTCGCGCGGGGCGTTGTCCACTTTCGCCGCCAGTGCTTGCCAGCCACCGCGCTGCGCCAGCCGGTGGGCGGCATTCAACATGGTTTCGCGGTATTCCAGCGCTTGCGCGGCGGTATACAGCTCCAGCGCCAGTACCTGCCCAAGATCCTCGGTCATCTCCAGCACCTGGCGTGCTTCGTTGGCACCCATGGACACGTGATCCTCGGCATTCGCGCTGGTCGGTATCGAGTACACACAGGCCGGATGCGCGCGCGTGGCCAGGTCGTTGACCAGCGCGGCGGCGGTGTATTGCACGATCATGAAACCCGAATCGGTGCCGTCCTCGTTGCCGGTGAGAAACGCCGGCAAGCCGTCATTGGTCGCCGGGTCGACCAGCTTGTTCAGGCGTCGCTCGGAGATCGAGGCCAGCACCGGGATCGCCGCCTTGACGTAACTCATCACCAGCGCCAGCGGCATGCCGTGGAAGTGGCCGGCAGAGATCACCTGATCCTCGATGAACGGCTCGCCTGCATTCTCCGGGAACACCAGCGGATTGTCGGTGACGGAGTTCAACTCGATATCGATGACCCGGCACGCCTGCGCCCACGCATCGCGCACCGCGCCATGCACCTGCGGCACGCAGCGCAGGCTGTAGGCATCCTGCGGCTGGTGTTTCTTGCCGCCCTTGAACGGCATGAAGCGGCGATAAAACGCTTCGCGGCCATGGCGCTGGCTGGCCGGCACCCAGTCCCAGCCAATGTCGAAACTGAGCGCCTGGTCGTCGGCCTCGCCCCACGCCGTTGCCGTCCATGGCTTGAAGCGCGGCACGAGATGGTACGGAATGTCCAGCAACGTGGAACCCGCCAGCAATTCGCGCACATGGGCGGCAGTTGCCACCTGGCCGGGATGCGGGCGCAACGCATGCACGTCCGCGCGCAACGCGCCACTGCGACCGGCAAATGCATCCAGTGTCATCGCCGCGGCGAGATCGGCCGTGTCCAGCAAACGCTCCAGGGCATCCAGTGCCAACGCCGACGTGGCCAACATCTGCGCAGTGCCATTGTTGAGCGCGAGGCCTTCCTTGAACGACAGCCGCACCGGCGTGAGTCCCGCGCGCCTGAGCGCCTCGGCGCCGCTCAAGCGCTCGCCCTGATAAAACGCCTCGCCGCCACCAAGCAGCACGATCGCCAGATGCGACAGCGGCGCGAGATCACCGCTGGCGCCCACCGAGCCCTTCTCCGGCACCACCGGCACGATGCCGGCATTGAGCAGCGCGGCCAGCGCCTCCAGCGTGCTGACCCGGATCCCCGAGTGACCACGCATCAGCGTATTGATGCGAATCACCAGCATCGCCCGCACCACTTCGGCGCTGAAGGGTTTGCCCACACAGACGGCGTGCGTGATGATCAGGTTGTGCTGCAGTTCCTCCAGCAACGTGTCCTGCGCAGGCGGCTGTGGATTGCCACCGGGCAACTCGTCGCGTACGCGATGGGCGCCGAGCAGCTTGTCGGCATTGCTGCCGAAACCCGTCGTCACGCCGTAGGTCGGCTCGCCGCAACTCACCTTGTTTGCCAGGAAATCGGCGGCGCGCTGCACTTGCGCCAAGCCCGCTGCATCCAGCGACACCGCCGCGCCACCGCGCGCCACGGCCACCAGCTGCGCCCGCGTAAGGTGGTTGCCATCCAGAAGAATTGTTTCGTTCACCAGGGAATGTCCCGCAAAGATGGTGCTGCTGGTCACGACCGCTCGGTCGTGGCCCATCCGAATCGCTGATGTTCAGTATGGCCGTTGCGCAATATCCGCGCTTTCCACTACGGCGCGCGGATCAGGTCCCGCAGCTCAGCCCATGGCCGCCGCCTGCTCCAATTCCACGCGCAGCGTCTTGATCAGATCGCCCCGTGCAACGGCAAACTGATCGCCACGCCGCAAGTCCTTCACCGTGACGGTGCCGTTCGCGATCTCGGCTTCGCCCAGCACGATCACGAAGTGGATACCGGCACGGTCGGCATATTTGAACTGCTTGCCCAGTTTGCCGCCTTCCAGCACGACCTCGGTGGCAATGCCGGCAGCCCGCAGCTCACCGGCCAACGCCAGATACGCCGGCAACTGTTCGCTATCCATGTGCGTCACCAGCACCTTGACCGTGCTGTGCGCCCCTGCGATCAGCCCCGCGTCGCGCAATTGCCAGTACAGCCGGGTGAGACCGATCGAGATGCCCACGCCCGGCAGATGCGACTTGGTGTATTGGCCCGCCAGGTTTTCGTAGCGCCCGCCCGAGCACACCGAGCCGATCTGCGGATGATCGTTCAACGTCGTCTCGTACACCGTGCCGGTGTAGTAATCCAAACCCCGCGCGATGGACAGGTTTAAGGCAAAGTGGGTGTCCGGTACGCCAAACGCATGCATCAGGTTGAGTACTTCCTTCAGCTCCGCGCGGCCTTCTTCCATCACCTGCGGACCGCTGCCCAGCGCATCGAGCCGATCCAGCGCATCGCGCAGCGAGGTGGAGCGGATCTGCACGAAGGCGAGGATTTTCTGCACCACGGCGGGAGCCAGCGCAAAGCCATCGCCAACCAGCGTCTCGCGCACGGCATCGGCCCCGCGCTTGTCCAGCTTGTCCACTTCGCGCAGCACCAGCAGCTGCTGCCCGTCATCGACGATGCCGAGGCTCTCGAAATAGCCACGCATCAACTTGCGGTTGTTGAGCTGGATGGTGAACGCGCCGATATCGAGGTCGCGGAATACGTTGTAGATCACCGCCGGGATTTCGGCATCGTGGCGCACCGACAGCGCATCCTTGCCGATCACGTCGATATCGCATTGGTAGAACTCGCGGAACCGCCCGCGTTGTGCACGCTCACCGCGATACACGCGCTGCATCTGGTAGCGGCGAAACGGAAAACTCAAGTCATGTTCATGCTCGGCCACGTAGCGCGCCAGCGGCACGGTGAGATCAAAGCGCAACGCCAGCTCCGGCACGTCCGACGTGCCCTTCCCGGCATGATCCAGCGCACCGGTGGATTGCACGAAATACACCTGACGCTCGGTCTCCCCACCGCTCTTGGTCAGCAGCACGTCGGAGTATTCGATCGCCGGCGTTTCGATCGGCAGAAAGCCGAAACGCTCGTAGTTGCGACGAATGACATCCAGCATGCGCTGCAATGCAATCTGGTCAAGCGGCAGCAGTTCGAGCACACCAGGCATGGTGCGGGCCGGGGTAAGCGCCATGAGCTTCTCTTTCATGCAACGGGACGGGACGCCGCCGGGCGCGCAGCGCACACCGGCGACCGCCAAGATTAGCAGATGACCAGCTTGCCGCGGCCGCGCGCCCGGCCGGATGCCACATCCAATTGTTGCCAAGCCTGCAGGCGCCGACTAACATACGCGGCTCCCACGGGGTGTAGCTCAGCCTGGTAGAGCGCTACGTTCGGGACGTAGAAGTCGCAGGTTCGAATCCTGTCACCCCGACCAAG
>DAITPL010000108.1:0-7098 GCA_036833615.1 Rhodanobacter sp.
GCGCCGCGGATTTTCCTGAATGTCGGCGGCCGCGCCGCGGTGCCGGACCTGCCGGGCCTGCACGACATCCCGTATCTGACCAACACCTCGATCCTGGGCCTGGACCGCGTGCCGGCGCACCTGCTGATCATCGGCGGCAGTTACATCGGGCTCGAATACGCGCAGATGTACCGCCGCTTCGGCGCCCGCGTGACCGTGGTGGAGCAAGGCCCGTACCTGATCGGGCGCGAGGACGCGGACGTGTCGGTGGCCGTGCGCGGGATTCTGGAAGGCGAGGGCGTCGACATCCGTACCGGCGTCGCCAACATCGCGTTCGCAGCCGAAGGCGCGGCGATCGCGGTCACGCTCGATGGCGAGCCGGTCACCTGCAGCCACGTGCTGGTGGCCGTGGGCCGCGTACCCAACACTGACGACCTCGATCTCGACCGGGCGGGCGTGGCGACAGACGCACGCGGCTACATCACCGTCGACGACGAACTGCGCAGCAGTGCGCCCGGCATCTGGGCGCTGGGCGACTGCAATGGCCACGGCGCGTTCACGCATACCGCATACAACGATTTCGAGATCGTTGCCGCCAATTTGCTTGACGGCGAGCAGCGCCGCCTCAGCGAGCGCATCAGCGGTTACGCGTTGTACATCGACCCGCCGCTGGGCCGCGTCGGCCTCACCGAGGCGCAGGCGCGCAAGCGCGGGCGCCCGTTTCTGGTCAGCAAGCGGTCAATGACAAAAGTCGGCCGCGCGGTGGAAAAGGACGAGACGCTGGGCTTCATGAAGGTGATCGTCGACGCCGAAACGCAGGCGATCCTCGGTGCGGCCATCCTCGGCAGTGACGGCGACGAGGCGATCCACGGCATCATCGACATGATGAGCGTGGGTGCCACTGCCACCCAGCTGCGCCACACCGTGCCAATCCACCCGACCGTATCCGAACTCCTGCCCACGCTGCTGGCGGACGCGCGCGCGCCGGACAGCTGACTGTTGTGTGGTCAGTGGTTGTAGTCAAGCGTCGGATACCAGTCGGTGCCGCGTCCCTCGGGCGTCATGTCGAGGATGGTCCATAGCGGCATCAGGTCGGGGGCGCCACGTGGATCCTGGCCGGGGTCGGCGGTTTCGAAACCCATCTCGCCGCTCCAGAAGTGGCGGATGCTGCCGTCGCGCCGGGTGAACACATTAATGGCCGCGTCATCACCACCTTCGCTGTCGGTGCCGAAGTAGTCGCGGCTGTAGGCGCCGTCGATATCCGAGTACAGCCGCAGATCGCGCCAGCCGCGCTCGTCCCTGAACGCGACGAGGCGCTCGATCGGCGAGCGTGCGACCACCGCCAGCGCCACGCGTTGCCCGACGTCGCGTGCTTCGCCGTCCCATGCGCCCAGCAGCGAGGTACACATGGGGCAGGGCCGCGCGCGCTGCGGGCCGAACATGAAGCTGTAGACGACCAGGGTTTGTTTGTCGCCGAACAGGCCGGCGAAATCGACCGGCCCATGCTCACCCTGGAAATGGTAGTTGCCGGTGACTTCGCCGCCGGGTGGCAGCGCGCGGCGTTGCTCGGCGACTTTTTCGATATGGCGGCGCAGTTTGATCTCCTCGGCGAGCAGGGCATTGCGCGCCCGGCGGTAGGCGCCGCTTTCGTTTGGCAGGCGCATGCGGCTGCGCTGCGCCAGCTTGGTGGCGGGAACGAGGTTGGTTGGCTGAGTCATGGTCGGGGTCCTGTCGGGGGAGAGGCGGCGTCAGTCGCGATCGGGCGCGCCGGGTGGAAACAGCTGGCGGTACGGCCGTGCCTCGGCGACCGCGCGGGCAAAGGATGGCCGGCCCAGCAGGCGCTGGCGGTAGGCGGTGACGTGCGCGAATGACGCGTCGATGCGGTGGGTCCAGTCGGCGTAGAACAGGAACGGTGCGGCGCCGCAATCGGCGAGGCTGAAGTGGTCGCCAGCCGCCCACTCGCGATTGGCCAGCGTCCGCTCGAGCCAGTCGTATGCGGTGTCGAGCATCGCGCGTGCGTCGGCGACGCCGCGCGCATCGCGTTCTGCTGCCGGACGCATGCTGTCGGCCACGATCTTCTGCTGCGGCGTCGAAATGTAGTTGTCGAAGAAGCGGTCCATGCTGCGCACCTCGAGCGCAGCGCGGGCGTCGGTGGGCAACAGCGGCACCGGCCCGGGATGGTGCAGGCCAAGATACTCGATGATGATGGTTGCCTCGACCACGGTGCGGCCGGCGTCGACCAGCACCGGCATGCGCCGCAGCGGCCACAGCGTCGCCCAGGCCTGCAGGTTCTGCGGATGCTCCGGCGCCAGCAGGCGCCACGCAAATGGGGTGCCGTTTTCGTAGAGGGCAACCAGCACCTTCTGGCAGTACGAAGAAAACGGGTGGGCGTAGAGGATGAGATCGTGCCCGGACGTGGCGTGCTGAGCAGATGGCATGGCGATTTCTCGGAGTGGTGGTCCAGGCACTGGTCCGGATCCGGCGTGTTCTTCGTTGCGACGAATGGGCGAGCGTGAAATCGACATCGCGGATAGTCGCGGGAGTTGCCAGGGCCGAGTGGAAAGGTCGATAAAGGTGCCTGGATTCTGTGCTCGAGTACGCGATGTCCCAGCAGGCAACGTTGGCGGGTTTTGCCGCCGCCACACCCACCGATCGGCTGTTCTTTGCCTTGTTTCCCGACCGTGGGGTGGCCGAGCGTCTTGCCGCGCTTGCTGCCACGCAGTGCGAACGTCACGGCCTGCATGGCCGGCCGCAGCCGGTGGAACGCATGCATGTCACCTTGTTCCATCTGGGCGATTCGGCTGGTCTGCGCGAGGACGTGGTCAAGGCGGCGCAGCAAGCGGCCGCGCAGGTGCGTGCCGCGCCATTCGCCGTGGCGTTCGATCAGGTTGCCACGTTTGCCGGCCATCGCCAGCGCAAGCCATTCGTGCTCAAGTCCAGTGGCGGCAATGCGGCGTTGCGCGCGTTCCACGCACAGTTGGGCCGGGAGCTCCACGCTGCGGGACTGGGCCGGTGCGTGGCGGCCGGTTTCGAACCGCATGTCACGCTGACCTACACTGCGCGCGACGTGGCGGCCGAGCCGGTGACACCGGTGTCCTGGCTGGCGGGTGAATTCGTGTTGATCCACAGCCTGCTGGGGAAGACCCGGCATATCCCACTCGCGCGCTGGCCGCTGGTCGTCTCGTGATGCGTCGCCGCATGTGGTGGGCCAGCGTGTGGCCCGATCACGAACCAGTGGTGCAAGGACGATCGTCGCGCTAGCCTGCGCGCTTCGCACAGCGGACGAGGGCCTTATGCGCAAGGCATGGAAGTGGCTTGGCCGCCTGGTGGCTGGGGTGGTGCTGGTGCTGGTAGTGGTAGTCGCCTCAGCCTATGTGCTGAGCGCGCGACGCATGGCCAGGGTGTACCGGAGCGATCCGCCGGTACCGACGATTCCCACCGACGCCGCCGCGATCGAGCGGGGCGCCCATATTGCCGCGATCCGTGGCTGCACGGATTGTCATGGGCACGACCTTGGCGGTGCCACTTTCATCGACGACCCGCTGTTTGCCCGACTGTCCGGCACCAACCTGACTGCCGGCGGTGCGGGTGGCAAGCTCACGGATGTGGATCGGGTCCGCGCCATCCGCCATGGCGTGGGGCCGGACGGTCGCTCGCTGTTGTTCATGCCGGCGCAGGAGTTTCACGGTCTCAGTGACCAGGACCTGGGCGACCTGCTGGCCTACCTGCACAGCGTGCCGGCCGTGGTCCATGTACCGCCGGCGAACCGGGTTGGCCCGCTCGGACGCGTGTTGTTCGTGCTGGGCAAGGTGCCCCTGCTGCCGGCAGAAATCGTCGATCACGCGGCACCGCCACCGGCGGTATCGAGCGCGGCAGGTCCGACCGTGGCGTATGGCGCTTATCTGGCCACGAGCTGCGCCGGCTGTCATGGCGCGGATTTCTCTGGCGGCCATATCGCCGGCACGCCGCCGAGCTGGCCGGACGCCGCCAACCTGACGCCTGACCGGAGTGGCCTGGCCAACTGGAGCGAGGCCGATTTCAGGAAGGCGCTGCGGGACGGGGTGGCGCCGGGCGGCCGGCTGTTGCAGACCGACTACATGCCGGTACGGGTGACCCGAAACTTCACCGACGAGGAAATCAGCGCGCTGTATGCCTACCTGCACAGCCTGCCGGCCAAATCGCGCGGGCACGGCTGAAGCAGCTGCCAGCGTCGTGAGCGTGAGTGTCGTTCCGACGTAGTCCGACACCACGCCCTCCTCCGGAGGCCGTCGTGCCCACGACTCAGGACCGTAACGGGCGGGCCGGAGCGCAAGGTGACTTGCGCGATAAAATGTCCATGCCTGTCGATTTCGGCAGTGCTCGTTCGTCATGTCATGGAGAGCCGGTTCCGACTCCATTTCCTGCCGGAGGACGCCGCATGAATATCCAGCCCTATTTGTACTTCGACGGTCGCTGCGAGGAAGCCGTGGCGTTTTACCAGCAGGCACTCGGGGCCAAGGTCATCATGCTCATGCATTACCGCGACGCGCCGGATGGCAGTGCCGCTGGCTGCGATGGCCCGCCGCCGCCCGCGGACAAGGTGATGCACGGCTGCCTGCAGATCGGCGAGAGTCAGCTGCTGGTCTCCGACGGTTTCGCCAGGGGGCAGCCTGAATTCCAGGGAATGTCGCTGTCGCTCACGGCGGCCAGCGACGCCGAAGCCCGGCAGTTGTTCGACGCACTGGCCGCGGGTGGCCAAGTGCAGATGCCGCTCGGGCCGAGCTTCTTTGCCTCCAGCTTCGGCATGCTGACCGATCGATTCGGCGTGGCGTGGATGGTCATTGCTGGCGTCAAGGCCGATGGTTGAGGTGTTGCTGCCGCACCCGTCCGGTGCGCGCGGCGTTCGATCCATTCGCCATTCATTCCCAACCAGGACACCGGTCATGCGTTTCATGTTGCTGATGATTCCCCGCGGCTACGCCAACGCCGCTCCCGGCACACTGCCCGAAGCCGCAGCCGTGGCCCGGATGATGGCCTACAACCGTGAACTGCAGCAGGCCGGTGTGCTGCTTGGACTGGACGGACTGCACCCGCCATCGACGGGGGCGCGCGTCAGTTTCGAGCATGATCCGCCGACTGTCACCGATGGCCCTTTCGCCGAGGCCAGGGAAGCGCTCGGCGGTTACTGGATGCTCGACGTCGCCTCCCGGGATGAGGCCATTGAATGGGCGCGGCGCTGCCCGGCCGGGCCCGACGAGGTCATCGAGGTGCGCCGGGTGCAGGAAATGGCCGATTTCCCCGCGGACGTGCAGGCGGCCGCGACGGGTCTGGAGGACATGCAGAAACCGACCACGGCGGCGGCAGATCCATCGTCACGCTGACCTCACGTCGTGCGAGTTTGGCGCTGGACAGTTGTTGGCGATGCGGTGCACGAGGTCACCCTTGCGCTGCCCGGGTGGTTGATGTTTATCTGTGGCCATGTCAGCCACCGACGACGCCCATCGCCGCATCGATGCCGTCTGGCGCATCGAGGCGCCGCGGCTGATCGCGGGCCTGGCGCGGATGCTGCGTGACTTCACCCTGGCCGAGGAAGTGGCGCAGGACGCACTGGTTGCAGCACTGGAAAGCTGGCCGCTCAACGGTGTGCCCGAGCGGCCGGGCGCCTGGCTGATGACCACCGCCAAACGACGCGCGATCGACCGCCTGCGCCGCGACACGTTGGCCGCGCGCAAGCACGTGCAGCTTGGCTATGAGCTGACGCTGCTGCAACATGCAGACGGTGATGACGTGGAGCGTGACGACGGGATTGGCGACGACCTGTTGCGGCTGGTGTTCACCGCATGTCACCCGGTGTTGTCCGCCGACGCGCGCGTAGCCCTGACCTTGCGCGTACTTGGCGGCCTGAGCACAGCGGAGATTGCGCGCGCGTTCCTGGTGTCGGAAGCCACCATTGCCCAGCGCATCGTGCGCGCCAAGCGCACGCTGGCGGAAAAGCAGGTGCCGTTCGAGCTGCCGCGTGGAGCCGAGCTTGCACCGCGACTGGCATCGGTGCTGGAGGTGGTCTACCTGATCTTCAACGAGGGCTATGCCGCCACCGCCGGCAGCGACTGGATGCGCCCGGCGCTGTGCATGCAGGCCTTGCGGTTGGGCCGCGTGCTGGTGTCGCTGGCACCGCACGAGCCGGAGGTGTTCGGCTTGCTGGCACTGATGGAACTGCAGGCCGCGCGTTTTTCCGCGCGCATCGACGCAGGCGGAGAGCCGGTGCTGCTGGCGGAACAGGATCGGGCGCGCTGGGATAGCAGACGCATCCGCCGCGGGTTGGCTGCGCTGGCGCGGGCCGAAGCACTCGGTGGTGCCGAAGGTCCGTATGCGTTGCAGGCAGCACTGGCCGCATGCCACGCGCGGGCCGGCTGCTACGCCGCGACCGACTGGCCGCGCATCGCCGCGTTGTATGCACGTCTGGTCCAGGTCGCGCCATCGCCGGTAGTGGAACTCAACCGCGCGGTTGCCGTGGCGATGGTGGATGGCGCGCAGGCGGGCTTGTCCATGCTCGATGCGCTCGTCGATGAACCACGGCTGGCGGACTACCATTTGTTGCCGAGCGTGCGTGGCGACCTGCTGGCCAGGCTCGGCCGCGATGACGAGGCACGCGCTGCCTTCGAGCAGGCGGCGGCGTTGGCTGGCAACGAACGCGAGCGCGCATTGCTGACCCAACGGGCGGCGGCCTGTGCCCATCGCCCCACCTGACGGTCGCCACCGCACTCATCCAGGAGCCGTCCGATGTCGTACCTGCTGACCATCCTCGAACCCCGCGGCCAGCGCAGTGAACGCACGCCGGCGGAGGGCCGCGAACTGTACGCGCGCATGCTCGCATTTGGCGACGGCCTCAAGGCGCAAGGCGTACTGCTGGCCGCCGAGGCGCTGACCGCGGAAACCGACGGGTTTCGCCTGCGCGTGCGTGAGGGCCGCCGCACCGTCGTCGATGGCCCGTTCACCGAAGCGCGGGAAATGATCGGTGGGTTTTTCCTGATCGATGTCGCCAGTCGCGCCGAGGCTTTGGCCATCGCCGCCGACTGCCCGGCGGCGCAATGGGCCACCATCGAAGTGCGCCGGACCGGCACCTGCTACGAGTAGGGCTGC
>DAITPL010000109.1:0-7010 GCA_036833615.1 Rhodanobacter sp.
TCTACAAAGTCGAACTGCAGATCAGCGACATGGATCGGCATTACTACGCGACGCACGCGCTGACCTTGGCCCGCCACCCTGCGGAAACCGAAGAGCGGCTGATGGTCCGCCTGCTCGCATTTGCGTTATATGCCGACGACCGGCTGGAGTTTGGCAAAGGTCTCGGCGACGAAGACGAGCCGGCGCTGTGGCGCAAGGCGTACACCGGCGAGATCGAGCAGTGGATCGAGCTGGGCCAGCCCGACGAGACACGCATCCGCAAGGCCTGCGGACGCGCGCGCCAGGTCGTGGTCATCAACTACGGCGGCAACAGTGCCGAGATCTGGTGGCACAAGGTTGGCAGTGCACTGGGCCGCAACCGCAACCTCACGGTGCTCGACGTTGCGGCTGCCAGCGTGGCCAAGCTCACCTCGCTGCTGCAGCGTGGCATGCGCCTGCAATGCCTGATCCAGGACGGTCAAGTGCAATTGATGGACGAGGCGCAAGCAGTCGCGGTCGATCCCGTGCAGCGCATGGCCAGCGCCGCCACCGTGAGCTGACATGCCGGCCTTGCCCGCCAACGCTGCGTTGCGTCGTGCGGTGCTTGTCGTCGCGCTGCTCAACCTCGGCTACTTCGGCCTCGAGTTTGCCGTGGCAGTGGCCATCGGCTCAGTTTCGCTGTTTGCCGACAGCGTCGACTTCCTGGAAGACGCCTCGGTCAATCTGCTCATCCTGCTCGCGCTGAGCTGGAGCCTGAAAGCCCGCGCGCGGATCGGCATGGGGCTGGCGGGGATTTTGCTGGTGCCGACGCTGGCCACGCTGTGGGCGCTGTGGAGCAAATTCCAGTTGCCTGTACCGCCAGCGCCGGCCCCGTTGACGCTGACCGGGCTGGGCGCGTTGGCGGTGAACTTCAGTTGCGCGATGCTGCTCACGCGCTTTCGCCACGACAGCGGCAGCCTGACCCGCGCCGCCTTCCTGTCGGCGCGCAACGATGTCTTTGCCAATATCGGTATCGTGCTGGCCGGCCTGATCACCGTACTCGTGCCCTCGGTGCTGCCCGATGTGATCGTCGGCATCGGCATCATGCTGATCAACGCGGACGCGGCGCACGATGTCTGGCGCGCTGCGCGACAGGAACACCGCGCGGCGCAACCGTGAATGACCCGCGCAGCAGACGCTGCCGCGCGCTTCCCGCGATAATCACCGCTCTATCCTGCCCTGGAGTTGCATCATGCGTTGGCTGCTACCACTGTTTGCCGCAATCACCCTCACCGCCTGCAGCGCCGCGCCGCAGGCTCACGCCAACGGCCAGGTGGACAAGCTCACCACGATCGACCACATCGTGGGTACCGGACCGGAAGCCAAAGCCGGCATGGATGTGCTGGTGCACTACACCGGCTGGGTCTATGACCAGAATGCCGGGGATCACCACGGCAAGCAATTCGACAGCTCACGCGACGCCGGTTCCCCGTTTTCATTCCGGCTGGGTGCGGGGCAAGTGATCAAGGGCTGGGACCAGGGCGTAGCCGGCATGCGGGTCGGCGGCACGCGCACCCTGCTGATTCCTGCTGTGCTCGGTTACGGCGCCAGGGGCGCCGGCGACGATATCCCGCCCAATGCCTCACTGGTGTTCGACATCGAATTGCTGGAAGTGCACACGCCTTGACCGCGCCGAAGAGCGCCAGGTACGAAGAGCGCCAGGTGCGTAGGGCGGGCACTGCCCGCCGGCTCTTGCCCGATTCAAGCACGGAGCGGCGGGCAGTGCCCGCCCTACGGCAGCTTGCTCAATCGGCCTGCGCCGCCGCCTCACGCCCTTGCTGGCGGATGAGCGCCTCCTTGCGGGCGTCATCGATGGACTGCATCACGCTGTCCACGTCCGCCGTGCGCTGGTCAAACTCGAAGTGGCCGGTCAACTCGCTGTCGGCGCGCAGCTCGCCGCGTTCGAACAACGCCCACATTTCCTCGCCGTAATGCGTGTCCAGCAACTCCGGCGCAAACCGCGAAAGGCTGATGGTGAGATTGCCGACATCGCGGCGCAGCATCTGCCGCGCGGCATTGTTGCCGGCAGCGCTGACCACTTGCGGCAGGTCGATGATGACCGGGCCATCCGGCCCGATCAGCACGTTGTATTCAGACAAGTCACCGTGAATCAGGCCGACGCACAACATGCGCGCCACTTGTTGCATCAGGAAGCGATGATAGGTGCGTGCAGTTTCCGCTGACAGCTCCACTTCGCCCAGGCGTGGCGCGGAGTAACCGTCCGCATCGGTGATCAACTCCATCACCAGCACACCGTTGAAATAGCCATGCGGCTGCGGCACGCGCACCCCGGCGGCGGCAAGCTGATACAGCGCATCGACCTCGGCGTTCTTCCACGCTTCTTCGGCTTCCTTGCGGCCGAACTTGCTGGCCTTGCCGATGGCGCGCGCCTGTCGGCTGCCACGCACCTTGCGCCCTTCCTGATACTGCACCCGCGCCTGGAAACTGCGCTGGCCGAGGTCCTTGTAGACCTTGGCGCAACGAATCTCGTCGCCGCAACGCACGACATACACCGCGGCCTCCTTGCCACTTTTCAGTGGCCGGAGCACCTGATCAATCACGCCTTCGTCAACCAGATCCTGCAAGCCCTTGGGGGTCTTCATGCGTCGGACAACTTCAACAATTCATGGAATACCGCCCATTATGGCCGATCGGCCGCCCGTGTCGCTGCACGCCACCGTTCAGGCTGCCGCCACTTGTCGGCAGGCGGCAGCGGCCAGCGCAAACGAGTGCCGCCGTGCGGCGTGGTCGAACACGTTGGCAGTGAGTATCAGCTCGTCCGGGCGATGCCGCGCAACAAAGGCGTCGATGCCACGCTGCACGGTGTCCGGCGCGCCCACCACGGCACATGCCAGCGCACGTTCCACGCCAGCCTTTTCCACCGGTGTCCAGAACGCCTCGATGTCGTCGATCGGTGGCGGGATCAGGCCCGGGTGACCACGGCGCAAGGTGACGAAGCTTTGCTGCTGTGTCGTGAAGAGTCGATGCGCCAGTGCGTCGTCGTCGGCCGCCACCACGTTCAACCCAAGCATCGCGTAGGGCTGCTGCAGGCGTGGCGACGGGCGAAACTCGCGCCGATACAACGCCAGCGCCTCATCCATGGCGTCCGGCGCAAAGTGTGAGGCGAACGCAAACGGCAACCCCAGCCGCGCGGCCCAGGTTGCGCTGAACAAGCTGGAGCCGAGCAGCCACACCGGCACCTCGATGCCGGCGCCCGGCACCGCGCGCACCGCTTGCTGCGGTGTGGCCGGGGCGAAGTAGCCGAGCAGTTCCATGACATCCTGCGGAAACGCATCGGCACTGGAGAAATAGCGGCGCAACGCTTTCGCGGTTGGCTGATCGGTGCCCGGCGCACGGCCCAGGCCGAGATCGATCCGTTCCGGATACAGCGACGCCAGCGTGCCAAACGCCTCGGCGACCTGCAGCGGGGCGTGGTTCGGCAGCATGATGCCGCCAGCGCCCACGCGGATCGTCGACGTGCCGCCGGCCACGTGCCCGATCAACACGGCCGTCGCCGCACTGGCGATGCCCGGCATGTTGTGGTGCTCGGCCAGCCAGTAACGGGTGTAACCCAGCTGCTCGGCCCACTGCGCCAGATCCAGCGTGTTGCGAAAAGCCTGCGCGACATCGCTGCCTTCGGTCACCGGTGCCAGGTCAAGGATGGAATACGGAATCATGCGGTGTCCTCGCCAACGCGGAAGTCAACAATCTGGGGGCGCTTGTGGCCAATTGCCACTGCCGGCCGGCGGCGCACGTCACGGCATGTCGCGAGCGCCCGTCATCCACCATCTACACTGCCCACATCCGCACCTGCTTGCCGTTATCCATGACCGCACCGACTCGCCTGGCCAAACGCGTCGTCGCCCTGACCCGCTGTTCGCGGCGCGAGGCCGAGCAGTACATCGAAGGCGGCTGGGTACGCGTCGACGGGGTGGTGATCGAGCAGCCACAATTCATGGTCGACAGGCAAAATGTGGAGATCGATCCGGCCGCAACGCTCGCGCCACTGGAAGCCATCACCCTGGTGCTGCACAAACCAGTCGGCCATGACGCTGGCGACGGCCTGGACCCGGCCAGCGCACTGGTGACCTCCGCTACGCACACGCCCGACGACCCATCAGGTGTGCGACCGTTGCAACGGCACCTGACCCACCTGACTGCGCTGTTGCCAATGCCGGCCCAGGCCAGTGGATTGCTGGTGTTCAGCCAGGATTGGCGCGTGGTGCGCAACCTCGGCGAAGGTGGAGAGCGCATCGAACAGGAGTTTGTCGTCGAGGTGGCTGGCACGCTGACCGCCGCCGGCCTGGCGCTGCTCAACCATGGGTTGCACATCAACCACTATGCGTTGCCGCCGATCAAGGTCAGCTGGCAAAGCGAGCACCGGCTGCGCTTTGCCTTCAAGCGCCTGCAGCCCAGCCAGATCGAGCCCATGTGCCAGGCTGTCGGGCTGCGGGTGCTGGGCATGAAGCGCCTGCGCATCGGGCGCATTCCGCTCGCGCGGCTGGCGCTCGGGCAATGGCGCTATCTGGCGCCCGACGAGCGCATCTGATGACGGCGCGGGCCGCGAGCGCTGCCTGATATGCCCCACCCGGCCCGGAACCGCTTAGACTTCCCTGTGCGTCAACCGCAGCGTCTGTACCTGCGGACGCGTGCGCTCCACAATCGCGCACGAATCACCAACATCCACATCGCGGAGAACGACATGAGCAAGGGGATGGATTCAAAAAAGAACGAAAAAAAGAAGCCGAGCAAGACCTTGAAGGAAAAGCGGGCGGCCAAGCAGGAAAAGAAAAAAGGCCAGTAACCGCGCCCGGGTTGCGCGAGTGCTGCGCAAATCGGCGGGGTCTGCATGCAACGTGGCGCCAGCGTCGTCCCCGCCGACGCGCTGGCGTTTTTGCGCTGGACACTTGGCAACGCGGAACTGCGGCGGCAACGCCGCAATACCCACGACCGGGCCGGCGATTCCCGGCGCAAAGTCGCGACCGCCCACCAGTCATGCCCGGCACAGTCGCTGCCGCAAGCTCCGGCAAGCGATATGTAGCGCGCCATCTGCCACGTGCAACTGCGGCCGGGCCGGGATGCTGCCCTACTTGGCAACGGCGGCGGACCCTTGCCGCGCCATGCCTGATTTGCAACGGCACGGGTGACCACCAGTCAGATTCAATATTTTCCCCCTGCGGCCGATAGCCTTCGATGCCCACAGGCTGATGACCGAGAGGAGGAAGGCGCGTAATGACGAGTTTTTGGCAGCGCCTCTTCGGCGCGCCCGAACCGCTGCCGGCGCAGGTCCGGCCACGCCGGGCAAGGTCGCCGGGCACGCCTGCCAGCGCACCATCCACTGCACCCGCGCCGAGCGTGCCGCCGGCAGCCATCAGTGAGTGCTTTCATCGACTCGTATTTGCCTTGCCTGCGGCCGGCGCAGACGAGCCGACAGAGCATGGCGCGGCCATCCTCAAGCGGCTGGATTTGCTCAGCACGCGTTTCGACATGCGCAGCCTGCCGCGGCTGCCCGCCGTGTTGCCGCAGTTGCTGCGCACGTTGAAAAGCGACACTGCCGCGGGCGGTGAACTGGCCAAACTCGTGGGTCGCGACCCGCTGATGGTGGGCGAAGTCATGCGCGTCACCAGCAGTGTCTACTATCGCGCCGCGCAGCCGATCAGCAACCTGCAGCAGGCGGTCGTGCTGCTTGGTCAGGACGGCTTGCACCGCGTGATCACCCAGCATGCGATGAAACCCATCCTGCAGGCCAACGCCGGGGGATTCGGCCACACTGGTGAGTATCTATGGGATCACGCCGAGCGCTGCGCCCATGCCTGCGCATGGCTGGGCAGGCACGCTGGTGGGGATACGTTCGAGGCCTACCTGGCCGGTATCGTCTGCCACACCGGCACCGGAGCCGTGGTGCGGCTGCTCAATCAACTGCTGGCCGACGCCCCCACCCCCGTGCTGGATGCCAGGTTCATTGCCCGGTGCGCGGCGTTGGGTGCGCGGCTGTCGTTGCAGGCGGCGCGGCACTGGGAGCTGCCGCCACGGGTCATCGTTGCGCTCGCCGAAAACCAGCAACCGGACAGCGTCGCGGTTTCCGCCCTGGGGCGGGCGCTGGCGGCGGCTGACACGTTGGCGATGGCGCACTTGCTTGGCGCGCAAGGGCTGCTGCCGGTCGACCTTGACCTCAGCGCAGCATGGGCGGACAGCTTCGCGCCCGCCGTGGTGGGACGCTGCCAGGCAGACCTGCGTCGACACTTTCGCCAGCCGACCGACCCTGCCCACGACGCCCAGTGACCCACGCGCGCCAAACGCGCCTGCAGATTCAGGAACAGGACGGCAGCTTGATCGTGTGCCCTATCGCCAGGCGGTGGTGCTTCAGGCCGTTCATCTGCGCCACCTCCTGCACACTGGAACATTGCAGCTTGCGCACGATGCCGATCAGCGTGTCGCCGCGGCGCACCTTGTACGTGCGGGTGGCCGCCGGGCGTGCCGATGCCGCACTCGCCACTGTCGGCGTGCTTGCCGCCGGAACCACAGCGGCGTGCAGGTCGGCGGCGAGAATCGGCCACGGGCCAGTGACGCAACGCGCCGCGTAGGCACTTTCCAGTGCCTGCGGCACCTGCAGTCGGGTTCCGGTCGGCTGCGCCACTTGCGGGTCGAGGCGCGGGTTGAGATTGCGCAGCGTGCGGAACCAGCCTTCACTCATGCCACCGGCCGAACCCAGACACACCGTCAGTTCGGTCAACGACGCCGGACGCTGCAGCGTGATCGTGACTGGCGTGCCGTCGACTTTCGGGAAACGCAGGTTGTAGCTGTCCGGATGCAGGAACAACCACGCCGCGGCCAGTACGGCAGGCACGTACTCCCGCGTCTCCGGCGACAGCTGGCTGTAGATTTTCGGGTCGTAGAAACTCACCGCCGGGTTGTCGCCCACCATCCGCCGCATGCGCCCTTCGCCGGCGTTGTACGCCGCCAGCGTGATCTCCAGATTGTTGTTGAAGATC
>DAITPL010000110.1:0-4096 GCA_036833615.1 Rhodanobacter sp.
GCAATTGATCAACCCGAACGACACGCTCTGGGTGCACGACTACCACCTGATCCCGTTGGCGGCGATGTTGCGCCAGCGCGGGGTGAAAAATCGCATCGGCTTCTTCCTGCACACGCCGCTGCCTGCCGCCGGCCTGCTCATTGCCCTGCCGAACCATGGCAAGCTGCTGGAGACGCTGTCCAGTTACGATCTGGTCGGTGTGCACACCACCCGCGACCTGCGGGCGCTGGAGGATTACTTCCTGCACGAAGTCGGGGCCGCGATGGGTATGGGTGGACACATGCGCATGCCGGGTGGTCGGCGGTTTCGCGCCGCCGCGTTTCCCATCAGCATCGACACCAACGGGATTGCCAAAGTCGCGCGGGCTGCGGAGTCGAACCGGGAAATCGGCCAACTGCGCAATAGCCTGGACGGGCGTGCGCTGATCATCGGCGTGGACCGCCTGGATTATTCCAAGGGCCTGCCCGAGCGCTTTCAGGCGTATGCGCGCCTGCTGCAGCGCGCGCCGGAACTGCACCGGAAAGTCACGTTCCTGCAAATTGCGCCGCCGTCGCGTGGCGCGGTGCTCGAATACCGACAGATTCGCCACGAGCTGGAGCGCAGCGCCGGCCATATCAATGGCAAATATGCGGCGCCGGACTGGGTGCCGATCCGCTATATCAACAAGTCGTTTCCGCATCGGCTGCTGACCGGCTATTACCGCAGTGCCCGCGTCGGCCTGGTCACCCCGCTGCGCGATGGCATGAATCTGGTGGCCAAGGAATACGTCGCCTGCCAGCACCCGGACGATCCCGGCGTGCTGGTGCTTTCGCGCTTCGCCGGCGCCGCGCAGGAACTCACCGCCGCCCTGCTGGTGAATCCCGCCGACACCGAGGAGGTGGCCGACGCCCTGGAGCGTGCGTTGAAGATGCCCTTGAGCGAGCGCCGCGAGCGCTGGCTGGCCATGATGGCCGTGCTGCAGACAAACGACATCACCCTGTGGCGCACGCACTTCCTGCAAGCCCTGCGGCGCGAGACAACCCATCCGTCACCCAGCCGACCGGTACGCGTTGCGATCGATTGAACACGGTTGTCGGGAACAAGCGCCGCCTCCGCAACAACGCAGCGTAACCAGCGAATCCACCATGCCGGCGTCAGGCGCAGCGCTGCTGGTGAAGCTGGCCAATCGCGTCTCGCCCCTGCTGCCCGCTGCTCAACGCCGGGCCTTGGCGGCTAGGTCAGCCAGATCAAACTGGCAAAGCGGCCACTGCGGGCACCGTCGCGACGATACGAATAGCAACGTGTATCGGTGAACGTATCGAAGCCCCCGCCATGAATCCGCTCCAGCCCGGCGGCACGCAGACGCTGCCGGGCCAAACCGGCCAGGTCGCACAACCAGTGGCCCGGCCGCGTCGCCACAAAGCACGCGGCCGCGGTCGCGTCATGCGCCACAAACGCGGCGCGCACTTCTTCCCCAACTTCATACGACGCCGCGCCAATGCATGGCCCAAGCCAGGCGAGCAGCCGCGCAGGCGGTGCATGCAACTCGGCCAGCGTGGCTTCCAGCACGCCGCCGACCAGCCCGCGCCAACCGGCGTGTGCCGCGCCAATCTCGCTGCCATCGTCCGCGCAAAACAATACCGGCAGACAATCCGCGGTGAGAATGGACAGCACCGTGCCGGGCAAATGCGACACCGCGGCATCCGCCTGCGGCTCATCCGCCGTCGCCAGCGGCCCCAACTGCGCAACCTGGATGCCGTGCACCTGACGCAGCCAGCGCGGAGCGGCGGGCAAGCCCAGCGACTGCTGCAACGCGCTGCGGTTGGCCAGTACCGCATCAATCGCGTCGCCGCTGCGCAGGCCGAGGTTGAACCGCGCAAACGGCGGCGCCGAAATGCCCGGGCCGGCGCGGGTGGTGACTGCGGCATGCACCTGCGGCGGTGCGGGCCAATCGGGAAATATCCAGGGATCGGTCATGGTGGGTCGTGGGTGGGAGTGGCCGTGGCATGCGCCATGTGCGGCCGCAAACTCAATAGAAATCCGAACCGTGTTCCAGCAGGTCGGCGCGCAACGCCTCGATCAGCGCTTGCTGGTCAGGCGGACGTTCGGCGCTGAACATCAGCGCCTCGCCGCTGACCGGATGCACAAACGCCAGCTTCTCCGCATGCAGGGCCTGGCGTCGAAAGCCACGCAAAGCCGCAGTGAGTTCCGCCGACGCGCCCTTGGGCAATTTCAGGCCGCCGCCATACAAGGGGTCGCCGACCAGGGGATGATGGATATGCGTCAGATGCACGCGAATCTGGTGGGTGCGTCCGGTTTCAAGCTGGCACTGGAGCAAACTGTGCGCGCGAAAACGCTCGCGCAGGCGATAGTGGGTCACCGCGCGCTTGCCGTCTTCCTCATCGCGTACGGCCTGACGCAGGCGGTCGCCCATGCTGCGGCCAATCGGCACATCCACCGTACCGCCCGCCACCAGCGTACCCAGCACCACCGCTTCGTACTGGCGTTGCACCTCGTGCCGGGAAAGCAGATCCACCAGCGCGGTGTAGGTCGGCAGCCGCTTGGCCACCACCATCAAGCCGCTGGTGTCCTTGTCCAGCCGGTGCACGATGCCGGCGCGCGGCAGTTCGGCGAGCGTGGCGTCGTGATACAGCAACGCGTTGAGCAGGGTGCCGGCCGGGTTGCCGGCGCCCGGGTGCACTACCAGACCGGCCGGCTTGTTCACCACCAGCAAGTCAGCGTCCTCATGCACGATATCGAGCGCGATGGCC
Organism: Rhodanobacter sp.; assembly: GCA_036833615.1. Lineage (GTDB taxonomy): Bacteria > Pseudomonadota > Gammaproteobacteria > Xanthomonadales > Rhodanobacteraceae > Rhodanobacter. The sequence goes on from DAITPL010000110.1 coordinate 2,751, forward strand.
TCCGCGGTGTTGCTGACCTCGTTTTCCAGCTCGACGTCCAGGCGCACCAGCTCGCCGCCACGCAACAACTGGCGTGGTGCCGCCTGCGCTCCGTCCAGCGTCAACGCGCCGGATTTGATCCAGCTGCTGAGCCGCGAGCGCGAAAAGTCCGGGAACATCCCGGCCACGGCCTGGTCAAAGCGGCGCCCGGCAATGTCCAGCGGGACGGCTGCCTCGCGCCGGATCGTGGTCACGACAACCTCCGCGGGCCATCACCGGTTTCAGCTATCATGCCTTTTCGTTCTGCCTGCTTCACTCTCTTTCCCATGCCGAATGTCTATCCTATGCGCGTAATCAAGCTGCCGCTGGCTTCACGATCTGCCGCGAAAATACTGATCATGCTCGTGCTGGTGGTGACGCTTGGCGCATGTTCCATCTTCGGCTCCAAACGTGCCACCGACGACAACCTGGCGGTGGACGCGCTGTACACGAAGGCGCACACGTCGCTGGAAAACGGTGACTACGCCGCAGCCACCAGGAGCTACGGCCGCCTGATAGCGCGCTTCCCGTCCGGTGCGTACAACGAACAGGCCCAGCTGGACATGGCCTACGCGCAGTACAAGGACAACAAGCCCGATGACGCCTTGTCGACGGTAAACCGCTTCATCAAGACCTACCCGGCCCAGCCGCATGTCGATTATGCCTATTACCTGCGTGGACTGATCAATTTCGATCGCACCACCGGCTTCCTCGAGCGTTTCACCGGCAACAACCGGTCACTGGCACGGCGCGATCAAGGCTACAACCTGCAGGCGTTCGACGATTTCTCCGAGCTGACGCGACGCTTCCCGAACGGCGCCTACGCCGCTGATGCGCGCCAGCGCATGATTTACCTGCGCAACGTACTCGCGCAGTACGAGATCAACGTGGCCGAGTTCTACCTGCGCAACCATGCGTATATCGCGTCCGCCAACCGGTCGCAGTACGTGATCGAGCATTACCAGCAGGCGCCGCAAACCGGTGACGCGCTGGCCATCCTCACCCGCAGCTACCTCGCCTTGAAGGAAGACTCACTGGCTGAGCAGAGCCGCAAGGTGCTGGCACTGAACTATCCTTCGCATCCCTACCTGACCGATGCGAAATGGCCCCACCCGCCATCCGTGTTGCGCAAGATGGTGCCATTTTCCGGGCACCACTGAGCCACCGATCTGGTGCAAGCGCAGGCAAGGCCGCCGAGCGATCAGCCTCGGCTTTTGCGAAGTCCCGCAGGTTGGCATTGCTGGCGGCGTTGATGCGCGGCGAACTCAAAAGCGGCGGGCAGTGCCCGCCCTACAACCACGCCACCTGGCTTCGCAGGGCGGGCGCCG
>DAITPL010000110.1:4196-6845 GCA_036833615.1 Rhodanobacter sp.
GCTTCGCAGGGCGGGCGCCGGCCGCGAGCCTTTGCCGTTTCCACCCCACCCGGCAAGTCATGTCGGAAACCGTCCACCCTGCAACCACGCCATCCCGGATCCACCATCCAGCGTCGTAGCGCGGAATGGTCAACGCGTCACTTCCAGGCCGAAGTAATCGGATAACGGCGCTCGCGCCCGAACGCGCGCACCGTGACCCGCGGGCCCGGAGCAGACTGGCGACGTTTGAACTCGTTGAGCAGCACCAGTCGCGCCACACGGCGCACGGTGTCTGCCGCAAAACCAGCGGCAATGATCTGCGCTTGTGACTCCTCGCCTTCGATGAAACGTTCGAGGATCGCATCCAGCTCGGCGTAGGGCGGCAGCGAGTCCTGATCAGTCTGGTTGTCACGCAACTCGGCGGAGGGTGGGCGTTCGATTACCGCGGGCGGAATGGTCCAGGAGCGGGAAGCGTGACTCGCGGTACCGGTCACGAAGGTTGGCGGCGTGGCTGCCTCCGCGACAGCTTTCCGGGGATCGCTGGCAGGCCCGCCATTCGCCGTCGCCCACGCCGTGTTTCCCACACTGTTGCGCCACCGCGCCAAGCGGAACACCGCGGTCTTGTACACGTCTTTCAGCGGCGCGTAGGCCCCGCACATGTCGCCATACAGCGTGGCGTAGCCCACCGCCAACTCGCTCTTGTTACCCGTGGACAACAGAAAACGCCGGTGCTTGTTGGACAACGCCATCAGCACCACGCCGCGCGTGCGCGCCTGCAGGTTTTCCTCGGTGAGGTCGGTCGGTTTGCCGGCAAATGCCGGTGCCAGCGCCGTCAGCAAACTCCGGTAGGTCGGCTCGATGTCGATGACGTGGTAATCCACGCCCAGCTGCTCGGCCTGCTCGCGCGCGCCGTCCAGTGACAACTGCGAGGTATAGCGGCTGGGCAGCATCACCGCGCTGACCCGCGCCGCACCCAGTGCATCGACTGCCACCGCCAGCGTCAGCGCCGAATCGATGCCGCCGGACAGTCCCAGCAACACGCCGCCAGCGGCGTTCTTGTCGATGTAATCACGCGTGCCGCGCACCAGCGCCGCATACAGCGTGGCTTCGGCGGAGGTGTCCGCCGGTTGCGGCCAGTGGTCGGCATGGAGCACACCAGTGAGCGGGTCAAACTCGGCCCACAACAACAGGTCGACGAACGCTGGTGCGCGCGCCGCCACCGAACCATCCGCATTGATCAGCAAGGATGCGCCGTCATACACGACCTCATCCTGGCCACCCACCAGGTTGAGGTAGGCGATGGCGCAACCGGTTTCGCGCGCCCGCGCGACCAATACCGCCTCGCGCCAGGCCTGCTTGCGCGCATCCCAAGGCGAGGCGTTGATCACCAGCAGCAGCTGCGCACCGGCATCAGCGGCCTGCGCAGCCGGCGCCGCCTGCCAGATATCTTCGCAAATCAACACGCCGACCCGTACGCCGTCGATCACGACCGTGGTGGTGCGGGTACCGGCGGTGAAATAGCGTTTGTCGTCAAACACGCCGTAATTGGGCAGCGCCTGTTTGTGCGCCGAGACGTCGATGCGGCCCTCGCGCAACACGCTGGCGGCGTTGAACATTTCCCCGTCGGCACGTTGTGGATGACCGACGACGGCAACGACACCGATGGCCACCGTTGCAAGCGCCGTCAGTGCGTCGTCGCAGGCGACGGAAAAACTCGGACGCAACAACAAGTCTTCCGCCGGATAGCCACTCAAGGCCATTTCCGGAAACACCACCAGCGCCGCCCCGCCGCTGCGGGCCTGCTCGATCAGCTCGCGCATCTTGCCGGCGTTGGCGGCCACTGCGCCGACGGCAAAATCACATTGGGCCAGCGCCAGGCGCAACTTCGCCATCGTTGAATCCTTCGGGTGTCGGGCTGTGCGCATGATACCCATGCGTAGTGTCGTCCAGCTGAAAAAAAAGCCGCGCGGCGCGCGGCTTTCCCTCCCCTTGCGGGCAGACTTACTTCATCAGTTTGGCGAGCGCCGTGCCCAGATCGGCCGGCGACTTCACCGTGGTGACGCCGGCCTTTTCCAGCGCGGCAAACTTCGCCGCGGCGGTGCCCTTGCCGCCGGAGATGATGGCGCCGGCGTGACCCATGCGCTTGCCGGCCGGGGCCGACGCGCCGGCAATGAACGAGACCACCGGTTTGGTGACGTATTCGCTGATGAACTCCGCCGCGTCTTCCTCGGCGCTGCCGCCAATCTCGCCGACCATGATGATGCCTTCGGTCTGTGGATCGTCCTGGAACAGCTTCAGGCAGTCGATGAAATTCAGGCCGTTGATCGGGTCGCCGCCAATGCCGATCACCGTGCTCTGACCCAGGCCCTCGTTGGTGGTCTGGAACACGGCTTCATAGGTGAGCGTGCCGGAGCGCGAAACCACGCCAACCTTGCCCGGCATGTGGATGTGCCCCGGCATGATGCCGATCTTGCACTCCCCCGGGGTGATGATGCCGGGGCAGTTCGGGCCGATCAGCACGGTTTCCGGATGCTGCTGCAATACGTTCTTCACGCGCAGCATGTCCAGTACCGGGATGCCTTCGGTGATCGCCACGACGACCCGAATGCCGCCATCGATCGCCTCAAGGATGGAATCGGCGGCAAACGGCGGTGGCACGAAGATGACCGA
>DAITPL010000111.1:0-4460 GCA_036833615.1 Rhodanobacter sp.
TTCCCGGTCAGCCCGTGGTTGCTGGCCAACAGCCTGCGCGTGCCGGTGGTGTTGTGTTTCGGTTTGTACCTGGGTGGCAACCGCTATCGACTGATCTTCGAGCCGTTTGCCGACCGGGTGGAAATTCCACGGCACGCGCGCCCGGAGGCGGTAGGCACACTCATCGCCGGTTATGCTCGACGACTGGAGCATTACATCCATGTCGCTCCTTACAACTGGTTCAACTTCTATGATTTCTGGCAAGACCCGCCGGCGGATGCCGAGCCTGCTGCTGAGCCTGTCGCTGGTGTGGGCGGGCACGTCGGCGTCTGAGGTGCATCCCGCGGCCGCTGCCACGGCGGCACCGTCGGTGGCAGCCCAGGCGCTGGTCGCGGCGCTGGGTCGCCCGGCCCCGGCCCGCACGGCGTTTGCCGAAGCGCGCTTCATGCACATGCTGGAGCGTCCGCTGGTGGTCTCCGGGGAACTGGCGTGGCTGGGTGGCGACCGCCTGGAACGCCGCGTGGAACAGCCAAGGGTGGAGGTCGCCACGATCGCCGCGGGTGAAGTGACTACCCGGCGGGACGGGAAAAGTCCGCGCCACTTCTCGCTCAAACGCGCGCCGCAATTGCAGGTGTTGCTGGACAGTTTTGTCGCGTTGCTCAGTGGTGACGCCGCGCGCCTGCAGCAGGCCTTTACCATTCAACCGGACGGCGACGCCGCGGGCGCGTGGACGCTGACCCTGACCCCACGTGATCCGCAGGTGGCCAGGACCGTCGCCAGCATCGTGATCGACGGTTACGCGGCCGACTCGCGCTGCATGCACCTGCATGAAGCAGACGGCGACCTGGCGGTGGACCTGCTGGGCCCACTGGCGGCACAAATGCCCGCACGGCCCACGCGCGAAGCGCTGCAGGCGCTGTGCCAGAGCGCGCGTTGAGCATGCGTCGCGGCGCCCGCGCGGCGTTGTTGTTCGGCTGGTTGCTGGTGCTGGCTGGCCTGGGTTGGACGGTCAGCCAGCGTCTGCACGTCAGTACCGATCTGCGCAGTTTCATGCCGGCGCCGACGACGCCCGATCAGCGTTTGCTGCTGGAACAGGTGGGTGAAGGTCCTGGCTCGCGCCTGTTGCTGTTGTCCATTGCCGGGGAGCCTGACGCCAGCCTCGCGGCGTTGAGCCAGGGCCTCGTCGCCGCGTTGAAACACGATCCGCAATACAGCCAGGTCATCAACGGCAGCTTTGATCTGGGTGCGCTCGATGCCAACTTGCTGCCCTATCGCTACCTGTTGTCGCCGACGCTGGACACGCAACCGCTGGACGCGGCGTATCTGGCCGAACAACTGCAACAACGCGTGGATGATTTGTCCTCGCCGGCCGCCAGCCTGTTGAAGACCCTGCTGCCGCGCGACCCCACCCTGGAAGTATTGAACCTGGCGCAGTTGTGGGCACCGGCCAAGTCGCCGGAAGTGCGTGAAGGGGTGTGGTTTTCGCCCCGGGACGAAGCGTTGCTGCTGGTGCAAACGGTGGCCGCAGGTTTTGACCCGGGCGCGCAACAGGCCGCCATTGCCGGTATCCAGCATGCGTTTCAGGCGCTGCCCGGCAGTGCCGAGGCAAGACTCGAGCTGAGCGGGCCGGGGTATTTCAGTGTGGTGCTGGGCGCGCAGACGCGGCACCAGGCGGACTGGATCGGGCGTATTTCCACCGTCGGGTTCATCGTGCTGTTGTTGCTCGCCTATCGCAGCGTGAGTTCGTTGTTGTTGTCGGCGCTGCCGATCGCCAGCGCCGCCTTGGCGGGCATTGCGGCGTTGACGCTGGTGTATCCGCAAGTGCACGGCATCACGCTGGCGTTTGGGTTCACGTTGCTCGGTGTCGCGCAGGAATACCCGATCCGCGTGCTCAGTCATCGCCGCGCCGGTGAGGACGCCGTGCACAGCGTGCGCGCATTGTGGCCGTTGCTGCTTACGGCGATTGCCTCGGCGTGCATCGCCTATCTCGCGTTTTATGCGTCGGGCGTCCATGGGTTGCAGCAACTGGCGGTATTCACCATCGTCGGCTTGCTGGTGGCGGGGTTCAGCACGCGCTATGCGCTGGTGTATCTGTTGCCGCGACGCGTGCACGATGTGGCGGACATGCACTGGCTGGCGCGTGCGCGGAATCTGGTGGATCGGCTGCCGCGACCGCGCTGGATTCCGGCGCTCGTTGCCGTGGTGATCGGGTTGTTGCTCGCACTTGCGCCCGGCCCATTCTGGCAAAACAACTTGGCCGCGTTGACCCCGCTGCCCACCTCGATGCTGCAGCACGACGCGCGCTTGCGCGCAGCGTTGGGGGCGCCGGATGTGCGCTATCTGCTGGTGCTGCAGGCGCCGACCGAACAAGGCGTATTGGCGTTGTCGGAAAAACTGCAACCGCGCGTCGCGGCGCTGGTGGCCAGCCATGCCGTCGATGCGCTGGAGTTGCCGTCCCGCTATCTGCCACCGGTTGCCTTGCAGCGCCAGCGGCAGGCGCAATTGCCGGATCGTGCGCATTTGCAACGTGCGTTGCACACGGCGCTGCAAGGTCTGCCGTTTCGTGCCGGCACCTTCGCGCCGTTTGTCGCTGATGTGGAAACCGCGCGCTCCCTGCCGCCGCTGACGCCCGCGCGCTATGCGCAAAGCCCGTTGGGGCAACGGCTGGCGGCGATGCTGGTGCAGCGCGACGGCCATTGGCTTGGCCTGGGCACGGTGAGTGGCGTGCATGACGTGGCGGCACTGCAGGCACTGGGTAATGCCAGTGGCGGCAGCGTGCGTCTGCTGGATTTGAAGGCTGCCTCCGAATCGCTGGTGGTGGATTACCGCACGCGCATTCTGCATGCCTTGCTGGCGGCTGCCGGCTTGCTGGTGTTGACCATCAGCCTGGCCTTGCGCAGCGTGCGCCGCGCCTGGCATGTGCTGGCGCCAATGACGCTGGCGACGTTTCTGGTGCTGGCGGTGGAGCGCGCCATGGGCATCGAGATTTCGTTGTTCCATCTGGTGGCGCTGATCCTGGCTGGCGGCCTGGGTCTGCATTACGCCCTGTTTTTCGAGCGTGACACCGGCGATCCCGCCGAGCAACGCCGGGTGCTGCACGCCACCATCGTCTGCGTGTTGTCCGCGCTGCTGGTATTCGGCATGCTGGCGTGGGCAACCATTCCGGTGTTGCGCGCCATCGGGCTGACGGTGAGCCTGGGCGTGGCGTTCCATTTTTGTCTGTCGATCCTGATGGCGCCGCATGTCCACGTTGCCGAAAACTGACTGGGCGCACCTGATTCCGCATGCCGGCGCGATGTGCCTGCTCGACGCCGTGGTGGCCTGGGACGCGCGCACCATCCATGCGCTCAGCGCCAGCCACGCACGCGCCGATAATCCGTTGCGCGGCGCACAGGGTTTGCACGCGATTCACCTGGCCGAATATGGCGCGCAGGCGATGGCCGTGCATGGTGCGCTGCTGGCGCGCGCGCAAGGCGTGGCGGTGCCGCATCCGGGCTTGCTCGTCAGCCTGCGCGATGTGCTGCTGGGCGCGGAGTATGTCGAGCAACTGGATGGCAAGCTGGACGTCCACGCGCAATGTCTGTACGCCGACAGCGGCAGCGCACAATATGCTTTCCGCATCGAGCATCGCGGCCGCCTGTTGGCCAGCGGGCGCGCCGCCATCATGCATCCCGCGCGTTGACTCATCGAGGTCGTCATGTCCGCATCGCAGCCACTACGTCGCGCCCTGGTCACTGGTGGCAGTGGTGATCTGGGCAGCGCCATCAGCCACGCGCTGGCGCTCGGCGGCTATCACGTCATCGTCCATGGCCACCATGGCCTGACCCGCGCCGAGGCCGTCGCGGCGGCGATTCGCGCAAGTGGCGGCAGCGCGCAGGCCATCGCGTTCGATGTGACCGATGCGGCGGCGACGCGCTCGGCGCTGGACGGCCTGCTGGCCGCCGGCAGTATCCACGCGGTGGTCAACAACGCCGGCATCCACGACGACGCACCCATGGCGGGCATGCGCGGCGAGCAGTGGCAACGGGTGATCGACGTTTCCCTGCAGGGTTTTTTCAATGTGACCCAGCCATTGTTGCTGCCGATGGCGCGCGCGCGCTTTGGCCGAATTGTATCGATCGGCTCGATTGCGGCGCAGTTGGGCAACCGCGGCCAGACCAATTACGCCGCGGCCAAGGCGGCGTTGGTCGGCGCCAGCAAGTCACTGGCACGCGAGATGGCTTCGCGCGGCGTCACCGTCAATGTGGTCGCGCCCGGCGTGATCGCGGGACGCATGGCCGACGCTGCGTTTCCGCCGGAGCGCATCCGTGACGTGGTGCCGGCGCAGCGTGCCGGTACGCCGGAGGAAGTGGCGGCGTTGGTGGCGTTCCTGTGCAGTGACCTGGCCGGCTATATCAATGGCCAGGTGATCGGCATCAATGGCGGCATGGGTTGATCGGCGGGTTTGCGCCGACGGGTGCAAGCTGCGCTCAGGTAGTCGA
>DAITPL010000111.1:4560-6820 GCA_036833615.1 Rhodanobacter sp.
GCGGTGATCAGCAGGGCGGCTTCAAACACGAAATCTTCCGCCGGCAGATCCACCAGCTCGAGCGCTGCCGGCGGATACCAGCGCTGGCCGCTCTGGGTGTCGGCGATCGGCTGCGCGCAGGCCCAGGAGATGCCCCAGTCGGCGACCGCGTTGGCGCGCCGCCGGCTCTTGGGTTGTTGCTCGCGGTTGAGCAGGCGCGCACCGATCACGATGTGGCCCGGGTAGCGGGCAGCTGCGGCGACGAGGTGCGGGATGTCGGCAGCCAGGTGCTGACCGTCGCCGTCCATGGTCAGCACGGCCGTGTAACCCTGACGCCGGGCTTCGCGAAAACCGTGGCGCAGTGCCTCGCCCTTGCCGCGGCGTGCGGCGTGGCGCAATAACGTCACCGGCAAGCTGGCCACGATCTCCGGTGTGCGGTCGTCCGAGCCGTCGTCGACCACGATCACGGGTGCGCCAAGGGCCAGCACCGAGGTGATCACCGATTCGATGGCGGCCGCTTCGTTGAGACAGGGAATCAGTACGCACCAGCGCGCAGTAATGGTGTTCACACGACGCTCTCCATGTCGATCTGCAGCCCGAGTTTAGCGGCTGCCGCCACCTGGCAGCGGCCAGCGCTTTGGGTCAACAAGGCCAGCAAGGCCAACGCCGGTGCCGATGCATTGTTGGCGCGCCACGTGGCCAGCGGTTCGTTCAAAGGTGTATCGGGACGGATGGGTGTCAGTTGCAAGTCAAGCCGGGCCAGCGTCGCGGCGCCACGACCGGGCGCCAGCACCAGGGCGCAACCAAAAGCCTGCTGGCAACCCGTGACTTCGCGCAGCGGGCCGGCGCCGGCGGTATCGCTGCACACCAGCAATACCGGCTGTTGTTCGCCCAGCACCTGGCCCGCCGCTTCGAGCAGGCCCGCGCCGAAGCTGGCACGCTGTGCCGCCACCGCGGTGGATGCCGCGTGGCAACCGACGGCAATGGTCCAGTAACCGACCGGCGCGTTGTGCACGGAGTTGTGAAAGCGCGTCGGCGACAGTTCGAGGGGGGCGTCGGCCAGGGTCCGGCACATGTAATCGGTAGTGGCCTGGTCGCCATCCGCCGAGGCAAACACGCACGGCAGCGTTGCCGCCTCCCGCCCGCTCATCGCCACCGCCTGTTGCGCCACTTCCACCGCCAGCAGCACACTTTGCGGTGCGCGTCGTCGCTCGTTGGCTGGCAGGACCGTGGCGCCGGGGCGGCCAGTGGGCGGGGTCGGCGTGGCCCCAGCCAACACGCGGCCGAGTGCGGCAAAGTCAGCCAGTTGCGGCGACCAGACGCCGATGCCCTCCACGTACACTTGCAGCGCACTCATGCGCCGAACCCCGCGCGCGCAAAGGCGAGGCAGGCGTTGTTGCCGCCGAAACCGAAAGAGTTGCTGAGTGCCACCTCGACGCGTTGCTGTTCGTTGTGCCAGGCGAACTGCGTCCCGCAAGCAGGGTCAGGCGTGCTGCCGCCAAGATTGCCGGGAATCAGCCCGTGTTCGATCGCCAGCAGCGTGATCGCCGCCTCGAGGATGCCGGCAGCACCCAACGTGTGCCCGGTGTAACCCTTGCTGGAACTGGCGCGGGTGCTGGCTGGAAAAACGCGGCCGACCAGTGCCGCTTCCACGGCGTCGTTCTTGCTGGTGGCGGTGCCGTGCAGGTTGATGTAATCGACTTGCTCCGGTTGCAGGGCAGCGTGGGTCAGTGCTGCCCGCAATGCCAGTTCGGCGCCAAGCCCCGCCGGGTGCGGGGTGGACATGTGATGTGCGTCGCTGGCTTCGCCGTAGCCGATCAACCGGGGTGCATCCGGCGCCACGTCGGTGCGTTCCAGTAGCGCGAAGCCGGCCGCTTCGCCGATGGAAATGCCATCGCGGGCCGCATCGAATGGTCGACATGGTGCATGCGCCACCAACTCCAGCGCATTGAAGCCGAACAGCACGCTGTCGCACAACGTGTCAACGCCGCCAACCACCGCCGCGTCGATCAGGCCGAGGCGCAGCATGCGTTCGGCGCTGGCAAACACCTTGGCGCTGGATGAGCACGCGGTGGAGATGGTCAGGCAAGGCCCCTCCAGCTCCAGCGCGGCAGCGACAAACGCCGACAACGAGTGCGGGGTGTGGATCGCCGGACGCTGCATGGCATCGGTAAAGCCGCCGTCGGCGTCGAGGGAGCGGTAAGCCTCCTCCGTGGCGCCGATACTCGCGGTCGAGGTACCCAGCAGCAGCGCGATGCGCTGCGCGCCGTAACGTGCACGC
>DAITPL010000112.1:0-6800 GCA_036833615.1 Rhodanobacter sp.
TCCTTGGATGGAGCGGCGAAGCGCTGCAACGGCAAACCCAGCCATTCCAGCGCAGTGCCGTGAAACAATCGGGCGCGCGCAGTGTCGTTCAGCCCCAGCGCCTCAATGCCGCTGCCAGGCTCCTGCTCGCCCAGCGGGAAAGGATAATCGGTGCCCAGCATCACCTGGCGGTCACCGGTCACATTCAGCAGATAACGCAGCGCGTCGTCGTCATGCACGCAGGAGTCGAAATACATGCGTTTGAGATACTCGCGCGGGTTGCGTGGGTTGTCGGTGGCAACCAGGTCCGGGCGCATCTTGAAGCCGTGCTCGATGCGGCCGATGGTGAACGGGAAACTACCGCCGCCGTGCGCCAGCATCACCCGCAGTTTCGGCAGACGCTCCAGCACGCCGCCGAACGTCAGGCAGCACGCCGCGCGCGATTGTTCGGCGGGCATGCCGACCAGCCAGGGCATCCAGTATTTGGGCATGCTGGCCATGCCCATCATGTCCCATGGGTGCACCATGACGGCCGCGCCGAGATCGGCCGCGGCTTCGAAAAACGGGAACAATTCCGGTGCGTCGAGGTTCCAGTCGCCGCAGTGCGAGCCAAGCTGCACGCCCTGCAGGCCGAGCTCGTCGATGCAACGTTCCAGTTCGCGAATCGCCAGGTCCGGCGCCTGCAGCGGCACGGTGCCGATGCCGGCGTAGTGGCGTGGGTAATCGCGGCACATGCCAGCCATGTGGTCGTTCAAATGGCGATGCAGTTCCAGCGCCTGATACCCTGGCGCCCAGTACGAAAACAGCACTGGTACGGTGGAAATCACCTGTACGTCGACGCCGAAGCGGGCGTAGTCGTCGATGCGCGTTTGCGGGTCGAACGCCGAATCCCACACCTCGCGGAAGAACTTGCTGTCCTTGTAGATGCGATGGCGGCCGCCGGTATGCGTCATCACCGGAAAGCGATCGTCGCCGTACTTGGCCGCCAGATTCGGCCAGTCACGGGGCAGGATGTGCGCGTGGGTGTCTATTTTCAGCATGGGCGCAGTGTAAAACGTCCGTGCAGCGGCGTGTGCCGCCAGTCCCGCGGAGCACGCCGCCGGCAACAGCAAGAGCCGGCGGCAGCGCCCGGCCATGGCAGCCATGGTGCCACGGGAACGATGTGGCGTGCTGCGGGAAGGTGGCATTGCCGGCTTGCCTCTGTCGCCGGTGGGGCGGCCCGGCGCAGCGCGTTTGTGCCTGCTAGTTGGTGTCCGGCCGATCGCCGGTCTTCACTTTGCGCTTTTCCAGCTCCAGCACCAGCGGGGTCAGCTCGGCGATGCGCGCCTGGATGCGCACGCGCGCGTAGTAGTCCAGATCGGTCCGCTTGAGCATGCGTTTGAGCTGTTCCATCGCGTCGAATGGACGTCCGGAATAGTAGCTGGCGTCGGCAAAAGCCTCCGCAGCGCGCACTTCGTCACCCGCCTTGGCGCTGGCACGAGCGTAGGCGGAATAGATTTCCGGCTCAACGGCGTTGTCCAGCAAGGGGCGCAGCAGGTCAGCGGCGCTGGTTGCCTGACTCTTGCTGCCGCCGTCGGTCAGTGCATTGGCATACGCCAGCGCCACGGCACGGTTGCGCGGAGATTGCGTATTGAGGTCGTGGTAGATCGCCAATGCGGCGGCGCGCTCCCCGGCTTGCTGGCGCGCGTCGGCAAGCGCGAGCTGGAGAATCAGATTGCCGGGATGCGCCTGCAGCATCGGCGTCAGTTCGCCGATGGCTTGTGCGCCGCGACCACTGCGACTGAGCGCCAATGCATAACCATAACGGTTGGCTGGCGTGTCGAAGCCACGATCCTGTTGCAAATTTGACGCATAGTAGATCGCCAGCTTGGGCGCGCTTCCAGCCAGCACCCGAACGCGTTCGCGCATCAGGTCGTAGGTATCCAGGCCGGGGGCAACGGAAGCTGCGCGGGCAATTTGCGTGGCATCCTTGACGAAAGGAATCGGTGCCGTGCTTTTGGCCCATTGCTCCGGTTGCAACGTAGTGCCGGACGGGCGCAGTTTCTGCGCGGCCTTCAACGCACCGGCGCGCGACTTGGCGTCGCTGATGCGCGCCACGGTGACTGGGTGCGTCTGCAGCAGTGCCGGGACGTCGTCGCCACCGGCGCCGGTGCTGAGCACGTCCTGCATGCGTTCGAAAAACGCGGCCATGGCGTCCGGGTCGAAGCCGGCATTGGCCAACGTCTGGATACCGACCCGATCGGCCTCGATCTCGTCCTTGCGGGTGAAGTTGATCGACTTTTGCGCGAGCAACCCCTGACCGCCGGCCAGCACCGCCATGGGTGCATCGCCACCGCCCCCGGCGGCACCTGCAGCGATTGCGCCGAGCAGTACCAGCGCCATCAGCGGCGCGTCCTTTTTCGAGTCTTCGAACGCGCGTTGCAGGTGGTTTTGGGTGATGTGACCGATTTCGTGGGCGATGACGCCAGCCAGTTCGCTTTCGTTGCGCGTGATGTTGATCAGGCCGGCGTTGACCGCGATGTAACCGCCTGGCGCCGCGAATGCGTTGATCTCCTGATCTTTCACGATGAAAAACGCGAAGTGATCCTTCGGCTTGCTGCTGTTGGAGGCCAGGCGATAGCCGAGGTCGTTGAGGTAGTCGTCAAGCAGCGGGTCGTCCACCACCATGTCCAGCGCGCGCATCTGGCGCAGCATGGACGCACCGTAATCCTGCGCCTCCTGTGGCGAGATCAACGCATTCGCGGAACTGCCAAGGTCGGGCAGACGCACGTCCTGCTGGGCACCGGCGGCAAACGCGGGCAGCGTACCGAGCAAGGCCGTCAGCAGCCGCACCGGGGGGCGTCGTGGTCGCATGATCATATAATCGGGGACGATACCACTGTGACCGTTGCCCGCTGCTTCGGTTCCGCCGCTGGCGCATGGCTTGCGCCGCACGCCGCGTGTCCCCATGTGAGAAGTACATCTGCCATCGAGGCCGTGTGTTGCCATGTCCAGGATCGAGATTTATTCCACTGCCAGCTGTCCGTACTGCGTAGCGGCCAAGAATCTGCTCAAGTCCAAGGGGCTGGAGTGGAGTGAGGTGCGTGTCGATACCGACCTGGCCCAGCGTGCAACCATGCTGGCGCGCAGTGGTGGTGCGCGCACGGTGCCACAGATCTTCATCAACGACCAGCATGTCGGTGGTTATGACGACCTGGTTGCCGCCGATCGCAGTGGCAAGCTCGCGCAACTGCTGGAACTTCCCGCATGACCGATCGCCTGGCCGAGTTCACCGCGTTTCGCCAGCGCTTGAACGAGCGCATCCTGGCTGAAGACAATCAGGTCGTGCGACGCTTCTTCGCGCTGGACACCCAAACCTACAAGGCCGGTGCGCTGGATGTGCGGACCAAGGAGATGCTGGGCCTGGTCGCGTCCCTGGTGCTGCGTTGTGACGACTGCATCAGCTATCACGTGGTGCAGTGCAAGGAGGCCGGGGTGCCACGCGACGCAATGTTCGAGGTGTTCAGTGTCGGCCTGGTGGTCGGCGGTTCCATCGTCATTCCGCATTTGCGCCGGGCCGTGGATTTGCTGGATCAGCTCGAATCGGGCGTCCCGGCGCCAGCCGGCACGTGCACGGAGCATGCGTGAACAGGTGAGCTGAAGTCGCGCTTCGTCTCATTCCCTGCATCGCTGCATACGACTATCTGCATGGCTGAACACGCGTTGTGCACTGTCGCCGCGGCCATGCAGCGGTCATAATTGACGGCTTCCCACCCGCATCTCAGTTGACTGCGTGTCCGTGGGGGCTTTCAGTTGTGAGGAATTTTCATGAGCAAGACGATTGTCGTGATTCCGGGCGATGGCATTGGTCCGGAGATCATGGCGGCGACGCTGCGCGTGCTGGACGCGCTGGACGCCGGCTTGGTGTACGAGCGGGTTGACGCGGGCCTGTCCGCGTTGGAAAAGCACGGCGAGCTGTTGCCGCCTGCCACGTTGGCCAGCATTGCCGAGCACAAGGTCGCCTTGAAGGGGCCGCTGACCACACCGATCGGTGACGGCTTCACGTCGATCAACGTTACCTTGCGGCGGCACTTCGAGCTGTATGCCAACGTGCGCCCCGTGGTCAGTTTTCCGGGCACCAAGTCGCGCTACGACAACATCGACATCATCACCGTACGCGAGAACACCGAAGGCGCGTACCTGTCCGAAGGGCAGACGCTGTCAGCCGATGGTGAAACCGCACTTTCGCTGATCCGCAACACCCGCAAGGGCAGCAGCCGTATCGTGCGTTATGCGTTTGAGCTGGCGCTCAAGCGTGGCCGCAAGAAGATCACCGCGGTGCACAAGGCCAATATTCTCAAGACCAGTTCCGGCTTGTTTCTCAACGTGGCGCGCGAGATTGCCCGGGAATATCCGCAGATCACGTTCAACGAAATGATCGTGGACAACACCTGCATGCAATTGGTGATGAACCCGCAGCAGTTCGACGTCATCGTCACCACCAACCTGTTCGGCGACATCCTGTCGGATCTTTGCGCAGGCTTGATCGGTGGCCTGGGCCTGGCACCAGGCGACAACATCGGTGCCGACGTGGCGATCTTCGAAGCCGTGCACGGCTCGGCACCGGACATTGCCGGCAAGGGTATTGCCAATCCGTGTGCCCTGCTGCTGGCTGCGGCCGACATGCTCGACCATCTGGATCTGTGCACCAGGAGCGGGCAATTGCGGCAAGCCATTCGTGCGGCGGTGGAAACAGACCGCGCCCGGATCACACCGGACCTGGGTGGCAGCGGCAACACCGAGAGTTTTGCCGACGCAGTGATCGCGCGTCTGCAGCATTGATGATGGGCCGCCGCGCTATAGTCGTTTGAGGTTGGCGCGGCGACATCGAAATCTGCTGGCGCGGTGTTTACGCGGTCGTGGTGCAGTGGCCGGCGTCCCGTCAGGCGCGGTCACTCGGCCAAGAGTGGCCACGGTGCCAGAAAAATCAGCCACAGCAAGGCCAGGATGGCGACGTACTTGCCGGCCTTGTAAACCCGCTTGTGGCGGCGCTTGAATTCCTTTTTCCACTGGTGCAGGGCGCCCTTCCGCTGGCTCAGTGCGTACAACCGGTTCACGAAACCGGTCTTCTCCGTACCGCTGTCGCTGTTCGGCGAGGCGGTGATCTTGCCCATGAACGCGCCGACCCGGTAATTGATCGCGCGCATCCAGCGGTTGCGCAGCGGACGCTCGACGTCGGCGAACAGGATGACGCGGGTCTGGTCGGTCGTGTTTTCCACCCAGTGCACATACGTTTCATCGAACACCACATCCTTGCCGTCTCCCCAGGCGTGTTCCTCGCCATCGACGAAAATGCGGCACTCGCGCGAGTTCGGCGTGATCAGGCCCAGGTGATAGCGCAGCGAACCGGCGAACGGGTCGCGGTGCGGGTTGAGCCGGCTGTTCGGGGCCAAGGTGGCAAACATCGCAGCCTTGATGTCCGGGATGGCATTGAGCAGTTCCACCGTCTTTGGACAAAGCGCCTGGGCCGAGGCCAACGGCTCGCCGTACCACTTCAGGTAGAAGCGCTTCCAGCCTTGCTTGATGAAGCTGTTGAAACTGGCGTCGTTGTTCTTTGTCGTGCCGCGGATGTGGCCCTGGTCAGTCAGTTGCAGCGCCTCGTCGCGGATGGTCTCCCAGTTTGCCTGCAGCAAGTCCAGTTGCGGAAAGCTTCGACGGTCGAGAATGGGTTTGGCGGGAACTGCCGAGAACGCATACATCAGCAGGTTGTATGGTGCGAACACCGCCGAATGGTCGACCAACTGGCGATCAAAACGCAGCCGCGCTCGTCCGCGCAGGTGCACCAGCAGCACGCATAGCGCGAAGAAGACGAGCAGCAACAGCACAATGAGGCGAGGGGCGAGGAGCATGTCGCGGGAGCAACCCATGGCAAATCAGTCAGACCTGTATTCTACCCGCTTGTGCGTGCGGCGAATCCCAACCGGCCTTGGCTTCGCCTGGTGCTCGCAGGTTCAGACGCTATCGGGCGGCTGGGTGTGCAACCTGATGGTGCGGCCATCGCTGACGACCGGAGCGCGTCAGCGACGCCGAAGACGTCAAGCCTTGCTGGCCGGCCTTTCGGGCAATTGCGCCTGTTTGCATTTGAGATAGTTCCCGGCGATCCAAATCAGCCGTATCGCGGAAACGGCCAATGCCACGGCGATCAGCAGGTAAAGCAGCATCGGGATGATGGTTGCGTAAGTCATGTACATTGCGGTCCTCGCATGGTCAGTGGTTTGAACAACTCCGGCGTGCTTCTGGCAAAGCGACGGGAAGGCGCAGGTTGCTGCCGCACGATGCCGACGAAAGCAGGGTGCTGAGTCCACGCCCTCCGCACTTCTTCAAAGCGTTTCCGCCGCAAAGTCCGCCAGTCGTGAACGCTCGCCGCGACGCAAGGTGATGTGCGCCGAGTGCTCCCATTGCTTGAACCGGTCCACCGCGTAGGTAAGGCCGGACGTGGTCTCGCTGAGATAGGGCGTGTCGATCTGCTCGACGTTGCCGAGGCAGACAATCTTGGTGCCTGGGCCGGCGCGGGTGACCAGGGTTTTCATCTGTTTCGGCGTGAGGTTCTGCGCCTCGTCGATGATCAGATAACGGTTGAGGAAGGTGCGCCCGCGCATGAAGTTGAGCGAGCGGATCTTGATGCGTGCCGCCAGCAGATCATTGGTTGCCTGGCGGCCCCAGCTGCCGCCGTCCTCGGGGTTGGTCAGCACTTCGAGGTTGTCGGTCAGCGCGCCCATCCACGGCGTCATCTTTTCTTCTTCCGTACCCGGCAGGAAGCCGATGTCCTCGCCGACGGAAAC
>DAITPL010000113.1:0-6700 GCA_036833615.1 Rhodanobacter sp.
GCGCTGGCAGATCCAGCCAAACAAGGTGATGGCCAAGTTGTCGCCCGGCGAGCGTCAGCGGGTGGACCTGATCCGCGCACTGGCCTCACGCCCACAGTTGCTGGTGCTGGACGAGCCGGCGGCGGCGCTCGATCCGGTCGCCCGCCGCGAGCTGCTGCGTGAAATCGCGCTGCGCGCGGGCGAGGCGGGCACCACGGTGTTGTTTTCCACCCACATTGTGTCTGACCTGGAACGCGTCGCCTCGGACATCGCGTTCCTGCACCAGGGCAAGCTCCTGATGCATTGCTCTGTGGACGACACCAAGGAGCGTTATGGCCGCTTGTGGTTGCCCGAGCGTATTCATTATGTGGCACCAGCGAACAGCGTGAGCCGACACCGCCATGAGGACGGCAGCCTCAGCCTGGTGGTGGAGCGCGACGCCCAGGGTGCCTGGCCCGAAGCGGCCAACGTGCCCGGTGCGCGCATCGATGCGCTGGGGCTGGAGGATCTGTTCGTGGAGGTTGCCGCGTGAAGTTCTGGCAGCTGCTGGCGCTGCCGTGGCGGGTCAGCCAGAAGGATATGCGCTGGCTGGCCCTAGTGCTGTTCACGGTGGCTGCGTTGGGCGCCGCGAGCTTTTGTCTACTCTCACACAAGCCGGATCTGTGGCTGCGCACCGCGGGGATCATCGGCGTGGCGGAGGCAATGGTGTGGTCGTTTTGCCTGCCGAATGTCGTCGTGCTCACCATCGATGCGCGGCAACTGCGCATACCGAACATCCAGCGTCACGTCATGATCGGGGTATTGCTCAACGGCATGCTGGGTTCGTTATTGCCCGCCCTGGTGATCGGTGCGTTGGGTGGCCATGCGGCGGCCATCGCCGTGGCGATTGCCTTGATGAGCCTCGGCGGTTTTCTCCACAGCCTGTTGTCACGCTATGCAGCGTTGGGGGTGTACGTACCGCTTGCGGTGGTGATCAGCACGAGTGCGTCGTGGCAATGGCTGGTCCGCGCTGACTTTCTGGCTTGGGCGCTGCCTGCGCTCATGCTGGGCCTGGCTGTGGTGGCGACATGCTGGCATCGATTGATCGTCGCGCGGGAGCCATATCGGCTGTCGTGGAACAGCCCACCGGCATTGCGATTGGGTCGGGGCTTGGCGGCGGCAGGCCGGCGCACACAGGTTGCCAGGTTCGACCGGCGTCCAGCGTGGTTGCCGGCGAGCGTCAGCCTGCGTGGATGTGGCCCGGGCCATCCAGTGACGAGCTTGCGCATGGCGTTGGGCGGCGACGGCATCCCGCGAACCCTCACAGGCTGGCTGTGGCATTCCGCCGTACTCGTTGTCGCGGGCGTGGCGCTGATCGGCTGGTGGTGGGCAGTGTGGCTGCAGGATGGTTCCGCCCATGGCCTGGTTTCGCGCTGGAGTACGGGCGTCTCCGTGTTGCTCGCCTGCGCGGCAGGTTGGTGCGTGTTGCAAGCCATCGCGATAGCAGGCTATCTGCTGGTTCGCTGGTGCCGGGTCAATGCCGAGCTCCCGCTGCTGGCCTTACTGCCGGGACTGGGCAACAAGGTGAAACGCGATGTGCTGCGTGCGGCCCTGTGGCTACCAGCGTGCCTGTTGTTGTTCGCCAGCGTGTTGGTGCTGCCCGCAGTGACCCGGATCCATGAAATCGCGACGGCTGCCTTTGTCGCGCTGGCGATGCTCACTGCCGCCGGCAGCGTGCTTGCCGGTATGTTGCTAACCATTGGCGGGGTGGATCGGCAGGCGCATTGGGAGCGCGCCGCGGCGATGCTGCTCTGGGCGTTCTTGTTGCTGGCCAGCCTGCTGACCGCGGCTTTCTCACGCGGCGCACAACACGTTCCCGATGCGCTTCGTGACGGCTTGCTGAGTGGCTGGTTGTTGCTTGCCTGGCTGTTGTTCTGCCTGAGCTGGCGTGGCTGGCGTGGCCTGCAACGACGGCCACATCCGTTCTTGGTCACTTGAGTGGCGGGGGTTGCATGAAAGCTGAGCACACCGTGAATCTGCGTCGTGTCTTGTTGGCGCCATGGATCGCCACGCCCCATTCTACGCGCTGGTATGTGGTGATCGGTCTGGTGCTGTTCGTGGTGGCCGATGTGCTGGGCTGGTTTTTGGGGGCTGTAGCCCATCCGTGGCTGTTGACTGCCGCAACACTGGGGATCGGCAATGGCTTTTTATGGTTTGCGTTGATGTCGAATTGCGTGTTGCTGGCGCTGGATGCGCGACGTTTGCGTCTACCGGTCGCCGGCCGCGACATCGTGCTGGCCTTGTTCCTGTACGCGCTGCTCGGCATCGGTATTCCGGTGCTGTTGCAGATCCCGTACGGTCATGCGGCAGTCCTCGGAATCGTGCTGGTGTTGGGTGCGGGAGCCGGTGCCGTCTATATGTTGCTGCCGGCCTGGCTTAGTGTGGTGTTGTGTTTCGTGCCGATGCTGTGCGCCGTCGCAAGCCATGTATTGCGCACACCCGCGCTTTCCGATCCACGTTTCGTGCCGTGGGGCGCCCCGACGGCGGTGATCCTGGTGCTGATCGTCGTCGCACGCTGGCATCAGTTGCTGCGTGGGAGGATTTCCGGGCAAGGTCTGGGTGCACCTAGCGTCATCAATTTTCGTCGCAACCTCGGCCGGCGGCGGCGCGATCCGACTACTGACGCCGACTCGTTGCGCCGGTGGCCGCAGTGCCTGCTTGCGCGCACCGATCTGGCAGGTGTCGGTGCGCAAGCACCGGGCAAATCGCTGCGCGTGGCGCTGGGTGGGAACTATCTGCCGCAAACGATCGTCGGCCGGTTGTACCAGCTGCTTGCGACCGTACTGTTCCTGGCACTGCCAGCGTTGCTGCTGGTTGCCGCCTCCGGCGACCTTGGCGGTGCGGGCCTGGTGCATTACCTGTTCAGCGCGGATGGATTCGTAATCTCCGGCTGCATGTTTGCCATGTTCAGTCTGATGGTCGTGGTGATGCCGAGCGAACTGCTGGCCCTGCGCTGGAGTCGGCCGAACGCGGAATTGCCGCTGTTGGCATTATTGCCCGGATTGAACGCCGTGCACGACAGCAAACGGCTGCTGCTGCACGTCGCGCTGCGTCGACCGGCCGGCTGGCTGGGTTTGTTGTTGTTGCTGGGTTGGATTGGCGCGACCAGCTTCGGGGTCGGCTGGCCGGTCGTACTGGCGATGGTGGTGATTGCCCTGGGCTGTCTGGGCTATCTGTATGCGATGGCGTTGAGCATCTTTGGCGGTCGTCCGCTACGCGGTCTCGGCAGCAGTCTGCTCCTGACCGGCATGTTTGTGCTGTGCAGCCTCACGTTGCTGTTGCCGCAACTCTGGCATGACTGGGCAGCGCAATCCGTCGCCCGCGCAAGCGGTGCACTGATTGCGAGCTGGCTGGTGTTGCTGCTGTTTCTGTACTGGCTCGGCAGCCGTGGTCGAAGCGCCCTGCAGCAGCGGCCGCATCCGTTCCTGCCCGATTGAATTCACCCCGGGACGCGGGGTCCGCGTTCACTTCACTTCCAGGCACAAGGACAGACTGATGAAGAACCAGATGGTGCGATTGGCGGTAGCGATTTCTCTGGCACTGGTTGCCACTGGCCTCATGGCAAGCGCCAATGACACGGAAGTAACTCGCGCCACGCTCGACAACGGCCTGCGTGTCGTGATCGTGCGCGACACGTTGGCGCCGGTGGTGACCACCGAGATGAATTACCTTGCCGGCTCGGATGAAGTGCCGGCAGCGTTTCCCGGCACCGCACATGCGGTGGAGCACATGATGTTTCGCGGCAGTCCGGGCTTGTCGAAGGATCAGTTGGCGGCGATCGCGGCGAACATGGGTGGGGCGTTCAACGCCGATACCACGCAGGGCGTGACCCAGTATTACTTCGTGGCGCCGGCGCAGGATCTGGATGTGGCGCTGCATGTGCAGTCGCTGCGCATGCGCGGCGTGGACATGGATGAAGCGGCATGGACGAAGGAGCGCGGTGCGATTGAGCAGGAAGTGTCGCGTGACCTGTCCAGCCCGACGTTCAAATTCCAGACGCAGCTGCTGGAGCAGCTGTTTGCCGGCACGCCGTACGCGCATACGCCGTTGGGCACGCGCGAGTCGTTCGACAAGACCACGGCGGCCATGTTGAAGCAGTTTCATGACCAGTGGTATGTGCCGAACAATGCCATCCTGGTGATCGCGGGCGATGTCGATCCGGCCGCCACGCTGGCCAAGGTGCGGACGGAATTTGGCGACATTGCGCACAAGGCGTTGCCGGCGCGGCCGACGTTTGCGTTCCGGCCGGTGCAGGGCAAGACGATCAAGTTGCCGACG
Source organism: Rhodanobacter sp. (assembly GCA_036833615.1). Taxonomy (GTDB): domain Bacteria; phylum Pseudomonadota; class Gammaproteobacteria; order Xanthomonadales; family Rhodanobacteraceae; genus Rhodanobacter. The sequence goes on from DAITPL010000113.1 coordinate 4,297, forward strand.
GACAACCCGTTTGGTCTGGTGGCCATTGCGTATCGCGCGCCGGGCTTGCGCTCAAACGATTATGCGACCGGCCTGGTGCTGAGTGCAGCGTTGGGCTCGCAGCGTGCGGCGCTGGCCGGCATGCGTTTCGACGGCACCGCGTTGTTTGGTGGTTTCATGGGGCAGGCGCTGCCGCATGCGGGCATCGACTATGCAGTGGCAGCGTTCCCCAAAGGCGGTAATCCGCAGCCGATTCTGGCGCGCATGCAAGCCATTCTGGCTGAGGCGGCGAGCAAGGGAGTCGACCCGGCGCTGATCGACGCGGCCAAGCGCAAGGCCATCGCGGCGCTGGAGTTCGAGAAGAACTCGGTCGACGGGCTGGCCAATGCATGGTCGAGCGCGCTGGCCATGCAGGAGCTGGATTCGCCCGATGCGATGAAACAGGCGATCGAAGCGGTGACTCCGGAAGCGGTGAATGCCCTGGCCAAAGCCACGTTCAATCCGGCGCATGCAGTCACGGCCATTCTCACACCGGAAAGTTCGGGCAGGCCGGTGGCGGGCAAGGGCTTTGGTGGTGCGGAAAGTTTCGCCTCGAGCCCGGACCAGCCGGTGGCGTTGCCGGCTTGGGCGGCGCAGGCGTTCGCCAAACTCGAAGTGCCGCGTTCAAGCCTGAAGCCGGTGTCCTACACGCTGGCCAATGGCCTGCGCTTGATCGTGCAGCCGGAAACCATCAGCGACACGGTGACGTTGTTCGGCAAGATCAAGACCAATCAGGATCTGCAAGCGGCCAAGGGCGAGGAAGGTGTAGCTGAAGTGCTTGCGGGACTGTTCCCGTTTGGTACCAGCAACATGAACCGGCTGCAATTTCAGCAGGCGCTGGATCAGATCAGCGCGCGGGCCAGTGCCGGGTCGAGTTTCTCGCTGGCCGTACCCGTCGCGCATTTTGCCGAAGGCGTCAAGCTGCTGGCCGACAATGAACTGCACCCGGCGCTGCCGGCGCAAGCGTTCGCCGTCGTACAGCACCAGACTGCCGGAGTGCTGGCCGGGCAGCTGCAGGCTCCGGCTTTTCTGACTCAGCTCGGCCTGACCAAGGCGCTGCTGCCGACCGCTGATCCGCAGTCGCGCTATGCGAAGCCGCAGAATGTGCTGGGCCTGACGCTGGACAAGGTGAAGCAGTACTACGCGCAAACCTTCCGCCCCGACCTGACCACGATCGTCGTCGTCGGCAAGGTCGATCCAGCGCAGGCAAAGCAGGTAGTGGAGCAGGCGTTTGGGAGCTGGCAGCCGGAAGGCGCCAGGCCGAACGTGGACTATGCAGCCGTGCCGGCCAATCAGCCCAGCCAGTTCAACGTGCCGGACACCAGCGCCAGCCAGGACAGCGTGCAGATGGCGCAGACGATCGATGTGACCCGCAACGATCCGGCGCGTTATGCGCTTCAGTTGGGTAACAAGGTGCTGGGTGGCGGCTTCTATGCGTCGCGGCTGTATCACGATCTGCGTGATACCCGCGGGCTGGTCTACAACGTTGATACCAGCTTCGACCTGGGCGAGCATCGCAGCACCTATACCGTGTCCTTCGGAGCAGACCCGGACAAGGTTGCGGCGGCCAGCAAGATCGTGCTGCAGGATCTGCAGCAAATGCAGCAGACAGCGGTGACCGATACGGAGTTGAAACGTGCCAAGGGCATCCTGCTGCGCCAGATCCCGTTGGGCGAATCCAGCTTCGCGGCGATCGGCAATCAGTTGTTGCAGTTGTCGATCGAAGGCAAACCGTTGGATGCCATGACCATCGCCGGCCAGCATTACCTGCAGTTGACCGCGCCGCAGGTGCAGCAGGCCTATGCGCAGCACATCCGTCCCACTGCGTTTGTCACCGCGGTCAAGGGACCGGCACCGAAGGGTTGATGGAACGGCGACGGCACATAAGGTGGCGTTAGCCTGAGCAGGTGTTGACCCGGCCTCCGCGCGTCATCGCAAGGAGGCCGGGCCGCGTTTGACGTTTATCGCAGCGCCTGGCGTCGGCACCCGATTCGCAAGCGGCGGGCAGTGCCCGCCCTACGGAACGTGGTGTCCGTCCGTGCCGCATGGCTCTGGCTGTTGTAGGGCGGGCACTGCCCGCCGGCTCTGTTGGTTGCTCCGGTACGAATCAAGTGGTGGCACCGGGTGAACCCATGCGCTCAACGCAGCAGCGAACGCAGCATCCACGCGGTTTTTTCATGGGCCTGCAGACGGCCGGTGGCCATGTCGGCGGTGCCGTCGTCGCCGGCGGCATTGGCAGCCTTCAGCGTGTCGCGGGCGGTCGCCGCAGCAATTTCGTGGCCTTCGACCAGCTGACGCACCATCTCCTTCCACTCCGGCACACCGGATTCTTCCTTGATCGAGCTGAGCTTGGCGAACTGGCTGTAGGAGCCGGGCGCGAACACGT
>DAITPL010000114.1:0-2074 GCA_036833615.1 Rhodanobacter sp.
CCGGCGGTGACCGCATTGCGCTCGCCGAGCGAGCCATCCGGGTTGACCTTGAACTTGGGCACGATGAACATCGATATGCCGCGGCTGCCGGCCGGCGCATCGGGCAACCGGGCCAGCACCAGATGCACTATGTTCTCGGCCAGGTCATGTTCACCGGCGCTGATGAAAATCTTGGTGCCGCTGAGCTGGTACACCGCGTGTCCGTCGGCATCGTTGCCGGCCGGTTCCGCGCGCGTCTTGAGCAGACCGAGGTCGGAGCCGGCCTGCGGTTCGGTCAGGCACATGGTGCCGGTCCAGGCGCCGGCGACGATCGGTTGCATGAAGCGCTCGCGCTGCCACTCTTCGCCATGCAGTTCGAGCGCGTGCGTGGAGCCTTCGGACAACAACGGATACAGGCTCCACGCCAGGTTGCCGGACTGGAAGATTTCGGTGGTGGCGATGCCGAGCACGCCGGGCAGCTCCTGACCACCATAGCTGGCGGGGTTGGTCAGGCCGGTCCAGCCGCCGTCGGCAAATTGCTTGAACGCATGCTGGAAGCCCTTCGGCGTGGTCACCGTGTGCGTGGCCTTGTCGAAAGTACAGCCTTCGGCATCGGCGCTCGCGTTGAGCGGCGCCAGTATCTGCTCGCTGAGCTGGGCGGCGCCCTGCAGTACCGCGTCGATGATGTCCTGCGTATGCTCGGCACCGCCGCGCAAGCCCTGCAACGTCGGTACCACATCAAGCACGTCGAACAGGACGAAACGCAGATCGTCGAGCGGGGCTTTGTAAGCAGTCATGCGGATTCCTCGAAAGTGATTGTTCAACGATACGTATGCGCGATGCCCGGGACCGGCGACAACCAGTCGGTGCCGTTGAAAGCAAAGTCGCGTGGTTTGCGTTCCTGCTCCGGCTTGGCCGTGGCGCTGCCGCTGATGCGATAGGGCAACGCGCCGGCACTGCCTTTGGCGTCCACCGCCTGCAATGCCCTGGTCATGGCCGCGGTGGGCAATACCTGCAGCGCAGTCACGTCACCGGACAACGCGGGAATGTCGCGTTTGAACGTGGAGTGCAGGCGTACCGGCACCTGCTCGGCAATCTGCAAGGTCCCGTCGAGTGCGGTGAATTGCATCCCGCTGTAACTGTTGTTCTGGATGCGCAACGTGAGTTGCCACTGGCCGTTGGCCGACACGACCAGTTGCTGGATCGTCACGTCAGGCGGAAACACGCTCTTGCGCGGCGGCCCGCACGCCAGCAACGCGCTGGCCAGTATCAGCAACAGCAAACCTTGCGACAGTCGTTTCATGGCAAGACCTCAAACGATTGTTTGAATACTAACCCAGGGGCGTGGGCAAAGTCAGGATTGCGCCTGGATGGGCGACGTCCGACCCACCTGCAGGGCGCGCGGCTGGTCCGGACATTTCCCATTTGCGGAAGTGGCGGGCATCATGGCGATCCTTTCCGTCAGCCTGCCACCCATGCCGCCACGCACCCATCACCGGATCGCCACCCATCGCTCATCGATTCACGGCCGGGGGGTGTTTGCCGTCAGTGCGCTGCATGCCGGTGAAACGATCATCGAATACAAGGGCAAGCGGCTGACGCACGCGCAGGCCGATGACCTGTACGGAGATGGGGGCGAAGGCGGGCACACTTTCCTGTTCACGCTCAACGCGCGCTACATCATCGATGCCAATCAGCAGGGCAACAGCGCGCGCTGGATCAATCACAGCTGTGCGCCAAACTGTCAGGCGCTGGTGGTGGAAAGTGCCAGCGGTGATGCACGGCGTGACCGGGTGGTGATCGAGGCGTTGCGCGACATCCGGCCGGGCGAGGAGCTGACCTACGACTACGGCATTACCCTTGACGTGCCGCATACCGCGCGGCTGAAAAAACTCTGGACATGCCGGTGTGGCGCTCCGCAGTGCACCGGAACCTTGCTCAAGGCGCGGCGCTGAAGTCTGGCGCTTGCGCCACGTTCGGCGCGGCTCCGGGGGCTGGCGAACGTCACGTGATTGGGCTTCCGGGTGAATCCACTCCGGTTTGACCCGGGACGACGAGGAGTAGCTGACCGGAGTTTCCCCGGGATTCGCGGTCG
>DAITPL010000114.1:2174-6553 GCA_036833615.1 Rhodanobacter sp.
CCCCGGGCAAGTGCCGGGGCATGCGTGTCGCCATCTGCGGACCGCACCGTGTCGCCACTGTCGGGCATGACCGCGCGCCACGCATGCCTACTGGCCAGCAGTTGCCGCGGGAACTGTCGCCGGGGTTCATGGTCTGGCGAGTGACGACCCGCCACGCAACGTCAGTTGCGCGAGATTCAAGTGCGTTGCGACATGCTGCGTGCGTACTTGTCATCGAGATTCGACCATCGCCCAGCCTTTGCCGCGTGAATCCGCTGCCGTTGCCTTGCCCATCGCCGCAGGCAATGCGCCCGTGATGCCGGCATGGGACGAGGCCACCGGATTGCGTCTGCGTGCGCGCCAGCGGCCGGCTTTGCCAGCGTTCGTCGCACGGCCACGCTGGTGGTTGCTGGCCGTGGTGGTGCTGCTGCACGTGCTGTTTCTGCTGGTGACGCGCCAGGCGTTGCTGACCAGGGCGCCGCCGCAGCTTGCCGTTTCCCCCGCATTGCAGGCACGCTTTGTCCCGATCCTGTTGACACCGCAGCCCGCGGCGCCACCACCGGTGACCCTGCCCAGGCGCCCGGCACCACAGCGGCCCACAGTGGTGGCACGCCCACGCCCCGAAGTGCGTGCGACAGCTGCCGCGGCACCGCCGGCGTTGATGTTGCGCGACCGCGCTGGTCAGGCGTTGCTGCCGGCGCATTCCGCCAGCGCCGGCGCGACTCCCGATTACGTGCAACGTGTGCCGCAGGGCGATACGCGCATCATGCACAACGTCGACCCCGTGCCATACCGGCCAACGCGTTTCGAGCAATATTTCCCGCCGCCCGATGAGTCCGCTGGCGGTGCGCTGGTGCGCCATGTGGGCGAGGCGTTGCTCAAGACCAAAGAGGTGGACCTGCCACGCGGTGTGCACCTGAAGTGCAAAACCCTGTTGGGCATTCCCACCTTCGACTGCATGCTGCCGCCGGCGCCACCGTCGGCGAAGGATGGCGATGCGCGCCTGAGCATGGCTCCGGCCAAACCGCTGGCGGTCGACCCGCATGCACCGCCGCCGCCGAGTGTTGCGGCGTGCATCGCGCTGTATCGCGCGGGCAAACCACTGGCGTGGGGTTGTCCGGCGGACACGCCAAATCGCGCGGTGGATGAGGAGTTGCACCAGCGCGCAGCAGGGGCGAACCCGGGCCATTGAGCGCATGCCGCGGGAAGCTGGTGACCGTTACACTGCCGCGATGTCGTTGCCAACCGACCCTGCCGCACCCGAATTGCCGCTGTCACCTCGCCGGGTGCTGATGGAGTCGCCGCTGGCCGTCGCCGGGTGGATCCGTTCGCGCCGACTCCAGCGCGAAGGTAGCGTCACCATGCGTGGCCAGCGCTGGATCGCGTGGTCTGGCACGCTGCTGATGCACATGCTGTTTCTCGCGATCTTTGTGCTGGGTCCGCCCTATGACTGGCAGCCGCCGAGCGCGCCGGAGCAATATTTGCAGGTGCGCCTGATCGATGCCGATGAATTGCCGCCGCCACCACCTGCGGCTGGCACGCTGCCGAAACAGCTCGGGCCGCGCCATCAAGGGCGGGCAGCAACCGCCGCTGCCACGACACCGTCGCGGGCGCCGGGCGCCGGGCAGACTGCGCGGTCCGACCGCAGCGCCGCGGCCAGCGCACCGTTGGCCCCGACCGCGCCGTCGCCGCAGGCAGCGCCGGTACGGCGACCCGTCGCGGCACCGCTGCCGTCGGTGAGCTTGCCGACGCCGCCGCCAATGCCGCAGCTGCAGCCCGTGCCGCTGGCCGGTCAGCCGCCGAGCGTTGCCCTGGCCATGCCATCACTGCAACCGCCGGCGCCGCCAAAATTTCAACCCCAACCCGTGCGCCCGGTGCGCGATGATGGCCAGCAGCGCGTTCTGCCACCGCCGTCACTGGCGCTGCCGGAGGTACCTGCGGCAACCCCACCGCCAGTGATGACGCCAAGCATCGCGCTGCGGGTCGAACCACCGCGCATGGATACATCCGCCAGCGTCAGTGCATTGCGCGCGCAGGTGCCAGCGGCGCCGCCGGTGCCGGACCTGCAGCCGGTGCCATTGCCGGCGCAACTTGCGCCCACGGTGGAGCTGCAGGCGTCATTGAGCGTGCCGGCGCCAGTCGCTGCGCGCGACGTGCCGCGGGTGCAGGCGCCGGTGCTGAAGGTGGCCGAGGCGCAACTGCAGGCGGTCCCGGTCCCAGCCGTCGACGCGGTACGCGTCAGCACCCGGCCCGCCGCCGTCAAGATCACCGTGCCGGACGCGACCGTGGAGCAACGCACGCCAGCCATCACGCAGGTCGTCGCGCCACCCGCAGCGCCGCCAACCGCCGCCGTGCCTGCGCCGCCACCACCCACACCGTTGCCGCCACCCGTGGCGGCGCCGACGCCAGTGCCGGCCACTGCGCCCGCGACGCAAGAGGCCGCGCAGGTTGAACGGCTGACATCAGCGCCCGCCACTGCTGAACCCGACGTCAGCACGGCTCCGGACGCAACGCCGCAGGGGCGTGACGATGCCGTGCCCGGACCGCCGGTTTCCGCGGCCACCTCCACGCCAGGCGTTGCGCCGGGTGCGGCATCAACGCGAGCGGCCGGTGCGCCGTCGGCTCAAGCCACCGGTGATCACGAACAAGGTCCCGGCGAGCTGGCCGGTCAGGCCGGTGGCAAGCAACCCGGCGCGGCGCAGGGCGAACGCAGCGGCGCGCCGGGCGATTACATCCAGTTGCAACCGCGTGGTGACACCGAGGTCATGCATCACCGCGCGCCGAATATCGGCTACAAGCCCACGCGGTTCGAGGGCGACTGGACGCCGTATGGCGAAAGTTCGCTGGATACCGCACTGCGTCGCGCGGTGGAAAAGACCACCGTTGAGCATACGTTCCACCTGCCGCGGGGGATTCGCGTGAAGTGCGCCGTGCGGCCGCTGTTGCCGATTGCGCTGTTCGGCTGTGCCAATCCCGACCCGCCGCCGGCGCCGGTCGCCGAGAAGGTCTACGACCGCCTGCATCTGGCGCCGGCCAACCCGGTGGCCGCGCCGACCGCGATGGCCGACACCGCGCCGGCGCCAGCGCCGACGCTCAAGCTGGACAACGCCGCGGAATGTGCGGTCGCCCGCCTCAGCGGCGGTCCCCCGCCGCCAGATTGCGCAGACACGACATCGCCGGTTGCGCCGGTTCGCGCGCCGGCCTCAACCTCAAGTTCATGGGTGCCGGCAAGCGATCAGTTTCATTGATTCGTCGAGCTGAGGATATGTGCTGCGGATGGTTCTTCGCCTGGTTGAGAAGCCGGCGGGCAGTGCCCGCCCTACATCGGCATCGTGGGGCGGGCACTGCCCGCCTGGCACCGGCATCGTGGGGCGGGCACTGCCCGCCGGCACCGGCATCGTAGGGCGGGCACTGCCCGCCGTGTGGAGCGGCACGGCAGCGGAACAGCGCCGATGCGCGCTTCGCCCCGTTGTCGCCGAGCTGAGGACCTGCGTTGCGGATTGTTTTTCGTCTGATCGAGTGCGCTACGGAAACCAGTGGGCAGTGCCCGTCCTGCATCGGGATCGTGGGTGCCGCCGGCGGCCTCGACCAGCGCAACCGCGATGGTTGCGCAGCACACCGCGACGTCATCTTGAGTAGCATGGTGCGCAGATCCACCAGTTGACCCGCTTCGCCGGTGCACGCGGGCGGGCGTGGGTCGAAGCGTCCTCAGTGGTTATCCGGAGAGAACAACATGCCGTACATAAATATCAGGGTCACGCGCGAAGGCGTTACCCCGGACCAGAAGGCCGAATTGATTGCGGGCGCCACGGAACTCGTGCAACGGGTGCTCGGCAAGAACCCGGCCAGCACCTTCGTGGTCATTGACGAGGTGGACACCGACAACTGGGGCATTGGCGGGGAACAAGTCACGCATCTTCGCAAGCGGGGGAAGTAATGGGCACCTCGGGGATTCATCATCTGGGGTTGTCGGTAGCCGATCTCGAGGCGACTACCAATTTTTTCGTCCAGTGCCTGGGCTGGTCAGTCGTGCGCGACGTTCCCGCATACCCTGCCAGATTTGTTTCCAACGGGGAGGCTTTTTTCACGTTGTGGCAAACCGAGCCCGGCAGTGCGCCGTTTGACCGGAGGAAGCAGGTCGGACTGCATCATGTGGCCATCCGGGTGACCGACCAGGCCAGCCTGTCCGATATGCATGAGCGGGCTTCCGGTTTCCCCGGCGTGGTCGTGGAATTTGCGCCGGAGTCGCTGGGGAACGGCCCGGCGCAGCACTTCATGGTCTTCGAGCCAAGTGGCACAAGGATCGAATTCATCTGGGCGCCATGATCGCCGGCCAACCGTGTCCCGGGCACGCGCAGCAGCTGCCGCCTTGCGCGCGCGAAGGCGGTCATCGCCGCGCA
>DAITPL010000115.1:0-2086 GCA_036833615.1 Rhodanobacter sp.
CTGCTCATGCCGAACAGCTTGATGAAGCCCTCTGCCTCGGTCGCGCCCCAGTCGGCGGTTTGCGCATAGGTCGCGCCCGCAGCCGTGAGAATGTGTCTGGACTCAACCGCTATCGCGCCGACGCTGCCGCCGCTGGTTTCCAGCGTCACCTCACCGTTGACCGTCGCCTGGGTCGAGGCAAGGAATGCCTCGAGGTCGGTCTTCAACGGATCGTGGAAAAAGCCCTCGTAGACCAGCTCGACCCAACGCCGCGCCACCTCCGGCTTGAAGCGGTTCTGCTGCTTGCTGAGCACTGCCTCTTCCAGCGCACGATGCGCGACCAGCAACGCGGTCAACCCCGGAGCCTCGAAGATGATGCGACCCTTCAGCCCGATGGTCGTGTCACCCGTGTAGAGGCCACGGCCAACGCCATACGCCGCGAACAGGTGGTTGAGCCTGGCCAGCAGCGTCTGTCCGGCGAGCTGTTCGCCATCCAGCGTCACCGCTTCACCGTGGACGAAGCCGAGTTTCACCTGCAACGGTGTGGCTGGCCATTCAGGGCGCGCGCGGCACCAACCCACCGCTCCCGCTCCCGGAGCCTGCCAGCGATCGATCTCGCCGCCGGACATGGTCAACCCGAGGAGGTTCTCGTTGATGGTGTACGCCTGCTGTTTCGCGCGCACACCGAACCCCCGCTCCTGCAGATATTGCTGCTCGTACGCACGCACGGCGGTGTGCTCTTTCTGGATCTCGCGAATCGGCGCGACGATGGTGTAACTGCCCAGCGCTTTCACCGTGAGATCAAACCGCACCTGGTCGTTGCCCATGCCGGTGCAGCCGTGCGCAATCGCCGTGGTGCCCAGTTCCGCCGCGCGTTTGAGCGCGGCTTCGACAATCAAATAACGGTCCGATACCAGCAGCGGATACTGCCCCTGATAACCCTCACCCGCCCACACCAGCGGCTTGACGAACCCGCTCCACAGCGCCGGGCCAGCATCCACCGTGACGTGGCTGGCCACGCCCAGTTTCGCGGCACGCTGCTCGATGAACGCGCGCTCGGCAGCATCGACGCCACCGGTATCGGCGAACACGGTATGCACGGCCCAGCCACGTTCGCGCAGATACGGCACGCAGAAACTGGTGTCGAGGCCGCCGGAAAAGGCGAGGACGATATTCTTGGACATGGTTGTGATCCTGGGCGGAGCGCGATTTCAGGCGGCGGCAACGACGATGTATGGTGCGCAGCGCACCGGAAAATTCACCGAGTTGGCGATAAAGCAGGCGTGGTGCGCATCGGCATGCAGCGCTTCGGCCTTTGCCGCATCGCTGGTGGGGCTGATCGTTACCCGTGGGTGCAGCACGACTTCGACAAAGCGCCCGCCAACGCCTTCCAGCGTCATCGTGCCCTCGGCCGCATCGGTGTATGCGGTGACCACCACGCCAGCGACCGCCGCGACATGCAGGTACGCCATCATGTGGCACGTCGACAGCGCGGCAACCAGCAGGTCCTCGGGATTGTGGCGACTGGCGTCACCGCGAAATGTCGCGTCCGCCGAGCCGGCCAGCGTCGGCTTGCCCGCGATGCGAATGTCATGATTGCGCTCGTAGCCGCGATAACTTTGTGTACCGGTGCCGAGGTTGCCGGTCCATTCCACGTCAACGTGATAGTGATGCTGGTTGCCAGTCATGAGCGCGACTCCTGTTGTGCGAGCATGAATGCGGCAAGCTCCGCGTCGCCATCACCGTCACGCGCGCGTATGCCGGCAATGGCCCCGGCCTGATTGCCGGCGGGATGGTTCTGGCTCAGCTTGAACTTGCCCTCGATCCGCTCGATGACAATTTCAATGCCAACGATGGCGTGCAACGAAGTCTCGATGTGCTCCGTCGGTGCATCGGTGATGTGCCATGGCTGCGGCAAGTGCGACTCATGCTGCGCAACCAGCGTCTCCAGCGCGCCGCGCAGCCACACCGGATCATCAATAACGCGCAGATGCCCGTGCACATGCACCACGGCGTAGTCCCACGTGGGCACTTCGCGACCGGTCTCCCAGCGCGTGGGGTACCAGTTCGGGCTGATATAGCCATCCGGCCCCTGGAAGATCAGCAG
>DAITPL010000115.1:2186-6302 GCA_036833615.1 Rhodanobacter sp.
CCGTGGTTGGTGAGGGCCATCTTGGCCGCGTCAACGGTGAAATGCCGATGCGCTGCCCGGATCGGCTGCTCGTCTTCCCAGCGTCCGAAAAACGGCAGCGCACCCCAGCTTTTGGCGTAGATCACGTCGGCGCCGCGATACGCCGACTCCACGTCGTGACTGACCCGCAGCGAGCCGCCATTCTGCTCGGCGTTCAGGCGGCCAAACGCCATGTAGCGTTCGTCCAGCACGTAGTCTGGCGTCGGACACAACAGCGTCACGTCCATGCCCATCTTCGTGGCGATCAACAGCGCGGAGTTCGCCACGGCCGTGTTCAACGGCTTGGGGTGCCATGCCCAGGCCAGTACGTACTTCCGGTTCCGCAGGTTGCCCAGCCGCTCGCGCAACGCCAGCACGTGGGCCAGCTCCTGACATGGATGGGTAATGGTTTCCAGGTTGATCACCGGCACCGTCGCGTACTGTGCGAAGGCCCGGATCACCCGATCCTGCCGATCCTCGGTCCAGTCCTTGAATTTCGGGAATGCCCGCACCGCGATCAAATCGACATAGCGCGACAGCACGCGGGCAACCTCGGCCACGTGCTCCTCGGCGTCGCCGTCCATCACGCTGCCGACTGCAAACTCGATGGGCCAGGCATCCTTGCCCGGCGCCAGCACGATCGCATGGCCGCCCAGCTGGAATGCACCCAGCTCGAAACTCGTCCGCGTGCGCATGGATGGATTGAAGAACAGCAGCGCAATCGATTTTCCCGCCAGTTGTTGACCGCGCGGGGAACGCTTGAACGCGGCAGCCTGGTCGAGCAATGCGTCGATCTCGGCGCGACTGTAATCCTGGGTGGTGATGAAATGGCGGAGCGTCATGCGCTGGTTCTCGTGGCGATGGGTGGTCGTGCAGGGCCGGTTGGTGGTTGGCAAAGCGGCCGAGACGAAACCCGTACAAACAAAAACCCGGCACGCTGGCCGGGTTTGTTCGTCGATTCACATACAGCGTGTGCGACAGCCTACCCGGCGTAATTTCGGCCCGGTCGGCGCGCGCGCGACGTCATGCCGGCAGCCGCGCGGGCGCTGGTCAACATGATGGCGGTGTAAGTGGCTGTGGACATGGATGGACCAAGTAGCAGGGTTGGCATCATGCCGGTAATTTCGCTGCAGCGCAATACGCAGTCACTTGCGAGCCAACCCGTGGCGCAATGCAAACCGCCGCCCGCAGGCGGCGGCCAGCAACCGGTTGCGGCGCACTCAATCGGCTGGCGTCACGCTGACGCGGACCCGCAGGCGCTCACCCGGATCGTAGTTCAGGCGGGACATGTACACCTCACCGCGATACCGGTATTCGACGTCGTAACCAACGATGCGTCGTTGTTCACTGATCGAGGTGACCTCACGGCACTGCGTCTGCGTCGATTGATAATCGGTGCCGCCACCGGCCGCCCGATTGCCTACCGCACCGCCAGCTACTGCGCCCGCCACCGTTGCCGCCTTGCGCCCGTCGCCCTTGCCCACGGTATTGCCAAGCACACCGCCAATCACTGCGCCCAACACCGTGCCGGCCGTGCGGTTGCCACCTTCGTGACGCACCACCGGCTGGTCGTAGCATTCCTGGCGCGGTACCTGGGTGCGCGTCACGCCTTGCACCGGGTCAGCCCGCAACACATCGGCCCAGCCAAAATGGGCATTGTCATCGTTGCTGTTGGCATAACGCCCGTCCTGCGCGCAGACACCCGCCGACATGAGCGCCAATACCAATGCAGGGATCCACAGTCTGGTCATTGTGTTCTCCATCCTCAAACCAGCGCCAAGTGTGCGCATGACCGACATTGCACCAAATTCACTCTGAATACACGCTTAGAATCCAAGCCGCCGTGCCCGGATACTTACACCTTGTTAAGATGCCGCGCTGACTACGCGCCGTTGCAACCTGGGGCGTGAGGCCGCGGAACCGGCAGGCGGGTCATCGTTCTGCGGCGGTTTCCGTGACGGCTTGCAGGCCCATGGTGGGTCCATGCGCCGGAAAGCGGCGCGGAACATGCCGGAAACGGCGAAGCCGCAGCCGCCAGCGTTGCTGCTGCTCCCACTCCCAGCCATCCCGGGCCTGACCATGCCGATTTCGCTTTACAACAGCCTGACTCACCGCATTGAGCCATTCGCACCCGCCGATCCAGCGCGCGTGACCATGTATCTGTGCGGACCGACGGTCTACAACTACGTGCATATCGGCAATGCCCGCGGTCCGGTGGTATTTGACGTGTTGACGCAGCTGCTGCGCCGGCATTACGCCACGGTGGTCTACGCGCGCAACATCACGGATGTCGACGACAAGATCAACGCGGCCGCGCAGCAGCAAGGCGTGCCGATCGGGACGATCACCGCGCGGTTTGCGCAGGCCTATCACGAGGACATGGCCGCACTTGGCGTGGCACCGCCTGACATCGAGCCGCGCGCCACCACCCACATCGCGCCGATCATCGGCATGATCCAGACGCTGCTGGACAACGGGCACGCCTACGTCAGCGCCGGCCACGTGCTGTTTGCCGTCGATTCGTTCGCCGCTTACGGCGCACTGTCCGGTCGCGACCCCGGCGAGCTGATCGCGGGTTCGCGGATCGAAGTGGCCGAGTACAAACGCCAGCCGGGTGATTTCGTCCTGTGGAAGCCGTCCACTCCGGAACTCCCCGGCTGGGACAGCCCGTGGGGGCGTGGCCGTCCGGGCTGGCACATCGAATGTTCCGCGATGAGCGCTGCGCACCTGGGCGAGACCATCGATATTCACGCCGGTGGCATCGACCTGCTGTTTCCGCATCACGAAAACGAGATTGCGCAGTCCACCTGCGCCCACGGCGGCAAGGCGTTTGCGCGCTGGTGGCTGCACAACGGCATGCTGACTTTCGACGGTCGCAAGATGTCGAAATCCCTCGGCAACGTGCTGTTGGTGCATGAACTGCTGCAGCAGCATCCCGCCGAAGCGCTGCGCCTGCGGCTGTTGAGCGGACATTACCGGCAACCGCTGGACTGGTCCGACGCGGCCATCCAGCAGGCGACCAGCACGCTGGACGGCTGGTATCGCGTGGTGCGCGACCTCGCCGACGTACCACTGCCGGAAGGCACGCTACCGATTCCCGTGCGGCTTGAAGCAGCGCTGTGCGATGACCTGAACACCCCGCAGGCATTGGCCGAATTGTCCGTGCTGGCCGACACCGCGCGCCGCGAGCACAGTGCCGCGGCAAAGGCCGCGCTGCTCGGTGGCGCCGCGACGCTGGGGCTGCTGCAACAACCGGTGCAGGCCTGGTTCCGCCGTGGCGAAAGTGCAGTGGACGCCGCGCACGTCGAAGATTTGTTGCGCGAGCGGCGTGAGGCGCGCGAGCGCCGTGACTTCGCCCGCGCCGATGCCATTCGCGATGAACTCACCGCCCTGGGCATCGCCATCGAGGACGGCGCCCAGGGCACGCGCTGGAGCGTCGTGCAGTCCTGAGCCTGTCAGCGCCGGCATTGGTGGTGCTCCACGCGTGCTTGTCCGCGATCATGTGCTGCGGCGCCGGTCGCGCGATAATACGTAATATGAATGCGATCGCCCCACTCAGCGCCGACGCGGCGCAACAAGCCATTGCCGAGGAATTCGCGTTCTTCAGCGACTGGACCGAGCGCTACCAGTACCTGATTGATATCGGCAAGCCGCTGGCCAGGTTCCCGGACCAGTGGAAGACCGAGGAATACCGGGTGATCGGCTGCCAGTCGATGGTCTGGCTGGTACCCAGTGGCGACGCAACAAGCCTGCACTTCGAGGCTTCCAGCGATTCGGCGATCGTGTCCGGTTTGCTGGCACTGATCCTGCGCGTGTATTCGGATCGTCCGGCACGGGAGATCCTCGACACCGAACCACGCTTCATCACCAACATCGGTCTGGCCAAACATCTTTCGCCCACCCGCTCCAACGGGCTGGCCGCCACGCTGGAAAAGCTGAAGGGCTACGCCGCCAGCGCCCTGCGGTAGAAGTGTCCTGCTGTAGTTTCGCCGCAACGCGGTCAGGCAGGGCGGGCACTGCCCGCCCTGCAACAGCAGAGACCATCACCGGATCGGCGTTGCCGCGCTCCGTAGGGCGGGCACTGCCCGCCGCTTCCTT
>DAITPL010000116.1:0-6261 GCA_036833615.1 Rhodanobacter sp.
ACGAACAAGACAGTCTTGATCGCGAAACGATGATTCATGATTTAAGCCCCATTGAGTGGTAGCGCCAGTCTTCCGAAGGAGGAACGGTCAAAACGGGTTGAATCGTGCAAATGAATCCTGTTGAAGTTGGAAGACGCGAAGCTCCCTCCCCGGACGACAAACCACGCCCTTGATCGATCGTGTCAAGCCATCTCCCCAACATTGGCAACCCTAAGCAGTGCGTTGTTATACCGACGTGAAAGATCTTGCGGCCCAGAAACCGGCCCCGAAACCGGGACGGAGGAAGTCAAGCGACCTCGATATCCGGTGGCGCTTACCCAACCCATGTCTTGTCGGCGATGCCATCCGCTGCAGCGCGCTCAGACCCTGGCGCTCTCCTCTTCGGCCCCACACATGCTTCGGCAAGCTCGCCTGAAAATACCCGGGATACCGCTCCACATCACCCAACGCGGAGTCAACCAATGCGCGATCTTTCTGGATGACGACGATCGCCACCACTATCTTCGTCTGCTGGCCGGGAGCGCCGCGAACCACGGCCTGCAGATTCACGCCTACGTGCTGATGGGAAACCACGTGCACCTGCTAGTCAGTTTTGCCGAACCGGGAAAGGTGTCGCTGGCCATGCGTCAATTGGGTCAAGCCTGTATCACCGCATTCAACCGTCGCCATCGACGCACCGGAACACTGTGGGAGGGTCGCTTCAAATCCTGTCTGGTCGACTCGGACCGCTACCTGCTCACCGCGTACAGGTATATCGAGCTCAACCTCGGTTCGCGCGGCGATGGTCCAGCGCCCCGAACATCACCACTGGTCCAGCGTACACGCGAACCTGGCATTGTGCGAAGGCTCAGTGGTGACACCCCACGCCTGCTTTCTCGAAATGGGGAATACGCGGCTGGTACGCGCCGAGGCCTACCGGGCGTGGCTCAACCAAGGCGTCAGCGATAACGAGCTGATCGCCATTCGCCAGCACCTGCAACAAGAGCGCGCCTTTGGGAGCAAACGCTTCCAAGCCATGGCGGGGAGACCTTGGCTCGCCCGCGGCAGTCCGCCGGCCAGGACGGCCCAGGCGAGCCGAAGCTGAGCTCGACGGCATTTAACTTCCTCCGTCCCGGTTTCCGGAGAAGTGGCTATCGAAGAAGCGAACCACCGCCCCATTCATCGTGCGGTGCGCCGCCTCGCGATGGAAACCGTCGGGATCGCTGCACGTCGCGGATGGCTTAAGCAGGCGACAAGGTGCCAGGAACGATGTATGACCGGCTCCGCGCAGCTGATGTGTCTCCACGCTTGCTCCGAGACCTTCTTCGACGACCCTGCCGTTCGTCGCGAACGGTACGGTTTCGTCGCGGTCGCCCCACCACAGTTGCACCGGCACCCGGACATGCTCGAGCCCACCATCGGCGAACGTGAAGCCAAGGCCCGGCGCTGCGATGACGGCCGCCTTGATGCGCGGGTCAGGAACGAATTGACCGGCGCCGGTGGCGTCCTTGAGCAGGGGCGAGCCGACGTGCCCAAGGGCCTGGCAGATGAACTCGGGGGCTTGGCGGCAATGATCTGCAATGGCCGCCATTCGCGGTACGCCGCCCACCAGCGTCAGCACGGTAAACGCGCCGGCGGACATGCCGTAAGCGCCGACCCTGCTCGGATCGACGTGGTTGGCACCACTCCATGGTTTCAGCATGTAGTCCAAGGTTGCCTGCACCTGGTTCGCGCGCTGGCTGAACAGCGCAGACGAAGACTGACGGCTCTGGTCCGCGTAGTTGTCGCCTGCATGGGTCGGTGCGGCTACCACGTATCCCGCGCTTGCAAGGTTCATCGCAAGGTCGACGTGGCCGAGGGCACTGCCGCTGTTGCCGTGAGACATGACTACCAGGGGTAGACGGTCGCCACGGACAGGCCCGTCGCGAGCAACGCTGAGCAGCGCCCCACCGATAAAAGTGGTCGGTCGCGGAGCCCCCGAGGTCGGATACCAGATGGCAACGGCTACGGGGCCGCTTCTGCTCTCGACGCGCACAACCTGGAAACCGACCGGATTTTCAGCGCGGAACGCAGTGCTGACCCCGTAGGCAAGCGCAGCGATGATGGCGAGCAACACGACAGCGGCTAGCCTCTTGACCCATTTCATGGCGGTCTCCTGCTGCGTCACTTGTTGATGGGCGGGCTGGCAATAAAGGGGGCAGGGACAATTTCAGTGGATTCAGTGGAACCATGGAAGCCAAGCCACGCAGCTCTCCAACCACCGTCAGAAATTGTCCCCGTCGGAAATTGTCCCTGACACCTTTTCCACGACGTACCTTTCAACGAACGCATCGATCTGCTCGAAATAGCCGACGGCGAAGCGGACCCGGTTCGAAGCCGCCCGACGCAACCGCCGATGATCGACATCGTCCTCGTGCGCATAGGCGAATTGCGCCTCGGCGCCGATCAGCTGTTCGTATTCGGAAGGCAGCCCGCTGACGCTCTCCCAGAACTGGTGATTGGACTGCGGCAACACGGCCAGACGCGCATCGGGGCTGCCGGCGAGCAATTGCCGCATGTGCTCGAGGTTTGCGCTCGGTGGCACCAGAGGATCGTTGGCGCCGAACAGCGCCAGTACGGGTTTGCGGACCGCAGCCAGCGTCGACGCCGAATCAAAGCGATAGATGTGGCAAAGGTAGTGATAGGCAACGAGGCCGCAGCCGGAGGGCGCCACGTCGAGCACGCGCGTCAGCCGCTGCCCGCTCGCGCGCGCGTTCGGCTCGGGCCTGCCTTCGCGCACGGCGGTCTGGTAGCGCTCCGTCGCGATCTGCTCGCGCACCGACTGCGCTGGCCCGGCGGCGAGGATCAGTCCCGCAACGCGCACGTCGCCCGCCAGCAGCGGAATCACATAGCCACCCTGACTGTGCCCGTACAAAATCGTATGCGCAGCATCGAGATCGGGCCGGGCGATCGCCCAATCCAGCGCCGCGCGCGCGTTATCCGCGCGGTCGCCGAAGGTTGGGTTGCGCCAGTTGCCCGATAAGGCCCCGACGCCCGGCTTGCCTAGCGTCAGCACCGCGACACCGCGCCGCACCAGCCGCCGCTGCAGCGGCCCCTCGGTCGGCAGCAAGCCGTCGCCGGAGCCGGTCACCGTCACCATCAGTGGTACGCGAGCGGTGCTGTCGGGGCGGATCAGCGTTGCAGCTATGCGCTCGCGACCGCTGTCGATAAACAGGCGCTCGAGCCGATACGTGCTGCCTGATTCAGGATCGACAATGCGCCTGGCCGCCTGCGGCCACGTGGGGTCGGCCACTGCCGGCCTGCGTGACCACGCAAGTCCACCCACCAGGAGCAACAGGAGCAAGACCAGAGTCGCGGCCATATACCGACGTACGCGCGAGCGCACCACGCTGCGCCGGGTATCCGTGACGGGTATCGCCATGCGTTGGTACCTGCCGACTGAATGCTTCGGTCCATTCTATGCAGACGACACCGGCCTGTCTGCTCGAGAAAGGTGTCAGGGACAATTTCAGCCCCAGACGGCCGGCAGCAGCACAATCCTGTGCCACCCCTTCCCCAACCCCAACCGCTGGCAGAAATGGTTCCTGACACCCTTTCCTCAAGAAACTCTGAACAAGTCGTCATTCCGGCGAAAGCCGGGGTCCATTGCACCGTTGACCGCGGCGCGGTACTGACAAGGCAAGTGGCGTCGCCGCTTACCCGCGCGTGTTTGTCCCGGTTCCGCACAAGTCAACGATCACGCTGCCGTCGGCCGCGTGGATTTTGGATCGAACCGACCCGGAGAACGTGTCGCCCCGATCACTGACCTGCATGTCGCGATCGACGGTGCCTGTCCCCCAAGCCACCCCGTCGATGAAGTAGTCGTAGCGCATGCTCATCGAGTAGGTACGCGTGAGCGGGTTGTACCACCAAGTCCCGACACCGATGGTGCGCGTGAACATCCCCGGTATTCCGAACGCGTTCAAACTTCCATTCGGCGAGACGGGTTCGGTGAGGGTGCCGCCGGCATGGAAAGCAAGCGTGGTTCTAATCTGGGTGTACGGAAACTGGGATCCGCACGGCCTGACCTGACCTGCAACCCGATACACGCCGACAATCCGGCTCGCGGCAAAGCCCCAGACCTGATGGGCTTTGGCATCCGCACTGCCTCCGGCAACAGCGGAGATAGTCGGGCCAAGAGGTGGCAGCTGGGCGGCGGCCGCAGCACTGGCCATGCCGGCCAAAGCCATAGCGACAGCGATTGCGTGAAGTTTCATGGTGGTTCTCCCGTTGAATGGAAAATGCGCCCACTCGTCGGACGCCGCCACTGGAACCGCTTTCTGGTGGCACGCACACTTTCACCGGATACGGCCCGGGAATCTTGCAAAATTCCCTGAAAAGTTATGAATTCCCCTGATGGGCACGTCAAAGCAGGGGCCACCATTTCGCCGTCCGGGTCAACAGGCCCGCATTCGCTCTCGCCGGACGTGCTGAAGCGTCATGACCCGTCTTGTCGGGCGGACAGCGGAAACGGAGGCAATCATTTCAATCCAGTTCCGTCCACGTGTTCCCAGGCCCGTCACGCGCGCCGACGCCAACACCCCGCCGTCATGTACGACGCGGCCATCGACCAAGGTCGGCGAGCTGGCCGGGAGCGAGTCGGCCCCTGTCGTGCTCGGCGAGCCCGGCATAGACCGAGCCGAAGGTAAAGACCGTCATCGCCGCCTCGCCCCAGATCGCCCGGGACGGGTTGCCCGGATGGGTGATCGCCGACTTCAGGTTGAGGAACGGACCGGCCGGGCCGTCCGAACCGAGCGCCAGCGGAATGCCTGCTTCGATGGGCAAGCGCAGGCATCGTGATCTCGCAGGCTGGGGTGGGACAGGCGGCACCAGGGGAATGGTGTCGGGGACAATTCGATCGGCCTGCGGCCGCGTGCATGAATTAATTCTCTCCGTTCCCCTATGCATCCGGTTACCCTGCTGCGGTTGCACCTGCCGCCGGCCGCGCGGCGCGTGCCATCCCGGGCCTTTCGCATGTTGAGCAGCATCCGCACCACCACCCCGCTGTTGTCGAGCACCGTGTTCCTGTTGATGGGGGTCAGCCTGCTGCACACGCACATCGCGTTGCAGGGCGAGGCGCTGGGCTTCTCCGTGGCGATGATCGGGATCCTGACCTCGGCTTATTACACCGGCTTCCTGGTCGGCACTTACACCGTGCCAAGGCTGACGCACCGCTTCGGCCACATTCGCACCTTCGCCTTCTGCACGTCGCTGCTGGCGATGGTCGTGCTGCTGCAGGCGCTGACTTCGGCCTATGGGGCGTGGCTGGTCTTGCGCGTGCTGCAGGGGCTGCTGCTGGTGGGCCTGTACGCGATCATCGAAAGCTGGCTGAACACCGCCGCCGAGCCGAGGCACCGCAGTTCGGTGTTCGCGATCTACATGATGCTGAACCTCGGCGCCAGCGCCGCGGCGCAGCAGTTCCTGCACATCCAGGGCGAGGGCTTCGTGCTGTTCTGCGTGGTGGCGATCCTGATCTGCGCCGCCAGCCTGCCGGTAGCCGTGACCCCGCAGCCACAGCCATCCATCCATGCGGCACCGCGGGTCCAGGTGGGGCGCATGTTCCGGCTGGTACCCACCGCGCTGGTCAGTGCGCTGATTTCGGGCATGGTGCTGGGTGCGTTCTGGGGTCTGTTGCCGCTGTATGCGGCCGCCCGTGGCCTGGGCGTCGCCGACGTCGGCACCTACATGAGCGTGGCCATAGCCGGTGGCGTGGCGCTGCAATTGCCGCTGGGGCGGTTGTCCGACCGCATCGACCGGCGACTTGCCCTGGCGCTGATCAGTGCCACCGCGGCGCTGGCGGCGCTGGCCAACCTGGCCTTGCCCACGGCCGGACACACGACCGCCATGCTGCTCGTGTTCGCCTTCGGTGGCATGAGCTTCGCGTTGTACCCGATTGCGGTGGCGCACCTGGTCGACTACCTGCGCCGCGACGAGTTGCTGTCGGGATCGAGCACGGTGCTGCTGGTCAACGGCATCGGTTCGGCGGTGGGGCCACTGCTGGCGGGCGCACTGATGACCCTGACCCGACCGGCGTTCCTGTTCGGCTGGTTCGCGATCCTCGACGGCGTGCTGGCCGGCTATGCGTTGTACCGCTTCATGCATCGCAGACGCGAAGTGACGTTGGACGACAACTTCGTGCCCCTGGTGCACACCACACCGGGCGCGATGGACATGCATCCCGATGCCCCGGGTCGGCCGGACCACGCGACCTGAGCGGCCACCCGGACCCAGGCGGACGGTCGC
>DAITPL010000117.1:0-6223 GCA_036833615.1 Rhodanobacter sp.
GAACTCCATCGAGTGCTGCTTGGGCTGGATCGGGTAGGTTTCCGGGTCGTCGACCAGGCCGATGACTGCCACCGCCGTGGCTTGCAACTCGAACTGCTGGCCTTTGCCTTGCGAGGCCACCAGCGTGCCGCTGACGATCACGCTGGCGCCGGCGGTGAGGTGTTTCACCTCGGTGTCGTAATTGGCCAGCGTGGCCGGTACCACGGCCTGGATCGGATCGAAGCAGGAGCCGTCCGTGACGTTGACGAACGACAACCCGGCCTTGGAATCACGTCGCGTGCGCACCCAACCGCGCACGGTGACCGCACTGCCGGCGGCGATGGTGCCGGAAAGCGCCTGTTTCACACTGCAAATCGTCGGGCTGGCCGCGGCCATGAAGCAACACTCCTGCAAGTGCGGGCATGGGCTGAAAGACAAGATCGGCCGCGTGCGGGCAAAGCGCCATGATAATGTAGTGACCATGCCGGCCGCGAATGTCGCGACCGGCGCCGGAACGCAGGCCAGCCATCATGCAGATCACGCTCACCCCCGCCGCCCATGCCCGCATGCAGCATTTCCTGGCTGCGGCGCCCACCGCTGCCGGCGTCCGCTTTGGCGTGAAACGCACCGGTTGCTCCGGCTTCGGCTACGTCGTGGATCTGGCGCAAACGCTCGATGCCGGCGAAAGTATCGTGGACGTGGATGGCGTGCCACTGGTGGTGAGCGATGCCAGCGTGGCGCTGGTGGATGGCACGGTGATCGATTTCCAGCGCCAGGGATTGAACGCGGGTTTCGTGTTCCACAATCCCAATGCCACCGGTGCGTGTGGTTGCGGCGAGAGCTTCACCGTCGCCTGAGCCGGGCGTGGTGGCAGTTTGCCATCTGGCCAATGGCTTGCGTGGTCTGCCCGCGCAGCCGTACAATCGCCGGTCTGTCTGTAGCCGCGTAGGCATCCTTCGGGTGCGTGGGCGGTATGGGCGGTACTTGCCTCACCGCATACGGCGGGAGGCTGCCAGGCCATTTGGCCGCATCCACAAGGAGCAAACCCTGCGATGACCCTGCGTCATTACGAAGTCGTGTTCATGGTCCACCCTGACCAGAGCGAACAGGTTCCGGCGATGATCGAGCGTTACAAGACGCTGATCGAGGCCGATGGCGGCAAGATCTACCGCCTGGAGGATTGGGGCCGGCGGCAGTTGGCCTATCCGATCATGAATCTGGCCAAGGCGCACTATGTGCTGCTCAATATCGAAGTCAGCCAGGCGGCGTTGACGGAGCTGGAATCCGGCTTCCGCTTCAACGACGCCGTGTTGCGCCACTTGATCATCCGCCGTGACGAATCCGACGTTGCCAGCGACAGCGAGCCGTCGTTCATCATCAAGAGCAAGGAAAAGGATGACGCCAAGTCATCGCGTCGCCGGGATGACGATGATGGCGAACATGGCCACGACCACCACCGCGACAGCGACGACTGAAGAGGAATCCAGACATGT
The DNA here is from genome assembly GCA_036833615.1 of Rhodanobacter sp. GTDB lineage: Bacteria > Pseudomonadota > Gammaproteobacteria > Xanthomonadales > Rhodanobacteraceae > Rhodanobacter. The sequence goes on from DAITPL010000117.1 coordinate 1,473, forward strand.
CCAAATTTTTCCGCCGCCGCAAGTTCTGCCGCTTCACCGCCGAGGGCGTCAAGGAGATCGATTACAAGGATCTCAACACGCTACGGCAGTACGTCACCGAGAACGGCAAGATCGTGCCGAGCCGCATCACCGGGACCAAGGCGCGTTACCAGCGTCAGCTGGCCACCGCGATCAAGCGTGCACGGTTCCTGTCGTTGTTGCCGTACACCGACAATCACAACGTCTGATCCGCAAAGCGCGCGCCGTTCTTGACGCGCGCGTGGCAACGATATCAACCGGCCGTTGCCGGCATCGGCGCGCACCGGGAATGTCCCGGTACGCGTTGCTGGCAAGGTCAGCCAGCAGCCGCATTCGGGTTGCACGCGTCACTCTTTCGGACATCCGTCCACTGGTTGCGTCGGGCCACACCGGCGCTAACGAAAAGGAAGCATCATGGAACTCATTCTTCTGCAGAAAGTCCGCAACCTCGGCACGTTGGGCGACAAGGTCAACGTGAAGCCGGGTTACGGGCGCAACTTCCTCTTGCCGCAAGGCAAGGCCGTGCGTGCCAATGCGGCCAATCTGGCGGCTTTCGAACAGCGTCGCGCCGAGTATGAAGCCAAGGCCGACACGGCGTTGAGCGAGGCCCAGGCGCGCCTGGCGCAGCTTGCCGAAGTGGCGGTGACCCTGTCGGCGCATGCCAGTGCCGAGGGCAAGTTGTTCGGTTCGGTCAGCCCGCGCGATATTGCCGAGGCCTTGCGCGCAGCCGGCCATCCGGTGAGCAAGGGCGAAGTGATCCTGAGCGAAGGCCCGCTGCGCAACATTGGCGAGTACGACGTGCCGGTAAGCCTGCATGCCGATATCCAGACCACAGTCAAGGTCATCATTGTCAGCGACAAGTAACCGCGACGCCCATAGTTTCAGGGTGCAACGGACGGGTGCCTGCGGGCGCCCGTTTGTGTTTGAACAGGATGCTCCGGGTTGAGGACCGCCCAGCGGCGGACAAGCATCAAACGGATCAGTCGGGGGACACTGCCCGCCGCTCTTTTACCGAACCCGGGCAAGCTCGCATGAACCGTACAGCGCAAGCGCCGGCGGGCAGTGTCGGCCGGCGAACAACGGGAACCCATTGCCGGGTGGTTGGCGCCGTGTCCCGCAGGGCGGGCACTGCCCGCCGCCGCACTCCCGGACCGGGCTTCCGCAGGTCGTGAATCGATCGACCGCCCCGGCTTCGATCACCGCATCCCGACCCGGGCTTTATCCACAACAACCCACAGACAACACACAGCTTATCCACCGGGTTATTGTCTCGGCGGATGAGATTGCGCCGCGTATGATGGGTTGTCAGTACCGCGATGGCGAATGTGTCGGAGTGCTGCTCGTTTTCCTGTGAGGTTATTCGATGCCGTTTGTCTCCGAACGTCAGTCCACTGGCGCCGCGATTGAAGCGCTGCGTGTACCACCACACTCCATCGATGCCGAACAGTCGGTGCTTGGCGGCTTGATGCTGGCGCCTGACGCACTGGACCGGGTCGCGGATCGTCTCGCCGAACAGGATTTTTACCGCAAGGATCATCGCCTGATCTGGCGCGCGATCAACGAGCTGGCGAACAAGGGCATGCCGTGCGATGCCGTGACCCTGGGTGACTGGTTCGAGAGCAATGGCCTGGCCGAAATGGCTGGCGGTGCGGGTTACCTGATCGAGCTGGCCAACAACACGCCGAGCGCCGCCAACATCACCGCCTATGCGGAGATCGTGCGCGAGAAATCCGTATTGCGGCAGTTGATCGATGCCGGCACATCGATCACCGAAGATGGCTACCGGCCGGAAGGCAAGAGCATGCAGGAGGTGCTGGAAAGCGCCGAACAGCGCGTGTTCCACATTGCCGAATCCGGCGCGCGTGGCAAGAAGGATTCCGTATCCATGCGCGAGGCGGTGAAAGACGCCTTCCGCCTGCTCAGCGAGCGCTACGAGAATCGTGGTCAGCTGACCGGCATCACCACTGGCTTCACCGATCTGGACAATCTCACCTCGGGCTTGCAGCCGGCCGACTTGATCATCGTTGCGGCGCGTCCGTCGATGGGCAAGACCGCGTTTGCGCTGAACATTGCCGAGACCGCCGCGTTGCGCAACAAGAAGCCGGTGGCAGTGTTTTCCATGGAAATGTCGTCTTCGCAACTGGCGTTTCGCCTGATCTCGTCGGTCGGGCGCATCCACCAGCAGCGCCTGCGCAATGGCGATCTGGAGGAGGAGGACTGGCCGCGCGTGTCCAACGCCATCTCGATCCTGTCCGAGGCGAAGATCTTCATCGACGACACCCCCAGCCTGTCGCCGGTGGAGCTGCGCTCGCGCTCGCGCCGGTTGCATCGCGAGCATGGCGGGCTCGGCCTGATCGTGGTCGATTACCTGCAGTTGATGCAGGTGCCGGGCAGCAAGGAAAACCGCGCCACGGAAATTTCCGAGATCTCGCGCTCGCTGAAGGGGCTGGCCAAGGAGCTCAACGTGCCGGTCGTGGCGTTGTCGCAGTTGAATCGCTCGCTGGAGCAGCGCGCGGACAAGCGGCCGATGATGTCCGACTTGCGCGAATCCGGCGCCATCGAACAGGACGCCGACGTCATCATGTTCATCTACCGCGACGAGTACTACAACAAGGAAACGCAGGACAAGGGCATGGCTGAGATCATCATCGGCAAGCAGCGCAACGGCCCGACGGATACCTGCAGGTTGACCTTTCTCGGTCAGTACACGAAGTTCGAAAATTACGCGCCCGATTCGTTTGCCGGTTCGTTCGAGTGATGTCAGGATGCGTGGGCGGCAGTGCGCGCCCTGTCTGGTGCCCGCGACTGGATGCGCAAGGCGCCGGTTGCTGACGGCACAGCATCTTTTCTTTGCCGGCCGACAGCGTTTCCGCACCGGTTGGTCGCCGGGATGCGACCGAGTCAGTCGCGGAAATTGTCGAACTGCAGCGGCAATTCCACCTCAGCCTTGCGCAGCACCGCCATCGCCGCTTGCAGGTCATCGCGCTTCTTGCCGGTGACGCGCAGCTTGTTGCCGTTGATCTGCGCCTCGACCTTCAGCTTGGCCGCTTTCAAGGCGGCTACCAGCTGCTTCGCGATCGGCTGTTCGATGCCCTGCTTGACCGTGATCTTCTGGCGTGCGCCACCCAGGTTCACCTCCGGCTCGGCGGCGTCGAGCGCGCGGATGTCGATCTTGCGGGCGGTCAGGCGCCCGCGCAGGATGTCCAGCATCTGCTGCAACTGGAACTCACTGGGGGCGCTTTGCGTGATGACCGCTTCGTCCAGGGCGAAACTCGCGTCGGTTCCCTTGAAATCGAAGCGGTTCGCCAGCTCGCGATTGGCCTGATCGACGGCATTGGTCAGTTCGTGCTTGTCGACTTCGGATATCACGTCAAAGGATGGCATCGGGATGACTCGCGGCAAGCGGGCAGCCAGTGTAAGCGATGCCGCCCGTCGTCGCAGGCGAGCATGCGGTGTGCCGATACTGCGGCGGCGCCATGCACAGGCCGCAGGTGCGGTGGCGTAAAGCCGGGTGCCGACGCATGCGGGAAGGTCAGCCAGCTGCTGTTGGTCCCCTCAGGCCTGTGCCCAATCCAGCGTGCCGTCGATCACCGTACGGCTGTGACCGCCAACCCAGATCGCCGCGCCCTCGATGCGCACGGTCAGGCGCGCATCGTGTCCGATCTCGCGTCCCTGGCTCACGGTGTAGCCGCGCGCCAGGGCGCAGGTGGGTTCGCTGCGCGCAATGTAGGCGGCGATCAGGCCGTTGGCGGCACCGGAGGCGGGATCCTCGACGATGCCGACGCCAGCGGGGAAGGCACGTACGACCAGGTGATAGTCGGCGTGACGATGGTCGGCTCCGGGCACGGTCAGGCTGCGTGCGAACACGCACAAGCCCATGCTGTCGCTGGCCTGCGCCAGCGCGCGGATCGCCGCATGATCCGGTTGCCAGCCACGCAGGGCGGCTTCGTCGGCAACTTCGGCCAGCCACCACCGCCGGCCACCTTCGACCAGCGCCGGTGGCAAGGCACCGGTCTGGATCCCGGCCAGCGTGGCGACGAGCAATGGATGCGCGTCCAGGCCCGTGGCCAGCACGCTCTCCCGGGGCGATTGCAACAACAGTTCGCGGCTGCGTCCGTTGCCGTCGACCCGGATGGGGAGCACGCCCGCGTCACACTCCTGCCACAACATGCCATCACGCAATTGTGCCAGCCCACAATCCAGCGCGGCGTGCGCGGTACCGATGCTGGGATGCCCGGCGAACGGGATTTCCCGGTGTGGGGTGAAGATGCGCAGGCGATAGCTGGCTTCGGGGACGCGCGCCGGCAGCAGGAAGGTGGTTTCCACCAGCGCGGTCCAGCGGGCGAAGCGTTGCATGGCCGCCGCACTCCAGGCTTGCGCACCAATGACGACACCCAGATGATTGCCACCGCCGGGAGTGGCGGCAAAGACGTCCAGATGCAGGTAGCGTGGCTGAGTCATGATGTAGTTCGTGGAGCGGCAAGCGCGCGTGGAACGGCGGATGATAGCCGCGTTCGGATACAGCGGCGTTGCGCGTGATCATGGCGCGCCCAATCACTGCCGCGGCACTGGCCGTCAGGCCTGTTCGTGGTCGACAACGCGTCGCCTTGACGCCAAGATGCCGAGTTCTGCATTCCTTGCGGGAGCTTCCGGTGCCGGTCACCCTGATCATCATCGTCGTCACCAGCGTCGTCTCGTTCATGGCGTTCAAGAACAGCCGTTTGCTGAACGAC
>DAITPL010000118.1:0-5977 GCA_036833615.1 Rhodanobacter sp.
AACCACCGCCGTTGACCTGCTCCTGCAGGGTGTAACTGGTCGCGCCACTTGTCGCACCCCAGCTCACCGTGTAACTGCCGGTGCTGCTGGTGGCCGGCACGCTCAGGCTCGGTGCGGTGGCCGGGGGAACCGTCACGGCAACACCACCGCTGGCCCGAAAGGCACTGCAGCCACTCGCGTTGCATGCTTGCACCCGGTAGATCCAGGTCCCTGTGGTCGTCTCGTGCTGGGTGAAGCCAGTCGCGCTGCCGGTGTAGATGGTGCTCCAGCCGGTGACGCCAGATTTCGCGTGCTGCAAGGTGTAACTGGTTGCCGTGGTGCTGGCCACCCAACTCACCGCGACCGGACCATTGCTGGTGGCCGGGATGCTGATGCTCCCTGGCGTGGGCGGCGGCAACAAGACCGTTTCTTGAACAGGCGGCTGACCTAATTCGTGGCCCCAGTTCGTGGCAGACGGAGCCGATCATACTCGCGTGTCGCAACCTGGTTGAGTGTCGCGCGCCAAACCGCTTCGCGTGTGCCCACCGTTGCGCGCAGCAAAGCGAGATCATCGTGCATAAAACCCAGCTCTTGCTGCATGAGAGGGTGCGAGGCGATCCGTTCTTCCAAACTGGGGCCGGGAGGACCCAAGTTCGTGCTGTTTTGGATAAACAGATCGAGCGTGTCCTGCCGAGATCGGACAGCCTCAATGAGCGGATCGAGTTGACGCTTGGCTAGAAAATCGAGCAAACAACAGGCGATGTTGACCGCGTCGATGGCCGCAGAAGTGTAGGCGGACGTGTGCCTTTCGGAATCCGGCATCACAAGCTCGCAAACCGCCGTTGAGACAAAGGCTGGCGCACCATCAAACCCCGTTTCGAGCACAGACCAGCACTGCGCGAGTGTGGCCCGGAGCTCTCCGCCACCGGTAGAGCCCGTGTCGATTTGGAACTGAAAAAAGCCTGGCAGAGAGCGCTCAAATAGGCACACACCAAAAGCAAGACGGCGGTCATCATCCAAATGTTGGAGATTGCCTTGAAGTGCGATTGCGTCGAAAGAGTGCGTCATTAACCTGAGCCATTATTGTTGTTCGATTAATTAACTTTTTTCAACGTCACTTCAAGACCGCTCACGTCTTCAACAATCAAGACACCATTTGGCCAATCGTTCGCAACATAATGGAAAGTACCCACCACGGTAGCGTGAATTCGCTTCCCGTAGGTACCTATATCTCCTTGCCGATATATGGCAGACCACATTGGCGCAACATTTGGCTTCTCTGCGATCGCGTTAGATATTGAAAGAGCAACAGGTTCGGCCGGGCAGGACCGATCACTTAGCAGCAATCGATCGAGGCCCCCATGTACTTCGCCGGAGACCACAACACGTGAAGCTTCATGCTGAATTACATTTGTTGTGAGCGTGCAGATCGTTGTGCGCATGGGAACGCTGCCGCAGCCAGATAGAAATCCCCAGGCAATCAAAACGAAGATTTTCATTCGCAAGTCCCGTTTGGACAGCTTAGAGCTACCGACTCATCGGCCCTTTTGTTAATCGCCTCGGTACGATCCGTATCGCTGATACCTGGCGCCCAGACTCCGTACGCAGATCGAACACCTTCACCTTGATTGACGTATGACTGCGTTCTATAGGCGTTGCGCTCGGTCATAGTATGTTTACCCTGCGTGATAGGGCCACGCTTATTTGCGCGGCCATCAACTCCATGTTGACCTTCATGAGCGATGGTAGCCGCGTACTCGACCGAGTCTTGTGTACCATCGGCCCTGTTTGCAAAGCTTTTGTGCATTGCAGTAGGATTGATCTTTATGCTAATTTTGTCACCAGACATGTTGGTCGACGCGAAGTCATTATTAGACGATGCGATAGATACGCCATTAACCTCGCCTTGTTTTCCAAACAACTTTACGACTGCAAGTAATGACTTTTGTCCCTCCGAACCATTTTCCAGCTTACTGGCTGCATCGCTTGTTTTCGATAGGGCGTCAGCAACTAGTCCGCACACATCTTTGCTACAAGTGTATCGACCATCCGGATCTATGTTAACAACCGGATTATTATTCGCGTAGTCGTAACGGTTAAAATGAAACAGCCCTCCTGGGCTTGGCCCAACCGGATCCACACTCAAAAACCGACCCACCGCGGGATCGTAATACCGTGCCTGCATGTACACGAGCCCGGTATCCGGGTCATTCACATGCCCCGTATACCCCGGCCCCTCCGGGGCGTACCCAGCGCTTGCGCGCCGTATGGTGTGTAGTCGAACGTCGCGATGATGTTGCCGTTGGCATCGGCCTTGGCCAGCGGGGTGCCTTGCGCAACGGTGTACACATACGTCACCGTACCCGCCTGCGTCGGTGCACTGAGCACGGCAAAGACAAACGCCAGCCGGACAAACAGCCAATGGGTTGCCGATGCTTCAACTTTCGCTTTTGGCGGAATAGTCATGTCTATGATTCTCACCGAATGGGCCCCGGCGGGTCGGTCTGCGTGGTGTTGACGCGGACCGGAATGCCCCTACGGCCCACAGCCACCCACGTTGCACGCCTGCATCCGGCTGCGTAAGTTTTGGCGCTACCGGTGTAGATAATGCTCCAGCCCGTCAAAATCGCCCTGGCACCTTTTCCCGCTGCGAATGCTACAGAACTTGCAACAACTGACATCGCAGCAAGCGCTCCGGCCGCCATGTCGAAGGGAGCGAGATGCGTTTCAGCGCCGCATCGAACAAGACGCGGATCGACCGGATCGGATATCGGTGGGAACGAAGCCTTCCAGGCGCAGCGTCGTGAACAGCGATGCTTGCATCACATCCGCACCGCGCATGAAAACTCCGATCTCGATACTGTCCGCAAAGGCTACCAGGATCGCGCTGGGATGCGGGAGAATTTAAACAGCCTGTTTAAGCGACTATCTGCGACTCACTGAAGTTGGCGCAGGAACAATTCATTGATCATGTTGCACGTGGACCTTGAAACCGCTCTATCCTTCGCGAGTCATCAGCGAGCCTTATATAGCTGCGTCCTCTTCTCCGAGCCGACCAGTATTCCATACAGCATCACTTGTCTGTACGTCGCAGCACTCTCACCTTTTGGTATCTCAAATCTTAGCTTGCAACCATTGGAGTTAAGCACGTACTCGGCAACCTGAGGTGCTTCCGAAGACATCGCATTCTTCTTATTGACTTCGACCAAATGAATTTCCTCATCCGCAGCGTCAGAGCACGCTTTCGCCTCAACAATCTTCATTGGCAACTTGCTGCGATCTGTTCGAGCTTGCAATGTCCAAATTCTGGCTTCGCCAGCATCCCGCATGCTGATTGAGCCGTCAAAAGTAGCAATGCACCAAGCAGTGGTGCCAATTTCGCACTTGATCTGAGGCGTTCCTCCTTGAGCCCTTACATCTCGCGCTGCGAGGGCGCAAAGCAGCGCAATAGCAAAGATAACCCTGTTCATTAGCAACCCGCCTTGGGATCTATGCAATTAATCTGCGTATTGTCTTTCGACGACGCCCCCTTGTATATCTCATTAACTGTTTGAGTGTTGCCGAATCCCACTGCATTTTTCATTATATTCATCGGCCCGGCGACATCAGACGTAACTGTCTTCCCATCCGCGCCAATACCGCCATTGTATTGGTCACCAGCATGCAGCACGTGTCCAAGCTCATGCCCCACAGTTCCTTCGCCGGCCGCATTAGGCGCGATCTCCACACTTCGTCCGCCGATCTTATCGGCGTGTGAACGTAAGGCACCGTCTTTGCTCGTATCGTCAAGCTTAGGATTCGGATTCAGCTGGACGGCATCCTTGTCGTTGCCTGGGGCAAACTGCACGACTACGGTCTTTCCATCTGAGGTGTGCCCACTGAGGCTCGCGCCTTGTGCCTTAATCTGATCATTCGTGAACTGCGTCCCGTTGTTCTTGAATGTCTGCACGATGACAACTTTGTGGGCGTACCGGTAAACCGTGGCTCGCCCATCAGGATCAGTGAACTTGTACGGATTGTTGTTCGCGTAATCGTACCGGTTGAAGTTGAACAAGTTGCCGGCAGCCGGCGTGATGGGATCGACACTCAAAAACCGTCCGACCACCGGATCGTAATACCGCGCCTGCATGTACACCAACCCAGTATCCGGGTCATTCACATGCCCCGTATACCCCGGACCGCTCGGTGGCGTGCCCAACGCTTGCGCGCCATATGGCGCGTAGTCGAACGTCGCGATGATGTTGCCGTTGGCATCGGCCTTGGCCAGCGGCGTGCCTTGCGCATCGGTGTACACATACGTCACCGTACCCGCCTGCGTCACCGCGCTGACGCCAACACCGACAAGCATCAATAGCACCCACAACCAATTGGTGGCGCATGACGGGGTTTGGGTCATCGTTCGGAGATCCATGTCCATGCTCCTCACCGAATGGGCCCTGGCGGATCGGTCTGCGTGGTGTTGGACGCGGACCGGAACGCCGACAGCCGGCTGCATTGCAGGCCCGATTTAATTGCCTCCGTCCCCTTAAACTCCCCATCTTCACCCGGGACAGCTCGGTACGCAGTCGGGCAATCTCCATCTGCTCGGCGCTCACCGGCCTGCTTTCGGCCTTGAGCTGGCCTTGCCGGCTCGCCTTGCCCAGTTGAACAGCGTCTGCTCAACCAGCCCAAGCGTCTTGGCCGTCGAGACCTCCGCTTCTTGCTTGAATTCGAGCCAGTCGTTCGCCCGAATTGTCTTTGTCATGTCGTTCTCTTTGTGTGGATTCAATCACACGGCGACGGATAGGTTTCTCGAGGCAGGGTCGGCTGTAGGTGCCGGCAAGAGGCAGAGACTGGCAAGTGCCAACGTAGTAGAGTTAACCCGAACGTCCCATCTAGGATTTCAAGCGTCATTCGTCATTCTTTCGACCGTCGCGACCGTCGCGAAGCGTCAGCCATATGGCGCTGAGCGCTTCATCAACCTCGCGTAGGTAGAACGTCGGAAACACACCGCCCGTCTGAATTCGCACTCTCAACTCTCGAATCGTCGGGATCAGCTCAGAAAGTCGCTCCTCCTTGGCAATCGTGACGGCAAGCATTGTCTGCGGCTCTTGGAATAGCTTGAGCCACTCCTGCAGTATTTCCACCACGGCTTTGCGGTCGCCATTAGCTAAGGCACGATGGACAGTACTCGAGGCTCTCTGCAAAAGGTATTCGCCCGACTTGAGTGAGCTGGGGCTGTCGAAGTCGCTTTGAAGGGCGAGAATAACGTCGGCCTTTGCCATCACCGCACTATCCTGATTGCTTCGGATGGGAGGGCATGGGGAAACACGACTTCAGTTCCACCGCCTGGCATTTTGAACATACGCCCCACTTGGCCAGCTTGTGGTACTTGCACGCCCATCTTCTGGAGTACGCCCACATCAATTTCCAACAAATGACCCGGAAGTCCTCTACCGGTTGGCAGAGCGAGATCGATCTGTGCTTGGAGGGGACTGAGCTTGCCTGTGGGAGTAGTGAACACCTTGCCGGATGCGCCAGGCTTAAGGCCATCGGCCGCAATCTTTGCGGGATCCGCACCCGTGTAATGGTAAAGCTTGCCAGCGGCTGACTCGGCGACCCTCGGCGCGATCTTTTCTGCAACCCGGCCAAGGAGCTTGGCGCCCTGCGCGATCTTGGTCGCAGGAATCGGCACGAAGGTCATTGCATCCTGCAACGCGGCGCCGCCGATACCGGCACCTTGGCCGTTGTAGCCGTCTTTCAGCGCGCCAAAGATTTGGCTGCCATGAAACCCGCTGCCCGTGACGGATGACCAGGATTCGTAGAGAAGCCCGCCCAGCGCGGCGGTCGCATTCCGCCCATCCGGGTCCGTAAACCGCGCGGGGTTGTTGTTGGCATACGCATACCGACTAAACCCCCACACATTTCCCGGCCTCGGATTGGCGGGATCCACACTCAAAAACCGCCCCACCGCCGGGTCGTAATAGCGCGCCTGCATGTATACGAGCCCGGTATCCGG
>DAITPL010000119.1:0-5787 GCA_036833615.1 Rhodanobacter sp.
ACGCCGGTTGGGACGCGGGGCAACTGGAGCAGGAGATCATGGCCAACGCGTGGCTCACCGCCGAGGCCTGTGACCGTATCGTGTTTGACACCCCGCTGGAAGACCGCTGGAGCGCGGCGGCCGGCCTGGTCGGAGTGGACCCGAGCCAGCTGTCCGGCGACGTGGGTCACGCGTGAGCTGTGTGCTCGGCTTCGATGTCGGCAGCCGGCTGACTGGCGTGGCGGTGGGCAACACGATCACCTCGAGCGCGCGCGCGCTGGGCACGGTGGCCATGCGCGACGGTGAGCCGGACTGGCAGCGCCTCGATGCACTGCGCAACGAATGGTTGCCCGACGCGCTGGTAGTCGGCTTGCCGCTGACGCTGGACGGCGCGGAGCAGTCGGCCAGCCGCGCCGCGCGCCGCTTCGCCGCGCAGTTGCATGCGCGTTACGCCCTGCGGGCCACCCTGGTCGACGAACGCGACAGCTCGCGCGAAGCGGCGCAACGCTTCGCCCACGCCCGCGCCGCCGGGCTCAAACGCCGCCACGACAGCGCCACCATCGACGCCGAGGCTGCCGCCGTCATCCTTGAACGCTGGTTGCTGCTCAATGCGACTGCCACGTCCGGCCCCACCCCATCCTGATCTCTTCAGCTACCCGGTATGTCCATGAGTCCTCGCCTGCGTCATCTCACCACCCTCGAACACCTGCCGCGGGATACTCTCGAGCGCCTGCTTGATCGCGCCGAAGCGCTGCGCGATGCCTGCGCCCATGGCACGCGCAAACTCGACATCCTGGCCGGGCGCACGGTACTGAATCTGTTCTTCGAGCCTTCCACGCGCACGCGTACTTCGTTCGAGCTGGCCGCACGCCGACTCGGTGCCGACGTGGTCAATTTCAACATCGGTCTATCGTCCACCTGCAAGGGCGAGGAGTTGTTCGACACGCTGCACACGCTTGAAGCCATGCACCTGGACGCGATCATCGTGCGCCACAAGGACTCCGGCACCGCGGACGCGCTGGTGCAGCGGGCGATGAGCGGCGTATCGGTCATCAATGCCGGCGACGGCGAACACGCGCACCCGACGCAAGGCTTGCTGGATGCGCTCACGATTCGCCAGCATCGGCCGGATTTCGACCAGCTCACCATCACGATTTGCGGCGACATCAGGCATTCACGTGTTGCCCGCTCGGACGTACAAGCGCTCAGCCGGCTGGGCGTGAAGCAGATTCGCCTGTGCGGGCCCGCGGCGCTGATGCCCGATGCGCAAGAGTTTCCGCAGACCCGCAGTTACGACGATTTTGATCAAGCCATCACCGGTGCCGACGCGGTCATCATGCTGCGCCTGCAAAAGGAGCGCATGGCGGCCACCGAGCTGCCCGACGAAGCCGCGTATTTCACCCGCTACGGGCTGAACCCGCAACGCCTTGCACGCGCTGCCAAGGGCTGTCTGGTGATGCATCCGGGCCCGATCAACCGCGGCATCGAGATTGCGTCGGAGGTCGCCGACGGTGCGCAGTCACGCATTCTGGAGCAGGTCGGCAACGGCGTATTCGTACGCATGGCCGTGCTGGACGAAGTGCTCGCGCGCTGAGCCACGCCGGCGCAGCCCGGACCCGCTGCATCGGCACGCAAGGCCCCGCTCACCCCACCCCGCCGACGGCCGCGTACAGGCAAAGCAGGCATAATGTGCGGTGCAGCAACCACCCCCGGGACACATCATGCGACTGACGACGCGCTTCATCGCGCTGGGCCTGGCGAGCGCCATGCTCGTGGCTTGTGCACACAAGGACAAGGATGCGCCGCTGGCGTTTGTCCCGGCGGATACGCCATACGTGCTGGCCAACCTGGATACGCTGGACGACGACACGCGCGCGGCGTTGCTGGCCCAGGCGGACGCGCAACTGCCCGCGCAGCTCGCGCAATTGAACGCCACGGCTGACCGCTTCGCCGAAAAGGATCCGGACGGTGCGCGCCTGCTGCACGCGCTGGCGGCGGAGTTCAAGGGCAAGACCATTGAAACGTTTGCCCACGACGCCGGGATCAACCTTGGTGGATATTACGCGTTGTACGGCTTGGGGCTGGCACCCGTCGTCCGCATCGAGCTCAGTGACGGCAAGGCCTTTGACCGCTTCGTGGGTCGCCTGGAAACCGCTTACGGCACGCAACTCGACGTGCTGCGCGAAGGCGAACAAAGCTACCGGCGGCACGTCTTCGCGGCCTCGGGCACCGAGGTCATACTGGCCACGCAAGGCAAGCAGGCCGTGTTGGCGGTGCTGCCGGCAGACGCGTCGAAGCCCCTGTTGCGCCAGGCGTTGGGGCTGGACCGGCCACAAAAAAATCTGCAGGACGACGGCCGTCTCGCCAAGCTGGCCAAAACCAACGGTTACACCAAATATGTGGTCGGGCAGATAGACATGACCCGCCAGCTGCCGTTGCTGCTGGGTGGTCATGATCCACTGCTGAATGCCCTGCGCAGCGCCCGCGCCAAGGCCGTGTCCACCAAGACCGGAGAGCCGGTCGCCAACCAATTGGTGGCGGTGCCGCCGAGTTGCGTCGCGGACGCCAGCCGCATCGCCGCCCGTGTCCCCGCCCTGAGCTTTGGCTACACGACACTGAACGCCAGGCACCAGGACGCGCGCCTGGACATTGCGCTGGCCGCCGACATCAGCAAGGCATTCACGGGGCTGAAAGTGGCCTTGCCCGGACTGGGCAGCACCGGGACCGCGCCACTCGACGTGAGTATTGCTTTGCCCGTGGCGTCGTTGCGTACGTTCTGGTTGACCCAGGTGGAAGCCGTGGCCGCCAAGCCGTTCACCTGTCCGACGCTGCTCGATCTCAACGACAGCTTCGCCAAACTCGGCCCGGCGATGCAGAAGGCCGCAATCCCGCCGTTCGGTGACCTGCAGGGTATTCGCGTGGCATTGGATCGCCTGGTGCCAGCCAAAGATGGCGGCGGCATGCCCAAGGTCTCCGGCCGCCTGCTGGTGGCGACCACCAACGCGCCCGGCCTGTTTGCCATGGGCCAGATGAGCGTGCCTTCGCTGAACCAGTTGAAACCGGCGGCGGACGGTACACCGCTGGCGCTGACCAAGGATCTGGCAACCATGTTTGGCCAGCCCGCATGGATCGCCATGACCGACAAAGTGCTCGCACTCGGCGTCGGCGCCGGCGAGGACATCAAGCTGCGGGAGAGCATGAAATCTCCCGGCGGTGACGCGGGCCGCATGGCGCGCATGCATCTGAGCGGCACCATGTACATGGAATGGCTGCAACTGATGGAACAAAAAGTCGACAGCCTGGTTGCGGCAACGGCCGCCATCACCAGAAGCGACGAGCCGTCCATGACTCCCGACAGCACCAGCGACGCCCAGGAAATCGCTGCCGATGCGGCGCGCTCCAAGGCGCAATTCGCCGCCATGCAGCTCCAGGCCGAACGGATCCTGAGCATCGACGCGGAAATGCATGTCGACGACCAGGGCATGGTGGTTACCAGCCAGACGACGTTGAAGTAAGCTGGGCAGGTCGATGCGCACCGGCGTGCAACCGGGCTCACGCCCCACCCCGCACGCCAGCCACCCCCACGGAGATGAACATGCAAAGCGGTAATCCGGCACTCAACAAGAACACGTTCCTGGACGTCGCCAATGGCGCCCTGGTCGCCCACGGCGACGACGCCATGACCATCAACGGCACGGTCAACAAGACCGGCTTGATGCTGATCCTGGTACTGGTGGGCGCGATGTACAGCTGGGCGCAGTTCACCGGGCCGGCCAGCGCACCGGCAATGATGCCGCTGGTGCTCGGCGGCGCGATCGGCGGTCTGGTGCTGGCGCTGGTAACCGCCTTCAAGAAGACCTGGGCGCCGTTCACCGCGCCGCTGTATGCGCTGGTCGAGGGCGTGTTCATCGGGGCGCTGTCGGCGATCTTCGAGGCGCGCTATCCGGGCATCGTGATCCAGGCCGTGGGCCTGACCTTCGGCACCATGGCAGCCATGCTGCTGGCCTATCGCAGCGGGCTGATCCGGGCTACCGAGAAGTTCAAGCTGGGCGTGGTGGCCGCGACTGGCGGCATCCTGCTGTTGTACCTCGCGCAGTTCGTCATGGGCTTCTTCGGCCACTCGATGGATTTCATCAGCGGCAACGGTTTCATGGCCATCGGTTTCAGCGCGTTCGTGGTCGCCATTGCGGCGTTGAACCTGGTGCTGGATTTCGACCTGATCGAATCCGGTGCGCAATCGGGTGCGCCAAAGTACATGGAATGGTACGGCGCGTTTGCGCTGACCGTGACGCTGGTGTGGCTGTATCTGGAAATCTTGCGCTTGCTGTCGAAGGTGCAGTCCCGCAACTAGCCGACGCTCGTCCGGGGCGGACGCTGGCGCCCCGGAGTTCCACGCGAGTCGCTCCATTCCGCGACTCTTTCGCGGCCCACATCATCTACCTGAATGGTGGCAGCTGACGCGCACGTCGCTTTCACGCCGCGCGCGTTCTCATCGTGCCACACAAGCGACCGGCGGCTTGCCGTCTGACAGCCGCCCCACTTCAGGAGACTCCCATGCGTACTCACAAGCTTAATAACAGCGTCTTCGCCGCCGCGCTGGTATGCGCCTTTGCTGCCGTGCCATTCAGCCAGGCGCTGGCGCAATATGCCACCCCGCAGACGCAAGAATCCACGGACAACCAGACCGTACCCGACAAGGCCGCGGATGCCTGGATTACCACCAAGGTAAAGTCCGAGTTGGCCACCGCCAAGGATGTCAAGGCTTCGGACATCGACGTGGATACCAGCGACAGCATGGTCAAGCTGTCCGGCATGGTGTCGAGCAGTAGCGAGAAAACGCGCGCGGTCGACCTGGCCAAGGCGGTGAAAGGGGTAAAAAGCGTGGATGCCAGCAATTTGCGGGTGGGCGCGATGTCCGATACCGATCACACGATGTCTGACATGCCTGCACACAGCACCACCGCGGGCCATTGATCGACCGCTTGCGCCATATGCTGTAGACAAAAGCAGGGGCCCTGTCGGGCCCCTCTTTTCATGCCGGTTCATCATGCCGGTTCACGGACCAGACGCGACAAACCCGATTGACCTGTACAAGCCGGGGCGTGCTGGTGGCAGGTCAGCGATTGAGCAGGTTGTTGCCACCGAAGCCGCGCTGATCCGTGGTTTCCTCCACGTCGACACCATCCATTCCCTGCGACAGGGTATGTGCGTCCCCACCTTGGGACAACTTGATACGCAGCCGCACCTCGTTTGAACTGTCGGCGTGGCGCAATGCGTCTTCGTAGGAAATCTCCCCGGCCTGATACAGCTCGACCAGACTCTGGTCGAACGTCTTCATGCCCAACAAGGTGGATTCCTTCATGACTTCCTTCAGCTTGTGAATCTCGCCTTGCCGGATGTAATCCTGCACCAGCGGGGTGCCCAACAGGACTTCCACGGCCACCCGACGCGCCTTGCCATCCGGCGTGGGGATCAACATCTGCGCGACGACCCCCTTCAGGTTCAACGACAGGTCCATCAGCAACTGGGAGCGATGATCCTCCGGAAAGAAGTGCAGGATGCGATCCATCGCCTGATTCGCGTTGTTGGCGTGCAAGGTGCACAAACACAAATGGCCGGTCTCGGAGAAGTTGATCGCGTGCTCCATCGTCTCGCGCGTACGCACCTCACCGATCATGATCACGTCCGGTGCCTGGCGCAGCGAGTTTTTCAGCGCGTTCTCCCAGTTGTCGGTGTCGATGCCGATTTCGCGTTGGGTGATGATGCAGCCCTCGTGCTTGTGCACGTACTCGATCGGGTCCTCGATGG
>DAITPL010000120.1:0-5784 GCA_036833615.1 Rhodanobacter sp.
ATGCGGCTGATGGTGTCATAGGCACCCGAAACCGACTTGACATTGCTGCTGGCCAAGTCACTGCCAACCGCGATGGCTGAAGCACCGGCGCCGGAGAAGCCCAGCTCGCCCGTACCCGCTTTCGCGCCATCAACCACCAGGGCATCCTGCGAGTTCAGGTGGATCGACTTCGCGCTGGCGTCGTAATACGCCGAGACGCCATCGATACCCTTGCTGTTGATCGCATCAACCAGGCTCTGCGCATCCTTGTATGAGCCCTCCATGTCGGTACCGGCAATGGTCAGATCGCCTGACGCCAGGGCCAGCGGTGCTGCACCACCGGAAGGCGCCGTGACCGCCGTGTCGACGCCGGTGGAAGTGGCCGTGCCGGAAGTTGGAGCACCGGCGGGAGTTTGTGCGGCCACGCTGGCCGGCAGGCCCAGAACCAGGCTGCCACCAAAGGTCACTGCGCTGGAACTGGTATTGCTGAAGTCCAGCTCGCCGGCGTTGACGGTGGCGCTGAGGCCGCTGATGGTGGCGCCGTCGATCAGCGTCTTCAAGGAGGCCGCATCGCTGAACACACCGGTGACATCGGCGCCATTGATCTGGAACTCGCCCGCACCCGCTTCGACAGCGTTGGCACTGGCGGCGACATACGTCGCACCGGTTTGCGTTGCGGTATCCGTACCACCACTCGCAGTCAGGGTGCCATCCAGACCAAAGGATGTTGCTACAGACCCGGCCACAACCACGTCTGCGCCGGCATTGTTGGTCAACACGACGTTGTCACTGCCGTCAACCGTGGCGAGGCCTGCACTGACTGCATTGATGGCAGCCGCCAGCTCGGTGGAGTCCTTGAACGTACCGGTGACATCGTTACCGTCAATCGTGAATTCACCCGTGGCCAAAGTCACGGCATTGAACGCGCTGGTGATCGCTGCACCCAAACCGGTGGACGAAGCCGTACCCGGGACAGCACTGGCACCCGACGTCTGCGCTGCCACCGTGCTCATGCCCAGGCCAGCAGCCGCGCTGCCGCCGAAGGTCATCGCGTTGGCGGTAGCGTTGGTGAAGACGATCTCGCTGCCCGAGGCGGCGGCAACGGTGGAGCCGGCCGCCGTATTGATGGCGGTGATCAAGCTGGCGGCATCGGCGTAGTTGCCCGCCGCCACGTTGACGGCACCGGCGCCGGCCCCCATATCGATGGTCAAGTCGCCGGCTGCCAGGGTCAAGCCGGCCGGACTGACAAACTTGGAGCTGATGTCGCCGGTCGCGGAGGTGGCAATCTTGCCCACTTGCGCCGCACCCGCGCCCTGGCTCAGATTGACCGAAATGGTCTCTCCGACGTTGGCGCCGATCTGGAACGCGGCCGAGCCAAACGTGCCGTCCAGCACATGCCGGCCGTTGAACGTGGTCTGCTGCGAAATACGCGTAATCTCCGACAGACGTTGCTGCACTTCGGCATCCAGTGCGGCGCGGTCGGAGTCGGAGTTGGTGGCGTTGGCCGACTGCACTGCCAGCGTACGGATACGCTGCATGTTGTTGGTCACCTCGTTCAACGCCGACTCACTGGTCTGCGCCAGAGAAATGGCGTCGCTGGCATTGGCGGACGCCTGGTTCAGGCCGTTGATCTGGGTGGTGAAGCGGGTGGAAATGGCGAGGCCCGCGGCATCATCCTTGGCGCTGTTGATGCGCATGCCGGACGACAAGCGGGCGATGGCCGTTGCCAGTTTGCTCTGCGAAGTGGCCAGGTTTTTCTGGGCATTCAGCGAGCTGATGTTGGTGTTGACGCTCATGACCATTGGAGTATCTCCGAATCGAGTTGGGTTGCCGACAATGGCCGGCGTTGACAGTCCAGCGGAGACTCAATCTGTGTGTTCCCGCCTTGTGAACTGTTTCGACGCCCAACTCCGAAACTTGAGGCTTGTCAACGCAAATAATCAAACAGTTTTGACGTCTGCATTTTGCTGAACGTCAGCTGCGCCGCCTGCAGCGCCGTGGTCTGCGCGCCGAGCTGGCTGATGGCATCGTAGTAGTTCAGATCCTGCACGGCGGACAGCGACGTCTTGTATTGCAGCGTCAAATCGTCATTGAGGCTTTGCTGCTGATCGAGCGCATTCATGCGCGCACCAACCATGCCGCGCGTGCGCGTGATGGTGTCGATGGCCTGATCGAGATTCGCGAACTGCGTGTTCATCGCGTTCTGCATATCCGCGCCGCCGCCCTGTGGCGTGCGCAGCGTGTCGATGATGTTCTGGATGGTGGTGAACACGTCTTGCTTGCCCGATGCGCCCAGCGCAAAACGGTCGTTGGCTGCGGGCGTGCCACTGAACGCAATTTGCGCGCCGCCGAAGGTGATCGTGCCGCCGCTGGTTGGGTCGTAGGCGCCGCTGTCCACTACCGCGTCGGTGCCGTCACGCACTTCATAAGCATCGGCCGCGGTAAACACGATGCTGTAACCGCTACCGCCCCACGCCGACGGACTGGCATTGGGATCACTGACGCTGCTGGCACCGGCTACGGCACCACCCGTGTTGCCGACATTCGCACTGATCGCAAATGTGCCATTGCCGGTGGGGATATTGCCAAACACGGCGCTGCCCGGATCACCGGTGGCGACCTGCAGGCCGGGACCGGCGGCAACCATGCGCTGGCCATCATCGCCGACATAGGTGACGCCACCCTGGTCCGTGAACGGTGCGTTGCCCGTGCGATTGCCGGCATAAATATATTCACCCTGGCCATCCTTGCTATTGGCCTGGGCGAGCAGCTGCTGGCGTAACTGCGCCAGCTCGGCGGCAATGTCGCCGCGCGTTTCGTCCGACTGCGTGGCGTTGACCGATTGCAACAGCAGCGTGCGTACGCGATCGAGAACGCCCGTGGCATTGGCCAGGCTCTGGTCTTCCAGGCCAAGCCGTGCGTTCGCCGAGGTGATGTTGCGCTGGTACTGCGCGGTGTCGGCCGTGAGATGGGTCAGATCCAGGGCACGCGCCGCGCCCACCGGATCGTCCGCTGGCTGGTTGATGCGCTTGCCGGTAGCCAACTGCGTGTTGAGGTTGGACAGGTCGCTCTGGCGATCCATCATGGTGCCGACGGATTGCTGCTGCATCCAGCTGGTGGAAACGCGCATGACTTACCCCCGCACTGCGCCGAGCAGCGAATTGAACAATGTATTGGCAGTACTTATGACCTGTGCCGATGCCTGGTACGCCTGCTGGAACCGCACGAGGTTGGCCGCTTCCTCGTCCAGATTCACGCCGGAAACGCTCTGCTGCGAAGCCATGGCCTGCGCGTACACGGCTTTCTGCGTGGTCTGATCGTCCTGCGCCACGGCGCCGGCGCTGCCGACCTGGCCTACCAGCTGGCTGTAGGCGCGCCCGACACTGGTGACGCCACCATCCAGCACCCCTTGATTGGCCACCTGGCCCAACGCCAGGGCGTTCGTGTTGTCGCCCTGCGCATTGCTGTTGGCCTTGATGTTGAAAGTGTCGCCGCTGGCTGGCGCACCATCCAGCTGCAGGCTCCAGCCGTTGTGCGTAATTGGCGAGCCAGGCGTGAAGGTTTGCACCACGCCACCATCGATGCTGTAACTGGTGGCCGAGACAAACACCACCAAGCTGGGGTTGAACAGATTCGGATCGGTGCCGTCGCTCAGGTTGATGCCGGGCGCGGCTGTGCCGGTGTTGCCGGCGGCACCGTTGGCAACCAGGGGTGCCGCGGCGGCGACCAGGTCCGGGTCGGTGATGACCACCGCCAAGCTGCCGGCGGCATCGCGACTGGGCTGCACGCGGAAACTGTCCCCGGCTGCGACCGCACCACCAACGACCAGGCGCAAACCGGCCGCCTGGAACGGGTCAGCTGCGGTACCCGTACCACTGAGCGCGACGCCGGCACCATTGCCGTCACGCATGCTCCACGTGCTGCCGTCGTAGCCCAGCACGTAGTCCTTGCCGGTCAGCGTGCCGATATCGGCGATGCCGGCGGCCAGCGTGCCGCTGCCGGTGTTGCTGCTGGCCGCCTGCACCACCGGCCCAGCCACGCTGAAGAACGCATCACCAATGGCGCCATGCAAGTCCGCGCCCTGCGCATGCTGCGCATTGAACGTACTGGCCAGCGCCTGTGCGGCACGACCAAGCTGGGTTTGCGCCGGATCCAGCACGTTGCCGCGAAAATCCAGCAACGCGCCGAGCGCCCCACCGCCAATGCGCCCGCTGAGCACGCTGCCCGATTCGCCCACGATCTCCTGCCGCGTCGCGTCGTACTTGTTCGGGGCCGTACCGAGCGCGTGCGCCTGGGTGTTGGTGACCAGTGCCTGGCCATTGCCGACATACACATTGATCGTATTGTCCGCTTGCGGCACCACGCCGATACCCACTTCGCTGGCCAGCTTTTTCACCAGCGCGTCGCGTTGATCGAGCAGGTCTGCTGGTGGCGTGCCATCGGTGGCCACCGACGAGCGAATCAATCCGTTCAAGCGGGCAATGGCCTGGCTGTCGCTGTTGATGGATTTCACCGTGTCGCCAAGCTGCTGCTGCACCTGCCCGGCCAGCTGGCTGAACTGCCCGGACAAGGCCCGGAACGTGCTGGCCAGGCCGTCAGCGCGCGCCAGCAACACTTGGCGTGACGCGGTATCGGCTGGCGCGTTGGCCATGTCCTGTACCGCACCAAAAAAGCTGTCCAGCGAGGTCTGCAAATTGCTGCTGCCGGAGACCTGACTGTTGATCTGCCCGGTCAGGCCCACCATCGTGTTCGCGCGTCCCTGGCTGGATGCCGCCGACCACAGCGAGTTGTTGAGAAACTGGCTGTAGGCACGTTGCACGGCAACAGTATCCACGCCGGTGCCAATGAAATAACCACCCTGCCCCTCGGGCAATTTGGTGCCAAACGACACCACCTGACGGCTGTAGCCATCGGTGTTCACGTTGGCCACGTTGTGACTGACGGTACTCAGCCCGATCTGCGCGGCAAGCAGACCGGACACGCCAGTGGAAAGCATGTCAGCCATGATCCGTCCTCAACCAGCAGCCGCACTCCGCGAGCACGGCATGTATCCCCGTTAACGGCCACCCGCACCGGGTCTTGAACGCGCGGCGGAAAACAGTCACGCGACGTATGTCCGTGGCGTACCGGGCGGCACCCACCCCAACCGCCGCGGGAGCGCGCGCGGCGCGCGAGTGGCTTGCTCTCGCTTGCCCGAGAGAAAGTAACCAAAGAGAGCGGCACCCCGCTTGGCGCTTTTCGCCCGCCAGCGGGCGAAAAGCTCGTGCGGCATGGCTTGGCTTTTCGACGGCACGTCCATGTACCGACGAAAAGGGATCGGCTTCCTGCCGATCCCCCTCCGGGCCGGGCAGCCACGCCGCACTCGCCGCACAGGGGCGTGGGAGCATCGCCAGCCAGCGTTTAGCCGTCCGTTGTTTCGTCGAGCATGGTTGCACGCAGCACGACGCTTTTGATCTACGGCCCCTGTGCGGCGGTGAGGCGGGGTCGACAGGCCGCGTCAGCGGGCAGCGGCAGGAAGCCGCTGCCTTTTCGTCAGTACACGGACGTACTGTCGAAAAGCCCGACCTCGGCTCACGAACTCGCCGGGCGGTTACGCCCGGCAAGCGCCAAGCGGGGTGGCCTCTCTTTGGGTTACTTTTCTCTGGCCACGCAGAGAAAAGTGACTCGGGCGCCGCAGGCGCTCGAAAGCTTTGCACTGATGAATCCACACGAGGAAAAACATCGCGCACAGAGTTCGCTCCTACGGGAGCGGCGGGCGCGCTCACTCGCCACCCCCAAGGCCCACGGTCGCCAGCGCCTCACGCA
>DAITPL010000121.1:0-5725 GCA_036833615.1 Rhodanobacter sp.
GTGCAGCTGCTTGGCCTGCCGCTGGATGAAGCGGCGCGCATGGCCAGCACCTGGCCTGCTGATTTCCTCGGCCTCGGCGCCAGTCACGGACGCATTGCCGCCGGTTGTCGGGCCGATCTGGTGGCGCTGGACGCCGACGGTCGCGTGCAGCACACCTGGATCGCCGGTGTCGCCAGTCCCGTGCGCGGAAATTCGCAGGCCGGGCAGCCCGCCGCCGCGCCACCCAGAGTATAGAAAACTTGTAGGGCGGGCACTGCCCGCCGCCCCCGCCACAGTACGGCGCGTAGTCTGGGTGGGCTTGCCCGGCTTTGGTCATACAAGGCAGGAGCCGGCGGGCAGTGCCCGCCCTACGAAGCTTGCGGGCCGCTTGACGAAAGCCGGCAAGCCGACGCTGCCCGGGATGGTGCGCCGGTGGAAGCGAATCGCTGGCGTAGGGCGGGCACTGCCCGCCGCCGTGTCGAGCCGTCCACCACACCGAACACCACAAGCCGGCGGAGATGCGTGCCCGACGACCACGTGGGAGGTTGTTCGCGGGTGGCAGGCGCTTGCGCTGCGGGCTGGCGGTTGCCCGGGTCACCGGCCGTGGCTAGAGTGGCGTGGTTCGGGTGTCCTGATGGCGTGTCGCCGGAGGGATGAAACGGGAAGCCGGTGCGTGATGTGGCGACACACTGCAAGGCCGGCGCTGCCCCCGCAACGGTAAGCGAGAATCTCGCGCGGTCGTTCGCCACTGTGCTGGCAAGCATGGGAAGGCACCGCTCGAGGCATGCGCATCACTGCATGCTGCTCGTGAGCCCGGAGACCGGCCTGAACGCTTCCTGGTGGCTCGCGGTGGGCGAGGCCGAACCACGCGTGTGGCGTTCGTGCCTGCCCGTCGTTCCGCCTTTCCTGCGCTTGCCGCCAGCCCATTGACCGGACATGGGCCGTGCGCGGGTGCGCGGCTGGAGGAATCATCTTGAACAAGACTTTGCTGGCAGCCGCGCTGCTGGGTTGCACCCTGATTGCCAACGCCGCTGCTGCCGATCAGGCCAACGATCTGGCGCCGGTGCTGGTGACCGCCACGCGCACGGCCATCACCGTTGACGATGCACTGGCAGCGGTCAGCGTGATCACGCGCGCCGACATCGAGCGGCTGCAACCGCTGTCCGTGGCCGATCTGCTGACCGGCCTGCCTGGAGTCACCTTCGCCAATGCTGGCGGCTATGGCCAGCAGACCTCGTTGTTCCTGCGCGGTACCAATGCCGCACATACCCTGGTGTTGATCGATGGCGTGCGCATCGCCTCGGTAGCGAATGGTCTGGCCGCGGTCGAGCAACTGCCGGTGGAACAGATCGAGCGGATCGAAATTGTGCGCGGCCCGCGTTCCAGCCTGTACGGCGCCGACGCCATCGGCGGCGTCATGCAGATCTTCACCCGGCGCGGTACGCGTGACGGCAGCCCGACCCCATCGTTCAGCGTCACCACCGGCAGCGAGCACCTGTTGCGCGGCGAGCTGGGGGTGTCCGGCGGCAATGCCGATGGCTGGTACAACGTCAGCGCGGGCAGCCGGTACACGCGTGGCATCAACAGTTGCCGCATCGGCGCCAGGGCGGCCTTCGCCGGCTGCTTTGCGGACGAGCCGGATCGGGATGGTGCGCGCAACCACAGCATCAGCGCCAACGGTGGCTATCGCTGGGACAACGGCGCGCAGTTGACCGGCATCTGGCTGCGCAGCCTGGGCGATATCCAATTCGATGGCGACTTCCAGAACCGCAATCGCACCGTGCAGCAAGTGGCCGGCGGCACCTTTTCCGGCAACCCGCTGCCGGCGTGGAAAACCACGCTCAGCGTCGGCCAGAACCTGGACCGCTACGACAACTACAAGGACACGACCTTCACCGGCTACATCTATTCGCGGCGCAATCAGGCCGCGTGGCAAAACGACATCAGCGTGGCTACCACCCAGCTGCTCACGCTGGGCCTCGATTGGCAGAGCGAGCACATTGACAGCGATACCGGTTTTCTCGCCACGCGCCGTCGCGACATCGGTGCCTACGCGCAATATCAGGGCACGTTCGGCCGCAATGAAGTGCAGCTCTCCGCGCGCCGCGACCACAACAGCCAGTTTGGCGATCACCAAACCGGCGCCGCCGGCTGGGGCTATCACTTTGACGGCGGAGTGAAGTTGTCGGCCAGCTATGGCAGCGCCTTCCACGCGCCGACCTTCAACGATTTGTACTTTCCCTTTGGCAGCGGCAACCCGCACCTCAAGCCGGAAAAATCGCGCAGCGCGGAGGTGGGCGTGAGTCAGCAATTGCGCACGTGGAACTGGGCAGTGAATGCGTACCAGACACGCATCGCGCAGATGATTGCACTGGACAGCAACTTCTTTCCGTCCAACCTCAGCAAGGCACGTATCCACGGCGTGGAAGCCCAGCTTGGCACTGACCTTGCCGGCTGGAGGGTGCAGGGCTATCTGACCTGGCTGCAGCCGGTCAATCGTGACGGCGGCCCGCATGATGGCAACGTCCTGCCGCGCCGCCCCGGGCACACCGCCCGCCTGGAGCTGGATCGCCGCTTCGGCGCGTTTGGCCTTGGCGCCACCCTCATCGGTGCCGGGCGCAGTTACGACGATGCCGCCAATGATCATGCGGTCGGCGGGTACGCCACCACCGACCTGCGCGCGAGCTACCGCTTTGCGTCCGACTGGGAGGTGGAGGGGCGCCTGGCCAACGTGTTCGATCGTCGCTACGAAACGGTGTGGTATTTCAACCAGCCCGGTCGCGGTGCCTTCCTGACCTTGCGTTACAACCCCACCAGCCACTGAACCCATCAATGCGGGTAGGTGTGGAGGCGCGCACCCTGTGCGCGATGGGCTTCCGGGATGGACAATTCCCCAGGGTCGTTCGCCACGGGATGCGCTCCTGCGTTGCGGTGTCGCCGGGCGGCGCCATACCCTGCCTTTCGGCACGGTGTGGACTTCAGGCACATACGCGCAGACGCGCCAACTGGCATAACGTCAGCATGATCCGGATCGACGTCATCGCCTGCCCGTCGCCGCCCGCGCATCGGTGGCATGCACGGTGCGGGTGTGCTGTGCCGGGTCTGCCGTTATGCTGGCCGCCCACGGACGCGCCATGAATATCTTTGCTCCCCTGATCCGCCGCCCCGCCGGTACCTCGCTGCTCGCGCTGGGCCTGATGCTGGCCGGCTTGTGCGCCTACCTGCTGCTCGGCGTCGCCGCGTTGCCGTCGCTGGATTTTCCTGGCGTGTACGTCGTGGCGAGCCAGCCCGGCGCCAGTGCGCAGACCATGGCGAACACCATCCTGGCGCCGCTGGAACGTCACCTGGGGCGGATCCCCGGCGTGGACGAGATGTACGGCAACGCCAACGAGGGTTCCGCCTCGGTGATGGTGCGCTTCAACATGAGCCGCACCGCCGACAGCGCCGCCCGCGACGTGCAGGCGGCGCTGAATGCCGCGGCCGTCGACCTGCCCCCGGGCATGCCGTCACCGCCGGCGTACTTCAAATTCGATACTTCGCAGATCCCGATCCTGTTCATCACGTTGACCTCGACCGGATTGCCCCAGGATCGACTGTTTGATCTTACCGATACGCTGCTCAAGCCCGCGGTGGCGCAAATCAGCGGCGTGGCGCAGGTGCAGGTGTTCGGGGGCACGCCGCATGCGGTGCGGATCGAGCTGGACATCGCCGCGCTGGCGGCCAAGGGGCTGACTGCCAACGATGTGGCCAACGCGTTGCGCGCGGCCAACGTCACCTCGCCCCAGGGCACGTTGAGCGATGGCCACACGCAGATGACGGTGACGGCCAGCGGGGGCCTGCATGAGCCGGCGGAGTTCGCCCGCCTGCTGATTGCCGTGAAGAACGGCACGCCGGTGCGGCTGTCCGACGTGGCTCGGGTCTACGGTGGCCAGCAGGATCAATACCAGGCCGCGTGGTTCTCCAGCACGACCCAGGCCGGCGCGCGCACGGTCGGCATGCAGATCAGCAAGCGGCCGGAAGCGAACGCGGTGGCCACGGTGGCGGCGATCCGCGCCAAGCTGCCGCAACTGGGGGCGTCGCTGCCGGCGAACGTGACGATGACGCCGGTGTTCGATCTCACCCAGACCACCAAGTCGGCGCTGCACGAGGTGCAGCTGGCGCTGTTGATCTCGATCGTGATGGTGGTGCTGGTGATGCTGGTGTTCCTGCGCCGGTTGCGCCCGACGCTGATTGCCACGCTGAGCGTGCCGCTGTCGCTGGCCGGCGCGTTCGTGGTGATGTGGACGCTCGGCTACACCCTCAACACCTTGTCGCTGGTGGCGCTGGTGCTGTGCATCGGCTTCGTGGTGGACGATGCGATCGTGGTGATCGAGAACATCGTGCGCCACATGGAACGCGGCGAGCCGCCGATGCAGGCGGCGCTGACCGGCGTGGGCGAGATCGGCTTCACGGTGATCTCGATCACCCTGTCGCTGGTGGCGGTGTTCGCGCCGTTGCTGTTCGGCAACAACATGCTGGTGCTGCTGCTGCGCGAGTTCTCGGTCACCCTCACCGCCGCCGTGGTGATTTCGGCGCTGGTGTCGCTCACCCTCACGCCCGCATTGTGTGCGTACCTGTTTGCGCACGAGCCGGCGACCCGGAAACCGCCCGGTCGCCTCGAACGCGTGGTGGAAAGCTTCGATCGCGGCCTGTTGCGCCTGTACGAACGCGCACTGGACTGGGCGATGCACCACCGGCGCCTGATGCGCTGGCAACCGCTGACGCTGCTGATCCTCACCGGCGTGCTCGGCTTCGCGGTGGCGAAGACCGCCGGTGGCAGTTTCATGCCCGAAGAGGACACCGGCCAATTGCAGGCCGACATCCGCGCCGATGCCAACATTTCGCCCACCGTGCTGGCCGCACGGGCGCGGCACGTGGCGGACATCATGCAGGCCGACCCGGCGGTGCTCGACGTGCTCACCATGCTTGGCCGCGACGGTGGCGGTGAGGGCGCCGTGGGCAACAACGCGCAGATGTTCGTCGATCTCAAGCCGCGCGGCAGCGGGCCCGGCGAGCGGCCGGAACCGGTCAAGCAGATCATCGAGCGCCTGGCCAAGCAATATGACGCCATGCCCGACGTGAAGGTGTCGCTCAGCTCGGTGCAGTTCCTGGGTGGCGGCGGCAGTGGCGACAACGCCGGCCAATACGAATTCCAGCTGGCCAGCAGCAGCGGTGGCGGCGACCTGCAGCCGTGGACCTTGAAGATGGTGCAGCAACTGCGCACGCTCAAGGAGTTCCGCGACGTCACCAGCAACTTCGATCAGGTGGGTCAGCAGCAACTGCTGAAGATCGACCGCGAGACGGCCGGCCGCCTGCACGTCGGTATCGGCACCATCGACTCGGCGTTGTACAACGCTTTCGGCCAGCGCCAGGTGTCGCGGATTTACTCCGACATCAACCAGTACGCGGTGGTGCTCAGCGCGGGCGCGGCGCAGGAGGTGAGCCCGCAGGCGCTGCTGAACGTGCATGTACGCAGTGACCTGGGGCAGATGATCCCGCTGTCCGCGCTGGCGCACATCGAGCCGAACATCAGCCCGCTGCGCATCCGCCATCACAACCAGCTGGAAGCGGCCACCATCAGTTACAACCTGGCCAAGGGCGTGGCGCAGGATCGTGGCGTCAAGCTGGTCGAACAGGCCGCCCATGCGATCAACCTGCCGGGCAGCATCCAGGTCGATTTCACCGGGGCCAACCAGCGTCTGAAGCA
>DAITPL010000122.1:0-3413 GCA_036833615.1 Rhodanobacter sp.
TCAGCATCAGTTCGAAGACGTAACTGGGCAAGCCATAGGCGCCGTAACTTGTCGGCGGGTGCTCAGTCTCACATCACGTGTAGGGGTTAGAGTAACTGGTGCCTGGCGACAAGTCCAGATGCCGGAAGGTTGGATTGTCCGTCGCGTCCATCACGCGGATTCGGGCGGCATGGGCAAGCGGGTAGCTGTTGCGGTACGGCATCATGCAGGGCCACATGTGACCTGTCGCGACTTGTTTGGCAACGCCTGGCAGCGGCATCATGGTTGGTATGGAACTTACTTTTGTGGCTTTTCACGCCAATGTACGGCAGCATTTGTTGCCGGGAGATCGCGAGTCTGGCGGGAGACAGAGTTGGCACCACTTGCTGCGCAGCGATACAAGGTGGTGTCCAAACCAGAGTCGCACACCAGGTTTGAACCGTTGGTAGCAGCCAGTAACCCGCGGCCTGCTGCATGGCACATTGCTTGCTTTCCGTGCGATGAGGCAAACGTAATCCGGTTTGTCGTCGGGTTGCCTGCATGGCACGCGCAGTATCTGTCTGGCGACATGCAGTGATCCACGTAGACATCGAGTTCCTTGTCGAGCGTGTTGTGCGGTCAAGGGCACCGAGCCATGAGCGGAATGACGATGACTGATACAAAGGGATATGAGGGCGTAAGCAGCGAGCGGTTGCGCCCGGCCAGGATGCAGATTGAAACGGCGGTACTGATGAGTCGGGGGGGCGAGGCGCAGCCGACTGAATTGGTCGACATTTCAGCCACGGGGGTGATGTTGCTGCGGCCCCTTGGGTGGCTGGGCGAACCCGGTCAGAGTTGGGTGCTGGACATGATTTTTGGCCGAGACCTGAATATCCACCTTGAAGCAGTCGTTTCCCGGGTGACTGCACACCGCATTGGTTTCAGCTACCAGAACATCCCCGAGGACAAGCAGGTGTCGTTGTGGAACCTGCTTGGCGGTTACGCCGATACGCTTGAACCCTGGGACGACTGAGGTCCCACGCGTTGCCGCCAGCGCACCGCTGGTGGCTGTGGGTCACGCCGCGGGTTTGCTCTCGTCGCGCAGCTTGCGGCGCAGAATCTTGCCGACATTGCTTTTTGGCAGGCTGTCACGGAACTCGATGGCCTTGGGCCGTTTGTAGCCGGTCAGCTGGTCATGACAGAACTGTTTGAGCGCGTCCGCCGTCAGGTTCGGGTCCTTGCGCACCACGAACAGTTTCACCACTTCGCCTGAGTGTTCGTCGGGTATGCCGACCGCAGCCACTTCCAGTACGCCGGGGTGTTCCATCACGGCATCCTCTACTTCGTTTGGATACACGTTGAACCCGGACACCAGGATCATGTCCTTCTTGCGGTCGACGATGTAGAAATAGCCCTTGTCGTCCATCTTCGCGATGTCGCCGGTGTGCAGCCAGCCATCCGCGCTGATGGTCTTGGCAGTCTCGTCTGGCCGGTTCCAGTAGCCCTTCATGACCTGGGGCCCGCGCACCATCAGTTCGCCCACTTCGCCGATTGGCAACGGCTTGCCATCCTCGGACCAGATCGCGACGTCGGTGGATGGCACCGGCAAACCGATCGAGCCGTTATAGGCCGCCAGGTCGATCGGGTTGATGCACACGGCCGGCGAAGTCTCGGTCAGGCCGTAAGCTTCCGCCAGGGTGCAACCGGTAATCGAGCGCCACTTGTTTGCCACCGTCCGCTGCACGGCCATGCCGCCGCCCAACGTCATGTGCAGGTTGGAAAAATCCAGCTCCGCGAAGCCGGGGGTGTTGAGCAAGCCGTTGAACAACGTATTCACGCCGGTGATCGCGGTGAAACGGGATTGCTTGAGTTCCTTGACGAAGGCGGGCATGTCGCGTGGATTGGTGATCAGCCAGTTCAGGCCCCCGAGCCGCGCAAAGACGAACGCGTTCGCGGTCAGCGAAAAGATGTGATACAGCGGCAGGGCAGTGATGATCACTTCCGTGCCCGGTTTGACGATATCGGTGCCGATCCAGGCGCTGGCCTGCAACATGTTGGCGATCATGTTGCCATGGGTCAGCATGGCGCCCTTGGCGACCCCCGTGGTACCGCCGGTATATTGCAGGAAGGCGACGTCCGCGTGCGTCAGCGACACCGTCGGCAGCGGATGCGCCGCCCCCTGGGCGAGCGCGTCGCGAAAGCGCACGGCCCCCGGCAACTGGAATGCCGGAATCATTTTCTTGACGTACTTGAGTACGAAGTTGACGACAACGCCCTTGGGGAACCCGAGCAAATCGCCAATGCCGGTAGTGACAATGTGTTGCACGGGCGTATCGGCAACCACCTGTTGCAGGGTCGACGCAAAGTTGTCGAGTACCACGATCGCCTTGGCACCGGAATCGTTGAGCTGATGTTTCAGTTCGCGGGCGGTGTACATCGGGTTGGTGTTGACCACGATCACCCCGGCGCGCATCGCGCCGAACAGGGCGATGGGGTACTGCAACACGTTCGGCAGCATGATCGCGATCCGATCGCCCTTGCTCAGCTTGAGCACGCCACTGAGGTAACCCGCAAATTGACGACTCAACGTGTCAATTTGCCCGTAGCTGAGCTGTTGGCCGAAATTGGCGAATGCCGGGCGGTCGCGAAACTGCGCGAACGTCTCTTCCAGCATGGTGAGCACCGACGTGTATTGGTCGATGTCGATTTGTGCGGGTACCCCAGCCGGGTAATTGTCCAGCCAAGGACGTTCGTTGCTCACTGTTCCATCCCCTGTCATCAGATGAGTTGCGTGAATGATGGCCTGCTCGCGTGGATTCGTCCATCATGTGGCGCGTTGTCCCGGCATTTGAACATACGCCAGCGTATAGCGGCAAGCTGGCACCTGACGGAGTATTCGCGTGGGTCGCCGGAAAAGTGTCGTTGCGCTGCTGCTTGCGGGGCTCTTGCTGGCTGCATCTGGTTGTCGGCATACATCCGATGAGCAGCGTGTGCGCGAGGCGATTGCCGCGGTGGCAGAGGCAGCGCAGGCTGGTGACGCACGCGCGGTGGTGGCGCCAATTGCAGATGATTTCGATGGCAATGCCGGTGCACTGGATCGATCCGCACTGCGCAACATGGTGCGTTTGCTGGCGCTGCAGCGGGCGACGATTGGCGCGCATGTCGGGCCGGTCACGATTGAAACGCGAGGCTCCCGCATCGTTGCCAGTTTTGTCGTGACCTTGACTGCCGGCAGCCGCGCGCTGCCCGATCGGGTGGGCATCTACCAGATGGAAACCGCCTGGCGCAAGGACAGCGGTACGTGGCGCTGCTACACCGCGGTGTGGAAGCAAGTGATGTGAATCCGTACAGGCGAATCGGTTGGGGTTCGGAATCCTGCGGCACCCCTGACCGATCGGGCGAAGTGTGCAAACCGGTCGCGGAAAACGGCGGGCAGTGCCCGCCCTACGCGATGG
>DAITPL010000122.1:3513-5688 GCA_036833615.1 Rhodanobacter sp.
TCCACTGCGGTGTCGACTGACTCAGGCTGCCTTCTTGCCGGCCAGCTGACGCAGTACATATTGCAGGATGCCGCCATGGCGGAAGAACGCGCGCTCCTTCGGTGTCAGCAACATGACGTGCACCGTGAATTGCTTGCGACTGCCGTCATCGGCGATGGCACTGACGGTGGCCTGCTTCGCGGACCCGTCATCCAGACCGGTGATATCAAACCTCTCCGTACCTTTCAGCCCCAGCGTCTTGGCGTTCTCGCCAGCCTTGAACTGCAGCGGCAACACGCCCATGCCCACGAGATTGGAGCGATGGATACGCTCGAAGCTCTCGGCGATCACGGCCTTGATGCCCAGCAGCAACGTGCCTTTGGCCGCCCAGTCACGCGATGAACCGGTGCCGTATTCCTTGCCGGCAATAACCACCAATGGCGTGTTCGTTTCCTTGTACTTCATCGCCGCGTCATACATGGTCATCTGCTCACCGCTCGGAATGTACCGGGTGAAGCCACCTTCGACGCCATCCAGCAACTGGTTCTTGATGC
This sequence comes from Rhodanobacter sp., assembly GCA_036833615.1. Lineage (GTDB taxonomy): Bacteria > Pseudomonadota > Gammaproteobacteria > Xanthomonadales > Rhodanobacteraceae > Rhodanobacter. The sequence goes on from DAITPL010000122.1 coordinate 4,047, forward strand.
GGATGTTGGCAAACGTGCCACGCACCATGACGTCGTCGTTGCCGCGACGCGAGCCGTAGGAGTTGAACTCCACGGGCTTGACGCCGCGACCAATCAGGAACCGGCCGGCGGGCGAATCCTTCTTGATCGCGCCAGCCGGCGAGATGTGGTCGGTGGTGATCGAATCACCAAACAGACCAATGCAGCGGGCGCCGTGAATGTCCTCGACCTTTGGCACGTCCATGGTCATGCCGTCGAAATACGGCGGGTTCTTGATGTAGGTGGAAGCCTGGTCCCAGGCGTACAAGTCGCCATCCGGCGAGTCGATCGAGTTCCAGCGCTCGTCGCCCTTGAAGACGTCGGCGTAATTTTTCCTGAACATGTCGGCAGTCACGGCACCAGCCATCAGGTCGCTGATCTCCTTGTTCGACGGCCAGATGTCCTTCAGATAGACGTCCTTGCCATCGCTGCCCTGGCCCAGGGGCTGGGTGGTCAGGTCAACATCCAGCGAGCCGGCCAACGCGTAAGCAACGACCAGCGGCGGCGAAGCGAGGTAGTTCATCTTGACTTCGGCGTGGATGCGGCCTTCAAAGTTGCGGTTGCCGGAAAGCACCGCGGCCACGGTGAGGTCGCCGGCAGTCACCGCGGCGCTGACTTCCTCCGGCAGCGGACCGGAATTGCCGATGCAAGTGGTGCAGCCGTAACCGACGACGTAAAAACCAAGCTGCTGCAGGTAAACCAGCAGGCCGGTGCTTTCCAGGTAATCGGTAACCACCTTGGAGCCCGGTGCCAGCGAGGTTTTCACCCACGGCCTGGATTTCAGGCCCTTGGCGGTGGCGTTCCTTGCCAGCAGGCCGGCGGCCAGCATCACGGCCGGATTGGACGTGTTGGTGCACGAGGTGATGGCGGCGATCACCACCGCGCCGTCTTCGACATCGAATTCCTGCCCATTGCGCACAACGTGCTGCCGGTGCGTCAGCCCGCTGATGTCGTGGCCAGCGGCGGTAGCGCCACCTTCGTTGGCGAAGCGCGCTTCCGCACCGTTGCGATGGGTGATGGTGGCGCCGAAGTTGTCGTGGAAATTTTGTTTGACGCCGGACAGCAGCACATGATCCTGGGGACGCTTCGGGCCCGCCATGGATGGTTTGACACTGGCCAGATCGAGCTCCAGCGCAACGCTGTATTCGGCTTGCGGGGTGGTGTCGTCATGCCACAGGCCCTGCGCCTTGGCGTAAGCCTCCACCAGCGCCACGTGTTCCTCGCTGCGGCCAGACAGGCGCAGGTATTTCAGCGATTCGGCGTCGATCGGGCTGATCGCGCAGGTGGCGCCGTACTCGGGAGACATGTTGCCGAGCGTGGCGCGATCGGCCAGTGCCAGGTGTTTCAGTCCCGGGCCGAAAAACTCGACGAACTTGCCGACCACGCCTTGCCGGCGCAGCAGTTCGGTGACCGTCAGCACCAGATCGGTGGCGGTGGCACCTTCCGGCAGCCGGCCCACCAGCTTCAGGCCAACCACTTGCGGAATCAGCATCGACGATGGTTGCCCGAGCATGGCCGCTTCGGCCTCGATGCCACCCACACCCCAGCCGAGCACGCCCAGGCCATTGACCATCGTGGTATGCGAGTCGGTACCAAACAGCGTATCGGGATAGGCCCACAATTC
>DAITPL010000123.1:0-5645 GCA_036833615.1 Rhodanobacter sp.
GCCCGATCTGGATTTCGATGGCCGCCACCGTGGTCAGCTGTTCCTGCGCGGGAAACTTGTGCGCAATGGCCCAGCGTGGTGCGCGGGCGACAAAACCCATCTCGCGCTGACCGGCGTAATCATCGAGCTTGTAAACCACGCCGTCGATGTCGTACGGCAACGCGTCGCGCTTCGCCCCGATGCGTCGGAAGTACGCCAGCAACTGCTCCAGGCCGCGCGCCATGCCCACTTCCGGCGATACCGGCAGGCCCCAGTCGCGAAACTGCTGCAATGTCTGCGAGTGGGTCGGCGGCAGCTCGCCACCTTCGACCACGCCCAGCGCATAGGCAAAAAAACTCAGGCGGCGTCTGGCGGTAATCGCCGGATCCAGCTGGCGCAACGAACCGGCTGCACCATTGCGTGGATTGGCCAGTGGTTTGTCGCCACGCGCGCGGGCGCGGGCATTGAACGCCTCGAAATCCTTGCGCAGCATGATCACCTCGCCGCGTACTTCCAGCACCTCGGGCCAGTCCGTGCCGCGCAAGCGCAGCGGAATGGCGCGGATGGTGCGCACATTCGCGGTCACGTCCTCACCGGTTTCACCGTCGCCACGCGTCGCGCCCTGCACCAGCACGCCATGCTCGTAACGCAGGCTCATGGCCAGGCCATCGAGCTTCGGCTCCACGGAAAACAGCGGATTCACCCGACCGGTCGTGTGCTCAATGCGCTGGACGAATTCGGCCACTTCACGGAAGCGCTCGCGCTCGGTGGCGCCGGGCTGCTCAAACGCATTGGTCAGCGACAACATCGGTTGTTGATGACGCACTTCGGCAAACCCGCCTTGCGCGCGCGCACCGACCTTGCGCGTGGGCGAGTCTTGCGTGGCCAGTGTCGGGTGCGCGGCTTCCAGCGCTTCCAGCTCACGCAGCCACTGGTCGTATTCGACGTCCGGCACCTGCGGGTCGTCGAGTACGTGATAGCAGTAGTTGGCCTGCTCGATGTGCTCCCGCAACTCGGCTGCGCGCGCCAGCGTTGCGGCTGGTACCGGGTGATCGGTCATCGCATCTCCTGAAGGTTACCTCCAGCTGGTGGGCGCCGCCGCCACGCGAACACCCGCTCAGCGGTGGAACTGCCCCGCCGCCTCCGGCTGGAAGCCGATTTCCAGCACGCGCAGATGGCGCTTGCGGCCATCGGGCGTCGGCCAGTCGATCTTTTGTCCCTGCGCCAGACCAAGCAACGCGCTGCCCACCGGCGCCATGATCGACACCGTACCCGGCGCACCGGCCGCGGCTGGATATACCAGTGTCAGCGTGAGCTTTTCGCCATCGTCTTCATCCTCGAACGTGACGGTGGAATTCATGGTCACGATCTGCGCGGGCATCGCTGCCGGCTCCACCACCTCGGCCCGATCCAGCTCGGCGCGCAGCGCGGCGAGGTTTGCCGCATCCGCGGCTGAGACACGTTCAAGCAGTGCTTCGATGCGCTCCAGGTCAATGCGGGAAAGAGTGATCGGTGGCTTGTTGCTCATGGCTTTTCCTGGGGCTGGCGACATCTGCCGCACAAAAACACACGCCGGAACGAAACCGCCCCGGCGCGCGTGGTCATGGTACCGCCGCTGCAACTGACAGGCCGCAGCCGTGGCGAAACTCTGGATAACCGTTGACCGCGTGCTCACCTGATGCACCCGGCGGCAACGGGTACCATGCCGGCCATGTTACCCGAACTGCCCGCCGATGCCCAAACCGCCGCCAGCGCGGTGCCGGACACACCAACGGCAGCAGCAACCTCCACGCGCGTGCGCTTTCGCGGCTTGCTGCTCTTGGTGTCGGCGGCGTTTTTCATGCAGGCGCTGGACTCCACCGTAGTGAACACCGCCGTGCCGGTGATCGCCGAGGGGTTGCAGGTCACGCCGCTGGGCATGCGCACGGCCCTGACCAGCTACGTATTGACCCTGGCGGTATTGATTCCGGCCAGTCCATGGCTGTGTGACCGCCTTGGTACGCGCCGGGTGTTCGGCATCGCGATCATCATCTTCGGCTTGGGCTCGCTGCTATGTGGCTTGGCCCAGACCTTGCCGCAGCTCGTTGCTGCGCGTGTGGTGCAAGGTATTGGCGGCGCGTCGCTGATGCCGGTGGGGCGCTACGTGCTGGTGCGCAGTATCGACAAGCGCGAGTTCGTGCGCGCAATAAGCACGGTCGCCACCTACGGCTTGCTTGGCTCGGTGCTCGGTCCGCTGATTGGCGGTGCCCTGGTGCAGTACACCTCGTGGCGACTGATCTTCCTGATCAACGTGCCGGTCGCCATCGCCGGCTACTGGATGAACCGGCGCGACATGCCCGATTACCGGCTGGCGCGCGCGCATCGTTTCGACCTGTTCGGCTTCCTGTTGTTCGCCACGGCTTCCGCGTTGTTGCTCACCGCCTCCGAACTGGCTGGCTCGACCCCGCTGCCCTGGCGTGCCATCGGCACCTGCGCGGTCGTGGCCCTCATGCTGGGCGGCATTTATGTGTGGCATGCGGGCCGCACGGCGTTTCCGGTCGCCGACCTGAAACTGCTGCGCATGCCCAGCGTGCAGGTAGCGCTCGCCGGCGGCATCTTCACCCGGCTGGGCATCTCCGGCATGTTCGTGTTGCTGATGCTGTTTCTGCAGCTGGGCTGTGGCTGGTCGCCGCTGGCCGCGGGCCTGATCATGGTGCCGCAAGCGGTCGGCTCGATCGCCGCGAAATGGGCGATCAATCGCGTACTGGTCCATTACGGTTACCGCCGCCTGCTGCTCGGCAACACGCTGATCGTCGCGGTGCTGCTGGGCATGTTCGCATTGCTCGGCCCCACCACGCCGATCTGGATGGTCGGCACCCTGGCATTCTTTTACGGCGGCTTCGCCGGCCTGCAATACACCGCGATGAACACGCTGATCTACCACGATCTGGACATCCGCCACGCATCGATGGCGTCGTCCATGGCCTCGACCGCGCAGTACCTGGCCATGAGCTTCGGCATCGCGCTGGCCATGCTGCTGATGCAGGCGCTGCTGCAAGGGCACGCCGATGCGCAATACGTCACGGCTTTCCGCTGGACCGTGATCGTGCTGGCGTTGATCACCGCTGCGGCCAGCCGCGTATTCAGCCGGTTGCGGCACGACCGTCCGCTGGACGAGGCCGTCCCCACGGGCTGACGCGTCCGCGCCGCAGCGTGCATGTAGGATGCGCAGACGGACCCGGATGGCTGACGCGCGGCGCATGCACAACGATATTCTGTTCTCCCTGTTCGTCGTGTTTGTTGCGGCCCAGCTCGGTGGCGAGATGGCGCAGCGGCTGAAACTGCCGGGTGTGGTCGGCGAGATCGTCGCCGGCTGCGTAATCGGTCCATCCGTGCTGGGCTGGATCAGCATCGAACAGATCGCACCGGGGACGGCACTGGATGTGCTCGCCGAGATTGGCGTGGTCCTGCTGCTGTTTTCCGTCGGCCTGGAAACGCGGCTGGAGGATTTGAAGAAAGTCGGCGCCATTGCGTTTCTGGTTGGCGTGGTCGGTGTGGTCGTGCCGTTCCTGATGGCCAGCGTGTGGGCGCACGGCAACGGCTTCGACTGGGATCGTTCGATGTTTGTCGCCGCCGCGTTCGTGGCGACCTCCGCTGGCATCACCGCACGGGTACTGCAGGAACTGCGCGCGCTGCACCGCATCGAGAGCAAGGTGATTCTTGGCGCCGCGGTGATCGACGACGTGCTCGCCATGCTGCTGCTTGGCGTCGTGGTCTCGCTGCAGGGCGGCGGTGCGTTCAACGCCGCGCACCTGCTGCTGGTGCTGGCTGGCGCGATGGGTTTCATCGCGGTGATTGGTTGGGGCGGGACGCGCATGATGCGCTGGAACTCCACCTGGCTGGACAAGCCGCTGGGTGCCCATTCACCGCTGATGATCGTGCTGGCGCTGTGTCTGGGTCTGGCGTGGGTGTCCACCTTGTTCGGACTGGCGGCGATCATCGGCGCGTTCCTGGCCGGGATGATTGCCTCGGAAACCCGGCAGCGCGAAGCCCTGGAGCACAACACCATGCCGCTGCTGGCGCTGCTGACGCCATTTTTCTTTGTCGTGACCGGCAGCAAGATCGACTTGCACGAACTGGCCAGCATCGACGCGCTGTGGATGCTGGGCGTGGTCACCGTGATCGCGGTCATCTCCAAATTCATCGGCGGCTGGCTGGGGTCGATTGCGCTCGGGCCGCACAGCGCCACGATCGTCGGCGTCGGCATGGTGCCGCGCGGCGAGGTGGGCATCGTCGTGGCCACGCTCGGCCTGGCTGCCGGCGTGTTCAACAACCGCATTTACGCGATCATCGTCGCCATGTCCCTGCTCACCTCGCTCATCACACCACCCATACTGGCATGGCTGCTCAAGCGACCCGACGCACGCATGCATGGCGACAACGGTGACGGGCAACCACAGATCGACGCGGAGCATGGGGCGTGAAGGGCGATCCCTCACCCCAACCCTCTCCCCGGTGCGCCAAGGGAGAGGGAGTTTCGGGTTGGCACGCACTCCGCTTCGCTCCGGGTACTGGCGGCCAGACATGGCGCCTACGACTCGCCCGCGCGACCGGAAGGCAGCCTGCATCGTCGACGCATGCATTGCATCAAGCAAAGTACGCGTGGTGGTGAAACCTGCCAACGAGGAACGGATCGTCACGATTGCCGCCGCGACGTTTCCCGCGTGAATTCCAGCGTGTAACGCAACCCGGCGTTCACGCCTCCGCTGCATGACTGCGCCGATGCTGCAATGCGCCCCACACCATGCCCTGTTCGATATTCACCGCCACGCACCGGTAGCCGCCATGGCCGAGCATAAAAATACCGAAGACGGCGGCGAGGAAAAACCGATCCTGGCCAACCTCAGCGCCGGGCTGATCACCGGTGCGGCGGACGACGATCCGAGCGGCATCGCCACCTATTCGCAGGTCGGTGCCGCCTTCGGCTACGGCATGTTGTGGTGCATCCTGGTGACCATGCCGTTGATGATCGCGATCCAGGCCATCAGCGCCGGTATCGGCCGGGTCACCGGCGACGGCGTGATGGACGGCATGCGCAAGTACTACCCGCACCAGCTGGTCTACGCGCTGATGGCCTGCATCCTGGTGGCCAACGTGATCAACCTGGCCGCCGACATCGGTGCCATGGGGGCCGCGCTGAAACTGTTGATCGGCGGTCCGGCGCTGTTGTACGCAGCGGCCTTCGCCGTGGTCTCGCTGCTGCTGCAGATCTTCATCCCGTTCACCCGTTATGCGCCCATCCTCAAGCTGCTCACGCTGAGCCTGTTTGCCTACGTCGGCACCGTGCTGGTGATCGACGTGCCGTGGGCAGCGGTGTTCAAAAGCCTCGTGCTGCCGCCCATCACCTGGAATGCCGCATATGCCGTCGGCCTGGTGGCGCTGCTCGGCACCACCATCAGCCCCTATCTGTTTCTCTGGCAGGCCGCGCAGGAAGTGGAGGAGATCGAGACGAGCAAGCGGCGCGAATCGCTGCGCAAGGCACCCCGCCAGGCACGCAGCGCGTTGCGCCGCATCGGCATTGACACCACGGTCGGCATGATCTTCTCCAACCTGGTCGCGTTCTTCATCATCCTCACCGCCGCCGTGGTGCTGCACGCGCACGGCAAGACCGACATCCAGACCTCGGC
>DAITPL010000124.1:0-1404 GCA_036833615.1 Rhodanobacter sp.
CGTGCCTTCCTTTTCCGGCTCGCCGCCCAGCTGGCGCACGCGCTGCTGCAGGGTCGAGGCGGCCTGTCTGCGTTCAGTTGCGCGATCGTGGAAAAGCGCGGTGAGTGATGGGCTCTTGGCATCCTTGGCGGCCTGGCCATAGCCGTCCGCACTGTCCAGTGTGGTCTCGATCAGGCTGTTGAGGGTCTTGATGTCGTGGTCGTTTTGCATCAGTGCTCTCCGTGGGTATGAATTCCCCTGCTGGACAAGGGGAGTTGCTACGAAGTCGTATTGGACCGAAGCAAGCGTGACGGCCGCGGCATGATTGTGTGCAGACGTGCGCCCCGGCGAGCCGCGTGAGCGCGACCGCCACGGCGTTTGCCGTCACGCACCGGTCACCGCGGCGTGACCAGAATCGTGAAGTGGTCATTGCGCTGGTAGCCGTCATGAAGACACGTCATGTATTCAGCACCCGGGATATTCAGGCCGCGGAGTTGGCGGTGGACGCGCTGCGCCAGGCCGGCTTGTCCGATGACAATATCTCGCTGGTGGCGCGTCGTGACATCGAAAGCGAAGGGATTCCCGATGACCAGCGGGACACCGGCGATGATTTCGGCCGCGGTGGCTTGAAAGGCATGCTGACAGGTGGCGGTAGCGGCCTGCTGGTGGGACTCGTCGCCGTTGGCGTGCCCCCGCTCGGTCTTACCCTGGCGGGCGCGGCCGCGCTGACCGTCGCTGGCGCGGCGGTGGGCGGTTGGGTGGGCATGCTTACCGGCACCGCCGCGCCGGGCCCGGTCCGGCGCAAATTCGAGGACGAGATTGCCGCCGGTCGTGTGCTGGTTGCAGTCGATGGCGAATCGGACGAACTGGCAAACGCCGACGCGGTGCTGCTTGCCCAGGGCGCGACGCCGCTGCCGTTCGCAGCACCCACCGCCATTTCCTGACCGAGGCCGCCGTGCACAGCCGGCTGGTATGGATCCAGGCGTTGGAGCCTGTCGCCACTCCCGTTACCTTCCATGGTTCAGATTTTTCACCAGCGATCCGGATTGATCCTGAAACTGGGTCTGTCGAGGCCGGCCATGCTGGCGATCGGCGCGTGTTGACGTGGTACATGCTCACCGCCGAACCGCACGGCATGGGCGAAGCAGTGGAACAACCGGTGCCGTTAAGTTACCGGCATCACGTCAGCGAGCTGGGCATCGCAGGGACGCGAATGCCGTCACCAGGTAGCGTTTGCCAATCGTCTTGTGGTCGACGGTGGACAGCGCGCCCACAGCGTCGCGGTGTTTCCCGGAGTTTTGCCAGACGCGAAGCGCTGTTACTCATCCGTCACCTCCGCGACCGCCACCGCCGATCGCCCACGACCTCACGGCGCGATTTGCAGGGTTTGCGTTGAAAGTCGCGACGGTGGCAGCTGCACCACTC
>DAITPL010000124.1:1504-5620 GCA_036833615.1 Rhodanobacter sp.
CAGGGCATCGGTCCGTCGCCGAGTCGGCCGAAGAACGCGCCGCCACGGATTCCCGGCCAACTGCGCGATCCCGGGAAAGCGGGCGAAGAAAAGCGTGATCGTTGAAAGATACGTCTACCGCGTATGACTGCAATGTTGGTGGAAGCTGGCCAAGGAGGTGCTGCGGCGACGAAGCTTTCAGCTCGCGCACGAATGTGTAGTTCATGACGAACGCACTGCGCGCTGGCGTTGCAGGATTGTCGTACTTTCATGATCGATGCCTTGCAGCCCGCAAGGCGACCACACAGACCACGATCATCGTCGTCACGCAGTGGCGAAAGTACCGACGGATACAGGTTTGCCTTTGGAAGATGAAGCAGCCCATCCCCGTTTCGCCAGCCGCGGACGCACGTTCGTTTACGTGCTGCCGTGTCGGGACCAGGACCTGCTGAAAGTTGGTTTCTCGCGCGACCCGCTGGAGCGGTTTCGTACGCTGCACCGGCGCTTCTTCGAGTTCTTCGATCTGGATCGCGGTCTGCTGATCGATACCGACTACCTGCGTGACGCGCGGCGCATCGAGCGCCTGTTCATCACCACGTTTGCCGAACAGCGGGCACCGGCGCCACTGGTGGTGCGCCAAGCCGCGGCCGGCTACACCGAATGGTTTCGTGGTGTTTCGCCGCAGGCCGATGCGCTTGCACGCCAGCTTTGCGCGGAGCAGGGCTTCGGGTTGCACGCACCGCTGACCGCCTGGTTGCGCGACCGCCTGGACGAACGCAGCGGTTGGCTGTTCGGCTGGTCCGCACGCATGCTCGAGGCACTGGAGTACGAATACTTCAACGCGCCGCTGGAAGTCAGGAACGGACTTGGCGCAAGAGCTCTGCGCGATGCACTCGATACTTGCGCCGCACTCGGCATGGAGCTGCAGACGCTGGTACCCGTCGAAGTGGTTGACTGGTATTGCAGTGATGACTATTTCGGTACGCGCTGAGCCCGATTCCGGTGTTCCACTTTTCCGGCCCCGGCCCCCGCCGCGTTACATCCAGCGTGACCGCACTGGCAGGTGGGAGTCTGATCGGAGGTGGGCGACTCCACGCGCTTGCGGCAGTGTTCGCTGCAATAGGCATCGCCGGAGACCACTGCGCAGCTACATGCAGGATGGGCACAACGTTGGCTGGCGGCAGAGTGCATTCGATGACTCCCTCGGCATTGGCAAATGGCAACGCAGGCGTTGCAGGCATGCGTACCGCACGGCATTGGCTTGGGTGGGTGCGGGTGAAACTTCAGTTCATGGCTACGCCGCGGTTTTCATGTCTCATTGCTCGCGCCCGGCTGCCCAATGGGTCGCGCAAGTGGTGAATCCGTTCGAGCTGGGCGGCAAGGGTCGGCAAAGCTTTTTTGGCGAATGGCTGGTCTCGGGATCCTGCATTTGCGATGGGTGCTGCGCTTTCAGGTGCTGTCGGCGCTGGCCAAGGCCATGACCGACAACAACGCTTGCCGGCCATAAGGCTTGGGCAGAAATACCACGTTCAGGTCGCGCGCCGCGATCGATACTTCGTCGTCAGCCGAAGTGAGCACGATCGGCATGTGCAAGCCGCTGTCGCGGATGGTCCGGATGAGCGATGTTCCCGTCTGGCCACCGCCCAGATACATGTCGGCCACCACTACATTGATGTTCGGCCGTTCACGCGACAGCGCAATGCTGGAGGTGAGATCGGGCGCGACTATCACCTCGTACCCGGCGTCGTCCAGCAGCAGGGCCGTGATCTCACGAGTATCGCTGTCGTCCTCTACCAGCAGGACTCGATTGGTGGGCATGGTGCTGATCCAGATGGCCATGAGAGTTGTGAAGGTCGCATCACGAATGTTCCGGTAATGTGAACAGGCCTCGCCGTTGCACGCATGCCGAGGCATCTCGCCGGTCCCTGCGTGGTTGGGTGCCGCGCCACAGGCAGCGCCATTCGCACCCATTGCACGGCATTGCGCCCAGCATGTCCCTGAAACGAAGGGAGTGGTTCATGCAAAGCGGCCAACCGCGAACGGTACGGTGTCTGGGCGAGCCTGCGCTTGCGCTCGCGGAGCACGACCGGGCTGCCCACTTGCACCTGGCAACGCGGCTGGCGGAACTGCTACACCTGCCGCTTGACGATGAATGGCTCGACTCGTCACCGACGCTGGGGGGAAGCTACTGGGTGCCCCAGCAATCAATCTCCTGTGCGCGCGCTGCGGCTTGCGGCATCCGCTGCGTCGACGACCTCTTTGGTGGTGTCGTTCCCGAGTTGCACATGGGCACGAAGGTGATCACTCACGGCTTGATTTCAGCGGTGGCGAAGCGCCCGCCCGGCTGGTGCGAGGCGTTTGCGGATGCGGTGCGTGACGTGGTGTTGCGTGGTTATTCGGTTTTCGCCCAGGACGACCTGGTGCGCGCGGGAAAGGCGTTGCTGGCGGAGGGTGACCTGCGCATCAAGCAACCCCACGGCATCGGCGGGCAGGGCCAGTGGGTCGTCAGCAGTCCCGGTCAACTCGCCACTTGTCTGCCGCCGGCAGCAAGCGAAAATCCGGCGCGGGATGGCCTGGTGCTGGAGGAACAGCTTGCGGACGTAGTCACGCTGAGTGTCGGCCAGGTCCTTCTGGGTGGCATTGGCATGAGCTATTTCGGCACGCAGCAGTCCACGCTGAACAACCGCGGCGAGCCCACCTATGGCGGCTCCGAACTGTGTTGCATGCGCGGCAGTTTCGATGTGCTCGACCGGGTCGACGTCGACGCCTGCACGCGTATCGCGATCGAGCAGGCCCGGATCTATCATGCGGCCGCGCTACGTTGTTTCCCGGGCATCATTCTGTCCCGGGCAAATTACGATGTGGCGCAGGGTACGAACGCGCAAGGCCGTTGGCGCTCCGGCGTGCTCGAGCAGTCCTGGCGTGCCGGTGGTGCCAGTGCGGCGGAGATCGAGGCTGTCGCCATCCTGTTGCGCGAGCCGCACCGTCAGTCCGTGAAAGTCCGCACGGTGGAGCGTTATGGCGATGCGACCGTGCCGTCCGGTGCCATCGTGCTGTACCACGGCAACGATTCGCGCAACGGACCCCTGCTCAAATATGCCGAAGTGATCCCCGATGCAAATGCATGACAACGCCGTTCATATCAGCGTGCGCGATGGCGATATCGCCGGGACGCTGGTTTCACCGCCAGCGTTGCTGCCTGGCGTCCTGCTGGTGCACGGCTGGGGCGGAAGCCAGCAGCAATATCAGCAACTGGTCAGGGAACTGGCGTCGCTGCGTTGCGTCTGCCTGACCTTCGACATGTCTGGACACGTTGCCACCCGATCGCGGCGGGAGTCCGTCACGCGCGAGGACAACTTTGCCGACATTGTGGCGGCATACGATTTTCTGACGGCGCATCCGCAGGTGGATCGTGGCGCCATTGCAGTGGTCGGCAGCAGTTACGGAGGTTATCTCACCGCATTGCTGACCGAGATACGGCCCGTGACGTGGTTGGCATTGCGCGCACCAGCACTGTACAAAGACACCGAATGGCAGATGCCCAAGCACCTGCTGCAGCACGCGCAGGATCTGTCCCACTATCGCCAGTTGCGTATCACCGCTGCGGAGAATCGTGCGCTGCGCGCCTGTGCCGCCTTTCGCGGCGACGTGTTGCTGGTGGGGTCGGAATGCGACGAGATCGTGCCCGGCCCGGTCCTGGCCAATTACCGGCAGGCGTGCATCAACGCATCCTCGCTGACGTCCCGCATGATCGCCCGGGCCGATCACGCGCTGTCGGACGCAAGCAGCCGTCGCAGTTATGTCTCGATACTGCTGAACTGGCTTGAGGAAATGCTGTCAGGTGCGCGCGGCAATCCCCGCTCGACCGCCTGACGTTCACGCCCGCACGCACAGCCGAAGGGTGACGACCACTTCCGGTCGCCATACCGGCAACCTCTGAGGTGCCGGACTTCGCAAGGTGGGCGCCTCCCGCCGCACTTGTGTGGCAAGCCTGCCGAAGCCGGCGGGCAGTGCCCGCCCTACAAAAGCGGAGCTGGCCGTCGCTGATCGTCTGCGCACGACCATGGTGGCCTGCCCAATCTCGCGAGGCGGTGCGGTGAATCGAGCTGCGTAGGGCGGGCACTGCCCGCCGGCTTT
>DAITPL010000125.1:0-5595 GCA_036833615.1 Rhodanobacter sp.
GGGCCTCGTCGCTGTTGCCCACGTCCATCTGGTAGGTGTGCTTGTTGCCCTTGCCCAGGCTTGCCGACGAGCCGACCGCATCGCGGAAGGGACCGTAGAACGCCGAGGCGTATTTCGCCGAATAAGCCAGGATGCGGGTGTGGATATACCCGGCGGCCTCCAGCGCGGCGCGGATCGAGCCAATGCGCCCGTCCATCATGTCCGACGGCGCGACGAAATCCATGCCGGCGTCGGCCTGCGCCAGCGACATCTTGATCAGCGCCTCGACGGTCGGCTCGTTCATCACGTAGCCACTGTCGTCGATCAAACCGTCCTGGCCGTGCGTGGTGTACGGGTCCAGCGCGACGTCGCCGATCAAGCCGAGTTCCGGGTACTTCGCCTTCAATGCGCGGGTGGCGCGATGCATCAGGTTGTCGGGGTTCCACGCTTCGCGGGCATCCAGGGTCTTCACCGCCGGGTCCGGCGACGGGAACAGCGCCAACGCCGGGATGCCCAGTCGCACACAGTCACCAGCCAGCTTCAGCAGTTCGTCGATGGAGACGCGATCCACGCCGGGCATGGACGGCACCGGTTCGCGCTGCGCCGTGCCCTCGATGACGAACGCGACCATGATCAGGTCGCTCGGCAACAAGGTGGTCTCGCGCATCAGTGCGCGTGAAAACGCGTCGTGGCGCATGCGCCGCATGCGCACAGCGGGGAATGTCATGGTGCGATCCTGTGCCGGATTAATGTCGTGATTGTACCGCGCAGGCCGCGCCGGACTGGACACTGCGTCGGGTTGCCACAACGTTCCGGCTGGCCACCATGCATGACTCGCAGCGCCGACAAGGGCTGGACGCGCGGATTGGAAAACGGCAGGCTGGACAGATGCCTATCGCCGCCACCGCCGCCAATGACCACCCCGCCAGCATCACCGTGCTGGCCGATCTGGGTGGCACCAATGTACGTTTCGCGCTATGTGATCCCACGCTGGACGCCCCACTGCTGGCCGGCAGTGTGCGCCGCTATCGCACCGGGCAATTTGTCTCGCTCGCGGCCGCGATGCGCCAGTACCTGCACGACAGCGACAGCCACCCGCAGCATGCCCTGATTGCCGCCGCCGGACGCATCCGCGACGGGCAGACGGTACAGATCACCAACAACCCATGGCTGGTCTCGGCGCGCACGTTGCAGCACGACTTCGACCTGCATTCAGTGCACGTGATCAACGATTTCGCGGCGCAATCGATGGCTTTGACTTTGCTCGGCACCGACGAACAAACCGCGGTAGGCACATTGCCGGTACCACCGGTCGGTGCCGGCACCACACAAACCTTCGTCGTGATGGGTCCCGGTACCGGGCTGGGCGTTGGCGCCTTGCTGTGGCGTGATGGCTACGCCAGCGTGCTGGAGAGCGAAGGTGGGCATGCCGGTTTTGCCGCGCACAGCGCTGACGATATCGAGATTCTCACCCGATTGAACCAGCGTTTCGGACGCGTCTCCAACGAGCGGCTGCTGAGCGGCCAGGGCCTGGTCAATCTTTACACGACGCTGTGCGCCAGCACCGGACAAACGGCGGAAGCGCTGCAGCCCGAGGACATTACCGCACGCGCCGACGCTGGCAGCGACCCGCTCTGCGTGCGCACGGTGGAAACGCTCGCGGGCATTTTCGGCAGCATTGCCGGCGACTTCGTGCTGACGCTTGGCGGCTGGGATGGTGTCTACCTCACCGGCGGCCTGTTGCCCGCGCTGCTGCCATGGCTGCAGCGCGGCAACTTCCGCGAACGATTCGAGGCCAAGGGGCGTTTCAGCGCAGCGCTGCAGCACGTGCCGACAGTGGTCATCACCGCCCCCGAGCCGGGCCTGCTCGGGGCGGCGGCGGTGGCCAGGCAGGCGGCGGGCGGAGAGTTGCACATTCAGCGTTGAATGCGGATCACTCGTGCGTGAGCGGCGGGTATGCGCGAGCGGCGGGCAGTGCCCGCCCTACGGAGCTTGGCTCACATGGCGTGGCCGATAGCCAGCGCTGCTGTAGGGCGGGCATTGCCCGCCGATTTTGCCTCCCCGACGGGATGCAGGCGGTCGGCCGCACGGTGGCCGCGATCTTCTGGCGTTGACCCATACATGGACGGCAGGCAGTGCCCGCCCTACGGAGCCGGGCTCACGTGCCGTGCCGACAGCAGCGTAATTGCAGGGCGGGCACTGCCCGCCGGTTTTGCCTGCCCGACGAGATGGGGGCAAGTCGGCCGCACGGCGGCCGCTTTCCCGGCCAAGTGCCTCAAAGGGGCGCCAGGAGGGTCGCCAGATCGTCTTCATCGAAACTGAGTTTGACCCGGCTGCCGCCGCCATCGAGCACGGCCGCTGCCAGCTCGGCCTTGCGGGCCTTCATCTCCTCGATGCGCTCTTCGACCGTACCGACGGTGATCAGGCGGAACACGAACACCGGTTTGTCCTGACCGATGCGGTGCGCGCGATCACTGGCCTGCGCTTCGGCGGCCGGGTTCCACCACGGGTCGTAATGGATCACGGTGTCGGCCGCGGTAAGGTTGAGGCCGACACCGCCGGCTTTGAGCGAAAGCAGAAACAGCGGCACCTTGCCCGCCTGGAAACGCTGCACCGGCTCGGCCCGATCACGCGTCTCGCCGGTCAGCGTGACGTAGTGAATACGCCGGCGATCCAGCTCGGCGGCGATCAGCTTGAGCATCCCGGTGAACTGCGAAAACAACAGCACCTTGCGCCCCTCATCGAGCAGCGCCGGCAACATCTCCATCAGCAATTCAAACTTCGCCGATTCCCGCACGTCGCGGGCGACCTCCAATTTGACCAGTCGCGGATCGCAACACACCTGGCGCAGCTTGAGCAATGCATCGAGCACCACGATGCCCGAGTGCGCGATACCGCGCTGTGCGATCACCTCGCGCAATTCCTCGGCCAGGGTCAGCCGCAGGCCTTCGTACAGATCGCGTTGCCGGCCCTCCATCACCACCCGCCGGGTGATTTCGGTCTTCGGCGGCAACTCGGCGGCTACCTGGGCCTTGGTCCGGCGCAGGATGAACGGCGCGAGGCGCAGGTTGAGCCGCTGCTGACATTCCTCGTCGTGCTGTTTTTCAATCGGCAGCCGGTAGTGGCGGCGGAACAGGCCTTCGTCGCCAAGCAGGCCGGGGACGGTCAGATCGATTTGCGCCCACAATTCGCCCAAATGGTTTTCCAGCGGCGTGCCGGTGAGACACACATAACGTCGCGTGCGCAGGCTGAGCAAGGCACGGCGCGCCAGCGTGCGCGGATTTTTCACTTGCTGCGCCTCGTCCAGCACCACCAGGGCGAACATCTGCTTGCGCAATGGCACCACGTCGCGTGGCACCAGCGCGTAACTGGTCAGCACGATGTCGGCTGCTGCCAGCTGCGCGAACACCTCCGCGCGCTGCGGACCGTGCAACACCAGCACGCGCAACATGGGCGCAAAACGTTGCACTTCAGCTTGCCAGTTCGGGATCAGGCTGGTCGGCACCACCACCAGCGCCGGTTGCTCCAGCGCACCGGACTGCTTGAGCGCCAGCAGGTGCGTGATCAACTGCAAGGTCTTGCCCAGCCCCATGTCGTCGGCGAGTACCCCACCGACTCCAGCCGCAGCCAGCGCGTTCAACCAGCGCAGCCCTTCGCGTTGATACGGCCGCAACTCCACGGTGATACCGGGCGGCACCGCATCGCTGGCCCGCGCGGCGGCGTCGCGCAAGCGCGCGGTAAAACCACGCAGGCGTTCCGGCGCCTCCAGCGCACCACCGCTGGGCATGGCGGCCACCAGCTCTTCCAGCCGCCCGGCCTGCACGCGCGGCAGGTGCAGTTTCTCGCGCGGCTTCTCCAGGTATTCGGCCAGCGGCGCCAGCAGCCCGCGCAATTCCTGCACGCGCACAGGCACGCGCCGGCGCGCATCCAGTGGCGCATACCACACGGCGTCGGCCGGCTCGTTGGATGCCGGACGGAGGCTCAACTGACGTTCGACCAGCGCTTGCGCCACTGCCGGCAACAGGTTGTAGCGTGCGCCGTCGACTTCGATGCCGATTTCCAGATCAAACGCGTGGTCATCGCTGTCGTCCACCGCCCGGCCGTACCAGCGCACCGGCCCGTCGAGCACCTCGAACGGAAAGCTCGGCGCATAGTCGACCTGAAAGCCTTCCTCCTCCAAGCGCGAGCGCAAGGCCAGCCAGCGCGCGGGCGTATTGACTTCCAGCGCACCCGCCGAGCCCGTGCCGGGAAACAGCCACGCGTCGTCGGGCAGGGTCTCGGCGACGTCCCACGGCAGACCTTCGGTGTCCGCGGAAGAAGTCAAACCGGCGCGCTCGAGTTGCTCCATCGCCGCCAATTCCTCGGCGCGGCGGCGCACGATCTCGACCAGTTGACCATCGCGCACGCGGCGCACCAGCGGCTCGCCACCGCGCGCGGGCAGGCGCTCGCCAGCGTAATCAAACGCCAGCCGCACGTAACCCAGTGGTGGCGTGCCGGCCGCCAGCCTGGCGTGCCGCGTCAACGCGTGCAAGGTCAGCACCGGCTGCGGGGCCAGCTCGGATCGCTGCACCTCGGCAAACACCTGCGGCGGCGGCACGCGCAGCGCCACGCGGCTATCCGGCAGACGCGTGCGCATCCGCCTGCCGTATTCGTGGCGCAGCGGCGGCAACGCCAGCCACTGCGATTCCTCCCGCGCCCCATCGAGCACACCGAGCGTGGCACGCTCGGCATCGAGGTACCAGAGCGCGTCGATCCATAGCAAGCGCTGATTTGCTGGCAGGATGGGCAACAGGCGCTGGCTGCCGTCAGGCTCCATGCGCCAACGCCAGTTGAGCGGCCGCGACTCGCCGCTCGACAGGCGCAAACCACCCAGGCCCCCGAGGAAGCACGGCGCGGTATCCAGCACTTCCGCCAGCAAGGCGTCGCCCACCTGGCCTTTGAGACGCGCATAGCTGCGGCCTTTGCGCAAGGTCTGCGGCAGGCCGAGCATGGTTGCGGCGAGGCGTTGCTCATGCGCCTGCAATGGCGACTGCAACAGGTGTCGACTGTCCAGCGGCAGCGGACGCACGTAACGACCGCGTTCGGCCACGGTCAACCAGACCGGCGCGACCTCCACATGCGCAAACGCGCCACCGTCCGCCCCGAGCACTTCGAGGAAGAAGCCGAGCACGCCGTGCTGCACATCCGTTGCTGGCGCGGGCGCAGCCAGCAACTGGCGCCACGCCGGCGACATGCGGTCATCGCCGTTGCCGGGTGTGGGGGGCGTATTGAGTTGTTTGTCGTCCGCTTGCTGCTGCATGCGCATGCGATCCGTGCGACGGTCAAATGCCTGAGCTTAGCAGGGCCACGTGCCGATACCGCACTCATCTGCACCGCGCGGCGTATCCAGTCGCTGCGCTGGCGCGGCCGCCGCGGGGAACGGAGCAATCCGCAGGTCGCTGCCGACGCGCGGCACGCGCCCCATCAACGCACCGCAGTCTCAATCGGGGCCGAACAAGCCATGCGGATATTCCGGTTTGCGCTCGCGCGCCATGAGCGCGCGCAGCGCATCAACCGGGGTCGCCACGCCATGCAACACCGAATGCACGGCCGCGCTGATCGGCAGATCCAGCGCGT
>DAITPL010000126.1:0-5593 GCA_036833615.1 Rhodanobacter sp.
AGATCACGCTGAACATGGGCGTGGGCGAAGCGGCGGCCAACAAGAAAGTGCTGGACAATGCCGTGGCCGACATGGCCAAGCTGTCCGGGCAGAAGCCGGTCACGACCAAGGCACGGTTGTCCGTGGCTTCGTTCAAGATCCGCGAAGGGTGGCCCATTGGCTGCAAGGTCACGCTGCGTCGTGCGCAGATGTTCGAGTTTCTCGATCGTCTGATCAACATCTCGCTGCCGCGCGTGCGTGACTTCCGTGGGGTGTCCGGCCGGGCGTTTGACGGGCGCGGCAACTACAACTTCGGTATCAAGGAACAGATCATTTTCCCCGAGATCGAGTTCGATCAGGTCGATGCGCTGCGTGGCATGGATATCTCCATCACCACCACCGCCAAGACCGATGAAGAGGCGAAAGCCCTGCTGGCCGCGTTCAGCTTCCCGTTCCGTAACTGATAGGCGTAATCCATGGCCAAGACATCAATGGTGAACCGCGATATCAAGCGGACCCGGCTCGTCAAGAAATATGCGGCAAAACGCAGTGCGCTGAAAGCAGTTGTACTCAGCGCCACCGCGTCCTACGAGGAAAAGATGGAAGCGCAGGGCAAGCTGCAGAAGTTGCCACGCGACGCCAGCCCGGTGCGCCAGCGCACGCGTTGTGCCTTGACCGGACGTCCGCGGGCGGTGTACGCCAAGTTCGGCCTGGGTCGCAACAAGCTGCGCGAAGCGACCATGCGCGGCGACGTTCCGGGCTTGCGCAAGGCCAGCTGGTAAAGGATCTGTGCGGCGCGACGTGAGTTCGTCCTGGCGTGTGCGCTGCCGGGAAGTCAACGCTGCCGCTGCCGATGTAATCGTTGCATGGTGGTTCGCTTGAATCCGATTTGCTGATATAGTCGTCGGTCTGCGCAACGCAGGTCGGCTGCGAAGTCGGCTCACAACTCAATTGATTTCCGGTTTTACTGGATATCGGTGCACTCTGAAGGACTCCTCATGAGCATGACTGATCCCATCGCCGATCTGTTTACGCGTGTGCGCAATGCCCAGGCTATGGGCAAGCCCGCTGTGCGTATGCCGTCGTCGAAACTGAAGGTGGCGATCGCCAACCTGCTGAAGAACGAGGGCTACGTCCTCGGCGCCGAAGTTGCCAATGTCGAAGGCAAGCCGGTGCTTGAAATCCAGCTCAAGTATTTCGATGGACAACCCGCCATCGAGAAAATTGCCCGCGTCAGCCGTTCCGGCCTGCGTGTATATCGCGGCAAGGGCGAACTGCCCAAGGTATTGGGCGGATTGGGTATCTCGATCATTTCGACTTCCGCCGGTTTGCTGACCGATGCGCAGGCCCGTGCCAAGGGCCTGGGCGGCGAAGTCATCGGCCAGGTGGCGTAAGGAGCCTTTCATGTCACGTGTTGCCAAACAACCTATTACGCTCCCCAAGGGTGTTGACCTGACCGTTGGCAAAGACGCCATCACGGTGAAGGGCCCCAAGGGTACCCTCAGCATGCACCACTTGCCGGGTGTGGTCGTCTCGACCGATGCCGGCGTGGCGCA
Organism: Rhodanobacter sp.; assembly: GCA_036833615.1. Taxonomy (GTDB): domain Bacteria; phylum Pseudomonadota; class Gammaproteobacteria; order Xanthomonadales; family Rhodanobacteraceae; genus Rhodanobacter. Next base: position 1,536 of record DAITPL010000126.1, read on the forward strand.
CATCACGCTGGGTGCCGGGGTCGATGACATGTTCGGCGGGACAGCGCGTTCGCTGCTGGCGAGCATGGTCCACGGCGTTTCCACCGGGTATGAGCGCAAGCTTGAACTGGTCGGCGTCGGTTACCGTGTAGCGATGCAGGGCAAGTCGCTGAACCTCAGCCTGGGTTTTTCGCATCCAGTGCTGTTCGAGGCGCCGGCCGGCGTCAGTATCGAGACTCCGTCGCAGACTGAAGTGCTGATCAAGGGCGCGGACAAGCAGGCGGTCGGTCAAGTGGCGGCAAAGATTCGTGGCTTCCGGCCACCGGAACCGTACAAGGGCAAGGGCGTACGTTACGCCGGCGAAAAGATCACGCTGAAGGAAGCCAAGAAGGCGTAGTGCTGGCGCTGCCGCGAAGTACGGCCGGTCATGATCGGCGCTTCGTGGAAACCTGGCCGCAATTGCCGATCCGCTTTCTGGAGATATCACCATGAACAAGAACGAAAACCGCCTGCGTCGCGCCAAATCAACCCGTTCCCACATCCGTCAATTGGCGGTGGCGCGGTTGTCGGTGCATCGCACCGATCAGCATATCTATGCACAGGTGTTCGATGCTTCGGGCCGGAAGGTCGTGGCGGCGGCATCGACGCTGCAGAAATCCGTCGCGGATGGGCTCAAGGGCACGCGGAACATTGCTGCCGCCGCCGCCGTGGGCAAGGCCGTGGCCGAGCGTGCACTGGCGGCGGGTGTCGAGGCCGTGGCGTTTGATCGGTCGGGCTTCCGCTATCACGGCCGGGTCAAGGCGCTAGCCGATGCCGCGCGCGAAGCTGGACTGAAATTCTAGACCGCGTTTCCGGTTGTTGAGTACGGGATCGCGAGCGTATTGCTTGATGATCGAAGACTTGTCTCAACCGGTTCGCGGGACGTGACACACAACAACAAGCGGCCAAGCCGCAAGCAAAAGTCCCGGGTTGTCCGGGCATATGGATAAAGCACATGGCTTCTACCGATCGCGAAAATTCCGACGGCATGCTGGAAAAGTTGATTGCCGTCAACCGTGTGGCCAAGACCGTCAAGGGTGGCCGCCAGATGAGTTTCACTGCGCTGACTGTGGTCGGTGACGGTGCGGGCAAAGTGGGCTTCGGCTATGGCAAGGCGCGCGAAGTGCCGGTGGCCATCTCCAAGGCCATGGAGCGCGCACGCCGCCAGATGGTTGACATTGAACTGAACAATGGCACGTTGTGGTACGCCATCAAGGCCAACCACGGTGCTGCCCGCGTATATATGCAGCCTGCTTCGGAAGGTACCGGGGTGATCGCTGGCGGGGCCATGCGCGCCGTGCTGGAAGTGGTCGGGGTCAAGAACGTGCTGGCCAAGGCGGTTGGTTCACGCAACCCGATCAATCTCGTGCGCGCCACCATCAAGGGGCTGCAGGCAGTTGCTTCGCCGAAGAAAATCGCTGCCAAACGCGGCAAGACGCTGGAAGAGGTGATGGGCAATGGCTAAGTCAGCAGCGAAGGCAACGATCCGCGTGCGGCTCGTCAAGAGTCTGGGTGGCGTGCAGGCGCGTCATCGCCTGAGTGTCAAGGCGCTTGGTCTGGGCAAGATCAACGACGTGCGGGAATTGCAGGACAGCCCGCAGGTCCGTGGCTTGATCAATACCGTTTATTACCTGGTCCAGGTTGAGGAGTAAGCATCATGCGCTTGAATAATCTTCAGCCCAATGACGGTGCGAACAAGGAGCGCCTGCGCGTCGGTCGCGGTGTCGGTTCGGGCTTGGGCAAGACTGCGGGACGGGGCCACAAGGGCCAGCATGCGCGTGCCGGTGGCACCCACAAGTACGGCTTTGAAGGCGGCCAGATGCCGTTGAATCGTCGGATGCCGAAAGTTGGTTTTCGTTCGAAGGTCAAGGCGCAGAATCAGGAAGTGTTCCTGTATCAGCTTGCCAACCTGAAGGATGACGTCATCGACGTGGTGGTGCTGCACAAGGCCGGACTGATCGATGCCCGTGCGCGCAAGGTCAAGGTGGTGTTGAAGGGTGAAATCGGTCGCGCGGTCAAGTTGTCCGGGCTGCTGGCTACGGCTGGCGCGAAGGCGGCAATCGAGGCGGCCGGCGGCAGTGTGGAGTAACTGACCGTGGCCGCAGCCAAAGGCAACGCTCTGGGCAAGCTGGGCAAGCTTACCGAACTGCGTCAGCGCATCCTCTTCGTGGTGGGTGCGCTGGTGGTGTTTCGGTTGGGTTCGTTCATCCCCGTGCCGGGTGTCAATCCGGATGCGATGAGCAATCTGGTCAACGGCAACGGTTTGATGGACATGTTCAACATGTTCTCCGGCGGTGCCCTGGAGCGCTTCTCGGTCTTTGCGTTGGGCGTGATCCCGTACATCTCTGCGTCCATTGTGTTCCAGATGATGGGCTCGGTCGTTCCCAGCCTGATGGCGTTGCGCAAGGAAGGCGAGGCGGGCAAACGCAAGATGACGATGTATACGCGCTACGCCACGGTTGGCCTGGCGCTGGTGCAGTCGTTTGGTATTGCCGCCGCATTGCAGGGGCAGGTCGCCGCGGGTGGCGCTCCGGTGGTGTACACGCCAGGCCCCGGGTTCATTCTGTCTTCGGTGATCGGCCTGACGGCTGGCACCATGCTGCTGACCTGGATTGGCGAGCAGATGACCGAACGCGGGGTTGGCAACGGCATCTCGCTGTTGATCTTCGCCGGCATCATTGCCGGTTTGCCGGGTGCGGTGGTGCAGACGCTGGGTATGGCGAACAACGGTGAGTTGTCACTGCTCAAGCTGTTGCTGGTGTTTGCGGTGGCCCTGGGCGTGACTGCGTTTGTGGTGTTTGTCGAGCGGGCGCAGCGGCGCATCACGGTGAACTACGCGCGGCGTTCCGGCGGGCAGAAGGCCTACATGAATCAGACCTCGAGCCTGCCGCTGAAAATCAACATGTCGGGCGTGATCCCGCCCATTTTCGCGTCCAGCCTGTTGATGTTTCCGGCCACCGCGATTACCTGGTTCAGCACCGGTAGTCCGTCGCGCTGGGTGCAGGAGTTGACGCAGCAATTGACCCCTGGCCAACCGTTTTACGAAATGGTGTCTGCCGCGCTGGTGTTCGGTTTCGCGTTCTTCTACACGGCGATCGTGTTCAACGCGGATGAGACCGCCGACAATCTCAAACGGTCAGGCGCGCTGATTCCGGGTATTCGCCCAGGCAAGGCCACGGCCTCGTATGTCGACGCGGTGATGACCCGGTTGACCCTGGTCGGGGCGATTTATCTGGTGGCGGTATGCCTGGTGCCATCGTTCATGCAGGCGTACTGGCATGTGCCATTCTATTTTGGTGGTACGTCGTTGCTGATTGTGGTGGTGGTGGTGATGGATTTCACGGCGCAGATTCAGGCGCATCTGGTCAGCCACCAGTACGAGAGTTTGCTGAAGAAAGCCAACCTTCGCCGCAGTTAGTCTGGCGCTGAAGGGTCGAAGTCGGGAACGGGGCGGCACCTCAGGCGCCGCAGGTCTTTTCTGACACAGTGATTCAGGTTAAGATTGCGTGTTTACCGCGCAAGAAACGCATCGGAGAGATAGAACATGGCGCGCATCGCGGGTGTCAATTTGCCGGTCCAGAAGCATGTCTGGGTTGGTTTGCAGAGCATTTATGGCATCGGCCGCAGCCGGGCGAAGCGGGTTTGTGCGGAATCGGGCGTGGCGCCCACCACGCAGATCAAGGCGCTCAGCGAGGGTGAAGTCGAGAAGCTTCGCCACGAGGTTGGCAAGTACACCGTCGAGGGCGATCTGCGCCGCGAGGTGGGCATGGCGATCAAGCGGCTGATGGATCTGGGTTGCTACCGCGGCCTGCGCCATCGCCGTGGTTTGCCGGTGCGTGGTCAGCGTACGCGTACCAATGCACGTACCCGCAAGGGTCCGCGCCGTGCAATCAAGAAGTGATAGCGGCAATGCGATCTTCCACGATCGCGAAAATCAGCAAGTGGCCATCTGCGGCCGCACCGATTAACAAGAGCTTCCAAAATTATGGCTAAGCCGGTCAAGACCAAGAAGAAGATCAAGCGCGTTGTCACGGATGCCG
>DAITPL010000127.1:0-5539 GCA_036833615.1 Rhodanobacter sp.
GCTCGCGGTCGGTGATCACGATGCGCGGGTCGAGGCGCACGATGTTCTGGATCGAGCGGTCCGGCGTCGGTGTGGATTCAATCTCGCGCGCGGAAATATTGGTCGACATGCCCTTGTTTTCCGGCGAAAACGTCTGCGCCAGGACACTGGCAGAGACCACCACGCCTTGCAGGTTCTGCGCCGCCTGTTGGGCGCCCATCGTCAGATTGACCGAGCGGGTTTGTGCCAGTTGCAGGTAAACGTCTTTCTGCTCGGCCTGGGTCAACCCGGCCTTGGACACGGTCACGTCGAACGGGCCACCCACGCGCAGGCCCTGGGCCGAATAACGGCCATCCGCATCGGTGGTGGCGAGCTTGGTGGTACCGGACGGTTCATGCAGAATCTGCACCGTCGCACCGGCGACCGGTTGACCACTGGCGTCCAGCACCCGGCCGCTGACGGCAGACGACGTATCTTGCGCGATGGACGGCAGTGCCACGGTCAACAACGAAGCAATGGCCAACGGCAAAAGCCTGGTGCGAATTGAGCTTTTCATGCTTGGGTGATTCCTCAGGTCTCGCAACAAGTAAACGAAAAAATACGCTCCAGCGTGCCGAAACAGACTCAGCATCGGTGCGCGCAGATGTGCCTTGGTACGCTGCTGCTCATCCGGTCGGCATGTACGCGGCGGTTCCACGCGTTTCGACGAGCAGTTGGATCGCTTTTAAGTAAACCTTAACGTTAGTGTATGACACTTTCGTGATCGGTGGCACCACGAATACACGCGCCTGCGAGCCGATCCGGACGCGCAAAAAGGCCACCCGTCATGCGACCCGGCGTCGTCGACCATGCGACCGGATCACCGTGCCCCATCCAGATAACGGGCGCGTTTGGCCGGCTTGAGATTGGCCAGATCCAGCATGACCAGACCGTCCACGCAACCGGAAAAGCCGGGATCCTCGCCAAAGCCGAGAAACTGCACCCCCGCAGGCTCCACCAGATCCACATACTGGCGATACAACACGGGCAGGCTGACGCCCAGCGCATCCAGGTGATGCCGCAACTTGCCGAGCCCGGCGGCGGCATCCAGTCCCGCCAGCGACTGACGCACACCTTCGATGACTTCTGGCGACACGACAAACGGCTGACGGGCTGCGGCCAGACCCGGCGCGCCGAAATAGTGCTGATGCGCGGCGACAATCCATTCGCGTGCCTCGCGCGGCAACGTCACCGACATGCTGATGGGACCAAACAAATAGCGCACCTCGGGGTGGCGCTGCAGGTACAGCCCGATGCCCTGCCACAACTGATCCAGTGCGCGTGAGCGCCAGTACGCCGGTGCGACAAAACTGCGCCCCAGTTCCATCCCCTGTGCCAGGCGTGACTCCAGAGCCGGCGAATAATTGAACAGGCTGGAGGTATACAGCCCCGCCAGGCCGTGCTCGCCAATCAGCCGCCCGCCATGTCCGAACCGGTAGGCACCGACCACGCGCAAGGCCACCGGGTCCCACACCACCAGATGCTCGTACCACGGATCGTAGGCATCCAGATCACGTCGCGCGCCAGTGCCCTCGCCGACGCGGCGGAACGTCAGCTCCCGCAGACGACCAATTTCGCGCAATACCGCGCTGTCCAGTCCGCCACGGAACAGCCAGGCCTGCTTGCCATCACGCAGATCGGCCAGCTTGTCCGCCTGCTGCAGTTCCGCGGCCACCAGCTCGGCCGGCTCCGGATGCGCCAGTGGCGCCTGCCCACCAAAGATCAAGCCGCGATGCTGACCCACGCGATAGACGTGGCGGCGCATCAACTTCGCCGCCTGCGTGGTGGCCCCGGCGCTGCGCCGCTCCAGTTCCTCGGCGCTGACCAGGGGACCGATGCTGACCCCGATGCGGCGCTTGCCCGGCGCCACGGCTTCACGCGGCAGCATGGCCGTACTCAGCGGCTTGGCCAGCATCGACAAGCCGTAGAACCATGCCGAGTTGTGCGCCGCCAGATGCACCGGCAACACCGCTGCGCGGCTGCGTCGGGACAAACGCGCAAAGCCGTCCGACCAGGGGCCGTCGCGCACGCCAGCCGGATGCACGCGCGATACCTCCCCGGCAGGAAACATGATCAACGCCTCGCCGTGCTCCAGGGCGCGATAGATGCCGCGCAGACGGGACGCGGCACCGTTGCCAAACACATCCACGGCGAGCAGCAGATTGCGCAACTGCGGCACCACCGCGAGCCAGTCGTTGCCGAGCATATGTAAATCAGGGCGCACCGAGCCAATCAGCTGCAGCAACGCCAATGCATCCTGCATGCCCAACGGGTGATTGGCCACCACCAGCAACGGACCATCCACCGGGATATGTTCGCGCTCATGCGGAGTGACGTGATAGCTGGTACCCAGCAGTTCCAGTACACGCTCGACAAACGCCAGGCCTTCCGCATCGCCGGCGCGCGCCAGCACGCGATTGAAACCTTGCTCGTCAGCCAGGCGGCCGAGTACGTCGGCAAGGGGCCGACGCAGGCGCGGGTACTGCGCCAGCCATGGCATCCGTTCGACCAGGGAGTGTTCAATACTCAACATGCGACGTTCTCCAATCCCCGGTTCCTGCCAGTCGATTATGCCAGCACGACCTGCAGCGGGGTCGCACGCACGACACCTGCGACAATGTGTTTGTGGCAACCGCTCAGGTGATCGTCAAATGCAGAAATGACGCGACGCCGCCCAGGAACATCTGCACCGCCATGGCAATCAGCAGCATGCCCATGACGCGTTCCAGCGCGGTCAACACGCTCTCACCGAGCCAGCGGAACAAATACGTTGCACTGAGCAGGATCACCGACGTCGCCAGCCACGCCAGCAATAACGCGATCACCCAATCGGCGGTGCGCCCCGGTTGCGTGTTGGTCAACAACAGCAGCGCAGCCATTGCCGACGGCCCGGCCACGCCGGGAATCGCCATCGGCACGATGAACGGCTCGCCGTCGGCCGCGCCACCGAAGATGCCACCGCCATCGGCTGGCGGGAACACCATGCGGATACCGATCAGGAACAACACGATGCCGCCGGCAATGCTGATCGAATCGGTTTTCAACTGCAGCAGATGCAGCATGTACTGACCGCCAAACAGAAACCCCAGCAGCACACCCAGGGCAATCAGCAATTCGCGCACCATGACCCAGCGGCGGCGCTTCGGCGGCACCTGCTTGAGCAGGCTCAGGAAAATCGGGATGTTGCCCAGCGGGTCCATGATCAGAAACAACATGATCCCCGCCGACAGCGTGGTCATCTGCGTTTCCATTCAAGGCCTCCCGGGGTCAGCGTGCACTGCGGGTTTCATGCGCCACGCAAATCCAGCACGGCACCACGCGCATCCGCCGCTGGCGCACCAAGCAGGTAGACGATGGCATCGGCGGTCGCCGCGGGCGTCGGCCATTGTGTGCTGTCTTCGCCGAAATACGCCTTCTGCCGCAACGCCGTGCGCATTGGCCCGGGCAGCACGGCATGCGTGCGCAGCGGGCCATCGTCGGTTTCCTGATGCAGGATCGCGACAAACCGCTCCAGCGCCGCCTTGGCCACGCCGTAACCGCCCCAATGCGCACGCTGCAGCAACTCGGGATTGTCCAGCACGAACACCACGGCGCTGTCGCGCGCCTGCAGCAGCAGGGGCAAACATGCCTGCGTCAGTGCAAATGGCGCGGAAACATTGACGTGCAACGCGCGCAACCAGTCATCGGGCTTGTGCATGCTGATCGGCGTCAAGCCGTTGAAGCTGGCCGCCGCGTGCACGATGCCGTCAAGCCGGCCGCAATCGCGCTCCAGACCTTCGGCCAGCGCGAGGTAATCACGCGGCGTGGCCACTTCCATGTCCAACGGATGGATGATCGGCGCGCCCAGCCCCTCGGCGCCCATGGCGTCGTACAACTGCTCCAGTTGTCGCTTGCGCCTGCCAGTGATCACCACGGTGGCACCGGCCCGCGACGCGGCGCGGGCCGTCGCGCTGCCCAGCCCGCCGTAGGCACCGGTGACCAGCACCACACGATCCTGCAGCGACCCGCTTGCTGGCCGCCACGCTGCCGGCAAGCGGACGTCGGGCAATGCGTTCAATGCGACAGCCCGGCCACGTCGTGCGCCATGCGTGCCAGCTCGCCGGCCGCATGCAGGTCTTCAATGATGTCGCAACCGCCGATGAGTTCACCCTGGATGAACAGCTGCGGGAACGTGGGAAAGTTGGAGAAATGGGGCAACGCCGCGCGCACTTGCGGATCGGCCTGCACGTTGACGCTGTAAAAGTCCGCGCCGGCGCCAGCCAGCGCCTGCACTGCGCGATTGGAAAATCCGTCCATGGGAAGTTGCGGCGTACCCTTCATGAAGAGCACGATGGGGTGCTTGGCCAGCGTGTTTCTGATCTGTTCGTTGATGTCCATAGCCTGGCGCTTCATCTTTACAATGCATCCGGGCTGGTAGTGTATCAGCGACCTGTCGGCGCCCGATGGCGCCAGCGCTTGCTTCCCCGTTCAACGTTAGAAAAGGAGTCTTTCATGGCGATCAAACTTCCGCCGCTGCCGTACGAAAAAAATGCACTCGAACCGCATATCTCCGCCGAAACACTGGAGTTCCACTACGGCAAGCATCATCAGGGTTATGTCACCAACCTCAACAAGATGATCGAGGGCACCGAATTCGCCGATGCCCCGCTGGAGGACATCATTCGCAAGTCGTCCGGTGGCATGTTCAACAACGCCGCACAGACCTGGAATCACACGTTCTACTGGAATTCCATGAAGCCCAATGGTGGCGGCGCACCCAGCGGCAAGCTGGCCGATGCGATCACCAAGGCGTTCGGTTCCCTTGAAAAGTTCAAGGAGCAGTTCAGCAAATCCGCGACCGGCAACTTCGGCTCAGGCTGGACCTGGCTGGTGCAGCGCCCGGACGGCTCGCTTGGCATCGTCAACACGTCCAACGCGGCCACGCCGATCACCGGCAGCGACAAGCCGCTGTTCACCACCGACGTGTGGGAGCATGCCTACTACATCGATTACCGCAACGCCCGCGCCAAGTATCTGGACGCGTTCTGGAACCTGGTGAACTGGGACTTCGCGGCCAAGAACCTGGCCTGAACCAGCTTCCGGGCCAGCAAAAAAAGGCGGCGCCGGCAAGGCGCCGTTTTTTTGTGCGCGCGCCCCCGGGCGGATACCGACTACCGCCGCTGGTCAGCCAGCGCTGGTGGCGTTGCCCGTCAAACGGGTTGAGGCATTGGTGATATTCGTTGCCAGGACCTGCCCGCCGCAGCTCAGCCCTCTGCGCAAAAAAGCGGCGGGCAGTGCCCGCCCTACGGAGCGAGGCGCCCATGTGGTCTGAGCTTGCCGTTGTAGGGCGGGCACTGTCCGCCGGCTTTCGCGCAGTCTGAGCTCGGTTCGGTAGACGCCAAGCCTGCCCGGTCGATGAGCGGCGGGCAGTGCCCGCCCCACGGAGCCTGGCTCTACCTGTCCCATCCCGCCATGCCAACGAATTCGGTCGCGGAGCGGGGCAATACCGCCCTAGGGAGCGAGGCGCCCATGTGGTCTGAGC
>DAITPL010000128.1:0-5398 GCA_036833615.1 Rhodanobacter sp.
ATCCCGCCCCCCCGCGGCGTCGCGCTGAAGATGCCGACCGGCGGCGCAGCCGAAAGCTGGCTGGATCAATGGCGCGCCGTTCTTCAGACGGCAGCGTTTTTTTTCGCCCCGCGAATGTTCAGCACGGCCAGGCACACCTGCAAGACGACCAGGGCGTACGCGGCGCTATGCCAGCCCCAGATGATCCAGAGCACGTTGCTGAGCAGGAAGCACCAGAAGCCGATGCCGCGCCTGGTTTCAGCTTGTGACGCCACATACCAGGCGGCAATCACGGTGACGACCATCGCTGGCCATTGAACGAGGTCAAGGTAATCCATGCTCGGGAGGTCCTGGCAACTCGGTGGCGCCCGTTTCCCTGATAGCCGCAGCACGTCGGGCGCGGGGAGGCAAGCATGCAAGAGCGCGCATGACGTCTTCGTGTCCGAGTCGCGGTGAGGCACCCGGGTTTCCCGACCCAACTGCCAACCCCGCCGATGCCATCCGTTGCGACACGGGCACCACGCCACTTTGGGCATCAAGTCGGGCGCGAATGGGATAGGTCGATGGCAAACGCTGGCCATCCAGGGCGCGCGGCCCCGGTGGCGACATGGTGCTCCCGATATCGCTCCGCCATACTCGCATCCACCTCCGCACATCGCCGCCCCTGCCTGCATGCGCGAGCCTCTGCACACCCTGGTTGCCCCGTGCCAATACGCGACGCAGATCAGGAAGAGTCGTTTTGTTGCGCATGCCGCGCCGGTGGCGTCAGCCGCGCAAGCGCTGGATTTTTTGCGTGAGGTGGTCACGCCGTCAGCGTCGCACCACTGCTGGGCGTACCGCATCGGCACGGACTACCGCAGCAACGATGACGGCGAACCGGGCGGCAGCGCCGGCCGGCCGATCCTGCTGGCCATCGATGGCCAGGGCATGGATCGCGTGATGGTGGTCGTAACGCGCTGGTTTGGCGGCATCAAGCTCGGCGTCGGCGGCCTGATGCGCGCCTACGGCGGCACGGCCGCCGAGTGCCTGCGCCGCGGCGTGCGCGTTCCGATCGTGGCGATGACGCGGCTGCATGTGCATTGCGAATTTGCCGATGCCGCGTTGCTCAAGGCGCGTGTGGCGGAACTGGGCGCCAGCATCGAGAGCGAAACCGGTGCCGCCGACGGGATGGATTTGCACCTGTGCGTGCCGACCTCGCGGCTGGCCGATGCGCAGGCCCGCATCGTCGCCATCAGTCGGGGGCGCAGCGTGGTGAAATTGCTGGATTGATTTGATACCGCCGACGGTGGCAGCTGGTACCGCGGTCCCCCCCGCTGTTGCATCAAACCAACTGGCGCAAACCTCTTGCGCCCTACGCCGGGCGAATGGGTTCGCTCGCCTGCTGGTGCGCGCGACGCATGAACCAGTTTGCCACGCCAAGCACGGGTTCGTGGCGGGTGACGACAAAGCCAAGGGTCTGGTAGAAGGCAACGTTGATGGCCAGATCCGTCTCCAACCAGGCCGAGGCGCCGAGCGCGTCGAGCTGCCGGCAACAGCGCAGCAGCAGACGGCGGCCCACACCGCGCCGGCGACAGGCCGGCACCACCACCAGCGGGCCGATATGCCAGTGCGGTTCCGGCGGATCATTGCGCGTCCACGTCGCGAGCCAGCGCCGGATGCGCCATACGCCAGCCGGCGGGTTGCTGAGCGCGATCACGCCGGCGAAGCCCAGCGCCTCCCACCAACGCGGGCGGCAGTGGCCCGGTTCCAGCATGCCCAGCACGCCGACCAGTTCGCCATCCACAAAAGCACCAAGCAGGCTGCCGTGCGATCGGATGTAGGCGACCAGGTGGCCAAGGAATCGGTGCAAGCGCCGCTGCCGATGCTGCGGCCGGGTGCCGAATGCCTGCACGTGCACCGGATTGTCACGCATGCCGTTGGCGAGGATGGCCGTCGCCGTGCGCAACTCATCGGCGGCCAGCAGCCGAATGTCGACGGACAAGCCGGCATCGGCGGGTGGCGACGCCGACGCTGGCTTTGGCACAAACGGCTGCATCAAAACCGGTAGATCGCCGCCAGCCCGGTGCGGGTCGGCATGCGTTCGGCCGGTACCACCACCACCTCGCCGCCGGTAGCCAGTACGCGTTCGCCAAGGTCATCGAGCAGGTCGTCGGTCTCCGGGTCGTCCAGTTTGCCCAAGGTGATGTCACCGCTGCCCGCATCCGTGCGACCGGGAATCTGGCGATCGGCATCCAGCAGCAAGGTCTCGATGCGGCCCGCTGCCGCCGCCTTCGCTGCCGCGGCCAGATCATCCGTGGCCTGGGCGCGGTGACTTGCGGCATGCAAGCGGTCAACCAGCCCGGCCAGGCGCTCCAGGTAATGCGGCTGTATCTGCTCCCAGGCGCGCCCGCGCAGCGCATTTATGTCCAGGTCGCCCGGAAACACGTCGATGCTGGCTGCCAGCAGGTGCGGATTGCGGCTGACCTGGCGAAACAGGTGATGGTGTTCCGGCATGGCGGCCAGCAGCAGCGGCAGTCCGGTTGGTCGCGAGTGGTGTTCGAGCACGGCCTGGTCGACGGCGCGGAAAAAGCGCTCGGTGTCCGCCTCGATGCCGTCCTGCTTCACGTCACTCGCACCGTGGCGCCCCATCGCCTGCCGGATCGGTCCGTGGGTACGTATGGCACGCTCGCGCTCGACATCGCGGTTCAGGGCAGCGTCGAGCGTGCGCGGCACACCCGGTGCCAGCTCGATCGCGTCGAGATGGTCGCGGTTGCCCTCGTACAGCCGCACCTCGTGGCGATTCACGCCCAGCACCTGGTAACGATCGGCGGATTGCACGATACGCAGCAACGGCTTGGTATGGAAGCTGTCGGCAGCTACGGCCAGCTCAGCCACCGGCCGCTGCAGGCGATAGACGCGGAAGAAATCCGGCGCCGCCAACACGGCAAGGCCGTCCAGCGTGTGGTTCCAGAATGGGGTGTCGTCGGCCAGCGCGTGCAGTGGCGCCAGCAGCGACTCGATCTCGCGCTCGGGGTACTTCAGCCGCAGCGATTGGGCGAGTTCCTTGACCAGGTTGCGAAAGCGGATCGGATCCTGGAGGTTGTCCGGATGCTGGCGATGCGTCGGCTGGTAAAGCGACAAACACGGCGCCTCGCGCGCGGCGAGAATCACCTGCGGATAATCATTGGCAAGCAAGTCCATGGGGCACGCTCCTCGGCTGCGGACCCCCCTTGGATCAGACATCCGGCCGTCTGGCGCGATTTCAAGCCCCGCCCGCACCATGCGGGTCCGAACCGGGCACTCCACAAACCACCTGCCCTCAGGGTTCAGGGCGACTAGCCGCAAGCCTGGATCTCGCGCTTCGCTCCTGCCCGGGTGTGGCGACCATTGCCAACACCCCGCGTCTCAGTCTTGCCACCTGCACGTGGCTCCGGGCCCGTGTTGCGTCGGGCCCGACCACATCGAGCCGACGCTGCATTATCGAAAGCATGCCCTGGCTCAGGCCGTGGCCAGCGGGCAACGTGGCTCAATTGACCACCTGCCTTCTTCTGCGCGGGTGAGCCAACCCGCCGATGAGCAGCCTGCGCGGCTCCCGGCTGATTGGTGTGTAGTATGACGCACAGGTCTGCGGACGCCGCCCTTGGGCGCGTCGACCGCACGCCACACGGAGACCTCGCGCATGAGTGACTTGATCGGTTCACTGAAGCGGGCTTTCGACGAATTTCGCCGCTGGCGCACGTTCCGGGTGGCGGCGGTGTATGTGGTGGTCGGCTGGGTATTGATCCAGCTGGCCAGCGCCACCTTCGCCCCGCTCGGGTTGCCGTTGTGGTCCAACCGGTTGCTGATCATCCTGCTCGCGCTGGGCTTCGTGCTGGCTTGTGTGCTGGCCCTGGTTTACGACCTTGGCGCACGCGCGATCGAGCGCGCTGCGGCGATTGCGCTGTCGCCCGCCGTGCCCACCACGCCGGGCGAACCCGCGCCCGCCCCGGACGCGTCGGTGGCCATCCTGCCGTTCACCGACCTCAGCGAGCGCCGGGACCAGGCCTATTTTTGCGACGGCCTCGCCGAGGAGATCATCAACGCGCTGGCGTCAGTCCACGGCTTGCGCGTCACCTCCCGGACGTCGTCGTTCCGCTTCCGCGACGGCGGCACGGATTCGCGCGATATCGGCCGCGCGTTGAACGTCGCCGCCATCATGGAAGGCAGCGTGCGCAAGTCGGGCGACCGCGTACGCGTCACGGCACAGTTGATCGACGCGCACAGCGGCTATCACTTGTGGTCGGCAAGCTTTGACCGGCAACTGCGCGACGTCTTCGCGATCCAGGAGGAAATTGCGCGCAACGTGGTGCGCGCCTTGAGCGCTTCGTTGAAAGGCGCCGAGGAGATTGACGTGGACTGCACCTCGCGTGCGCCGAGCGACATGCGCGCGTACGAGTTTTATCTGCGCGGTCGTCAAATCCAATGGTTGAAAAGTTCGGAAAACTGGGTCAACGCGCCACAGATGTTTCGTCGTGCGATCGAGTTCGACCCCAAGTACGCACAAGCCCATGCCGGGCTGGCCGATTCCCTGGCGCAATTGCTGATCTGGCGCGTGCTGCAACCGGAAGACGTGCTGGCCGAGGCGCTCGCCGCCGCGAAGCGGGCGCTGGAACTGGCGCCTGACCTGGCGGAGGCGCACGTCGCCCACGCCAACACCTTGTCGCTGGCCGGCGATGATGAGGGCGCGATCGCGGCGTTCGAGCGCGCGATCGAACTCGACCCGGAACTCTACGAAGCCCACTATTACTATGCCCGGCATTGCTTTGCGCAGGGCCGCTTTGCGCTGGCCGTGGATGAGTTCGAGGCGGCCCACCGCACGCGTCCCGACGAGTTCCAGGCGCTGGCGCTGGCGGTCAATGCCGCCACGACGCTGGCGGACCAAGGGCGCGTGGAGGAGTTGCTGCCGCTGGCATTGCAGGCGGCGCTTGCGGCGATAGAACTCGATGCCTCGAACGCGCGCGCGCGCTACCTTGCCGCCGGGCTGCAGATACGCGTCGGCGACGCCGCCGGGGCACGCCCCAATCTGGAGGAAGCCTTGCGCCTGCAGCCGGACGACTTTGGCGTGCTGTACAACGTCGCGTGCAACTACGCCGAGCTGGGCGACGTCGACCGCGCGTTGGACACCCTCGATCACGCCATCGCCACCGGCGCCGGCTCACGCAGCTGGATCGAGCACGATCCCGACTTCGCGAAGATACGCGAGCTGCCGCGCTTCAAGCAGATCATGGCGCGCCTGCAATGAGGCGCAGACGATGGAAGGTGCCTGAAGCCTTTTGTGCAAAGCCCGAACGCACCCGAAGCAGCGCACTCCCATCGCTTCCCTGCACCGCTCGCCGGTGCGACCTCCGCGTTTGTGGCGTGAATCTTTGCAGCTTTCGCCAATGCTGCCGGTGCCTCGATC